>NZ_JABFAY010000012.1:50622-69402 GCF_017168495.1 Micrococcus sp. KRD096 | reverse complement strand
CCCCCCTCCCCGCTGCCCCCGGACGCTTTCGTTCGAGAAACGGCGCCGTGTCGAGGCGCTTTCGTTCGAGACATGGCCGCCGCGCCGGCGGCCCAGAGGAGCAGCCCGTGCCTGAGTCTGTGACCGTGCGCCCCGCCGCCCCCGGGGACGTCGAGGCGCTGCTGCGCGTCAAGGCGCGGTCGTGGCGGGAGGCCTACGGCGCGCTCCTGCCGTCCGCGTACCTGGACGCGATCGAGGACCGGATCCCAGAGGACGTGCCCGTGTGGACCGCGCTGATCGGATCGGACCGAGACCTCTGGGTCGCCGACGACGGCGGCCGGCTGCTCGGCGTGGCGCTCGCGGGCCCGCCTCGCTCGGCGGCGGAGACGGGCCGGACGGGCGCAGACGACGCGGCCGCATCGCCCGCCGACCTGCCCGATGTGGAGCTCATGGTGCTCTACGTCCTGGCCGAGGCGTACGGCACCGGTCTGGGAGCGCGCCTGCTGGACGCCGTCGTCGGCGACCGTCCCGCCGTGCTGCGCGTCCTCGCCGAGAATCCGCGGGCCGTCGCGTTCTACGCCAAGCACGGCTTCGCGTCCGTGGGGGCGCCGGAACCGATGACCGGCCCGTGGGCCGGCCTGCACGAGCAGCTGATGGTGCGCCGTCTCCCGCACGACGGCGGTGCGGCGTGAGCCGCCGGTCGTCGGCGCGCCGGGGCCGGGCCGCGGGCGGAGCCGCCGGCCCCGCCGGGATCGAGCCGGGCGTCCACGCGATCACCCACGGCACCGCCGAGATCCGCGAGGACGCCTTCGAGCCGGGCGCGTTCATCCTCTACGTCAACGGCGTCGAGTCCTCGCCGCTGGACCCCGAGCGCCCCGAGCGCATGGCCTTCGAGTACATGCGCTGGGCCGCCGCGGCCGTCCGGGCGCACTGGCCGGAGCCCACGCCCCTGCGGGCCCTGCACCTGGGCGGCGCGGGCTGCGCGCTCGCCCGCTGGGTGGACCACGCGTACCCGGGCTCCCACCAGACCGCGGTGGAGATCGACGCCGGCCTGGCCGCCCTCGCGCGTGAGCGCTTCGGCCTGCCCCGCGCCCCGGCCCTGCGCATCCGCGTGGCCGACGCCGCCGAGGTCCTGGCCACGGCCCACCCGGCCAGCCGCGACCTGATCATCCGCGACGTCTTCGCCCCGGACCCCACGGACCTGACGGGCGCCCGCCACATCACCCCGCCGGGCCTCACCGGCCTGGACGCGGCCCGCGCCGCCGCGCGGGTCCTCGCCCCCGGCGGGCTGTACGTGCTCAACGTGGGCGGCGGGCCGGACCTGACGTCGGTGCGGGCGGACGTGGCCGCCGTCGTCGCCGCGTTCGAGCACGTCGAGGTGATCGCGGATCCGCCCATGCTCAAGGGGCGGCGCCGCGGCAACGTCATCGTGGCGGCCTCGGACGCCCCCGTGGCCCGCCCCTTGAGCATGGGGACGCCCCGCCCGGCTCCGACCCCCGCGACCGCCTGGCCCGTGCCCTGCGCATGGACGCCTTCCCGGCCCGGCTCGCGGAGGATCCACGCGGCTTCCCCGCGGGCGTCGCGCCCGGGATCACGGGACTCGTCCCGGGCCCCGAGGCGTAGACTGGAGGCACTCGGCCGGGTCCGCCCGGGGCCCGTCGAGTCCGACTCGAGGAGGTCGCCATGTCCGCCCAGACCCAGCCCGCCGCCACCCGCCGTGAGGACGCACCGCTCGGCGTCCTGGTGGGTGTGGACGGCTCCGACCAGTCCGTCTCCGCCGCCCGCTGGGCCCAGCGCGAGGCCGGCCTGCGCGGCGAGCCGCTGACCCTCGTCACCGCCTACTCGATCCCCGCGTACTGGGGTTACGGCGCGGACGCCGGCGGCGCCGTCCTGGACGACTCCCGTCTCCGCGAGGGCGTGCAGGCCCTCCTGGAGGAGGTCGCCGGCAAGCTCGACGCCGACGGGGTGCGTCCGGAGCTGCGTGTGGAGATCGGGGACGCGGCCGGCGTCCTCGTGGAGCTCTCCGCCGAGGCCTCCCTGCTCGTCTCGGGCGCGCGCGGCCGCGGCGGCTTCATGGGCCGCCTGCTCGGCTCGGTGGCCGCCGCGCTGCCCGGCCACGCGCACTGCCCGGTCGCCATCATCCCCGCCGGGGTCGAGGCCAGCCGCGCGGGGGACAGGACCGCCGTCGTGGTGGGCGTCGACGGTTCCGAGCAGGGCCGTGCCGCCGCTCTCGAGGCCGCTGAGGAGGCCCGCCTCCGCCAGGCCCCGCTGAAGCTCGTGTGCGCCGTCCCGCCCCTGGGCGCGAATGCCGCGTGGCTGGCGGTCAGCCTGGACGAGGAGGCCCGCGAGCGGGAGCTGCGGGAGCGTCTCGAGGCCGGCGCCGCGTGGATCAGCTCCGAGTTCCCCGGTCTCGAGGTCCTCACCGAGCTCGTGGACGGCACCCCCGTGGACGTGTTGGTGGACCAGACCGCCACCGCCCGCCTCACCGTGGTGGGCACGCGCGGTCTGGGCGGCTTCGCCGGTGCGATCGTCGGCTCCACCAGCCGCGGCGTCGCGGACCACGCGAAGGGTCCGGTGCTCGTCGTCCCGTTCCGCGAGGACGTCCGCCTCGGCCGCCGCGCCTCGTTCGGCCCGGTCCAGGACCAGTCGGGGTCCTGACCGGCGCTCAGCCCCAGCCGAGCTCGTGGAGGCGCTCCTCGGAGATGCCGAAGAAATGCCCCACCTCGTGCATGACGGTGACGGTGATCTCGTCCTCGAGCTCGGCGCGGGAGGTGCAGTGGCGGGTGAGCGGGCCGCGGAACACCACGATCCGGTCCGGCATCTGCCACGCGAACTCGGCGCGCTCGGTCAGCGGCACGCCCTCGTAGAGGCCGAACAGCTCGGTGGCCGGGTCCTCCCAGCGCTGCGGCTCGTACTCGTCCTCCACCACCACGACGACGTTCGTCAGCAGCCGGGCCAGCTCGTCCGGGATGCGGGTGAGGGCCGCGGAGACGGCGTCGTCGAACTCCTGCTCGCTCATCCACGTGGCGGCGGGCTGCTCGGGCGACGGGCGGTGGTCCACGGCGGCTCCTGGGGGTGCGGGGCTCCGCGGTGCGGAGGGCGGCCGGCCGGCGGCCGGACTTGCCGGAGGGTGTGCGGCCACCATAGACTCCCAGGGTCCACCTCGGGAATCTCGACATCGGACCTGCCCCTATCGTCTAGAGGCCTAGGACACCGCCCTTTCACGGCGGCGACACGGGTTCGAATCCCGTTGGGGGTACGCAGAACGGCCGCCCTCGGCAGCCGGAACGGCACGTGGAGCGTGGATTTGCACGACGCTCGGAGGCTCTGCTAGAGTTTCCACTCGTTGCGAAAGCGGCGAGAACAACAGAACATGGCCCTGTAGCGCAGTTGGTTAGCGCGCCGCCCTGTCACGGCGGAGGTCGCGGGTTCAAGTCCCGTCAGGGTCGCTCGGATCGTCCGATCACCGGCATTCGGAAACGGAGTCCGGTGACGCATGGTCCTGGTGACGAAGGTCGCCGGGCTCTGTAGCTCAGTTGGTAGAGCGTACGACTGAAAATCGTAAGGTCACCGGATCGACGCCGGTCGGAGCCACCACTTCGAGAAGGCCCCCCGCAGACGCGGGGGGCCTTCGTCGTCCGGGGCGACGGGCCGCTGACAGGGGGAGACGCGGTGGGCACACTGGGTCGATGCCCGATTCCTCCTCCGCCCGCGCGACCGGTGGCGAGACCGCGCTCGTGGTGATCGACGTCCAGCACAGCTACTTCGAGCATCCCGCGCTGGCCGCCCGTCAGGCCGAGCTGACGGCGGCGGTCGTGGAACTGCTCCGGGCCGCGCACGAGGCCGGCCGTCCCGTCTTCCTGGTGCGGACCGAGCACGCGCGGGACCGCTCCACGTGGACGTTGAACATGCTGGCCGACGGCGAGGGCTTCGCCTTCCCGGGCACCCGGCAGGCCGCTCTGCTCGACGGGGTCGCGGCGGCCGCCCCGGACGCCGTCGAGGTCGTGAAGACCCGGGACTCCGCCTTCCACGGCACCGGACTGGCGGCCGAGCTGCGGAGCCGCGGGGTGGATCGGCTCCTGCTGTGCGGCGTCTCCACCCACAGCTGCATCGCCGAGACCGCCACGGCCGCGTTCGCCCTCGACTTCCACGCCGCGATCGCGACGGACGCGATCGCCTCCGAAGAGCCGGCGCTGGCCGCGGCGATGCTCGACTTCCTCCGCGACGAGATGCGTCAGCCGCTCCTCGGGCAGGACGAGGCACTCACCCTCCTGCGCACCGGCCTCGTCCCCGACCGGGGCTGAGGGGCGTTCACAGGATCTCGACGTCGCCCTCGTCCGCACGCGTGCGGTCCTGGGCGTCCTCCTCGATGTGCATGGCGGCGGACTCCGCATTGCGCAGGGAGTCCGGGGCACGTCCCTCCCCGGCCCAGTGCTGCGGGTCGTCCGAGCCGCCGCGCACGGGCTGGCCGTCGCGGCCGTCCTGCGGCGCGGGGTCGCCGGCGGCGTTGGGATCGGCGAGCAGGTCCGTCTCGAGCTCTCGTTCGTCCTCGCGGTCCTCGAAGGGGACGTCGGTCATGGTGCGGTCCTTCCTCTCGCGGGCGGGCCCGTCCGGCGCCGCCGTCGTCGTGGTGCCCCACACCCTAGTGAGGCCGCCCACGCCTCACCAGGGGGCGCCCGCGCCGGGGCCGTGGGCGCGGTCACCCCGCCGGGTGAGACCGTCCACTCGGCCGCGTCTCAGGCAGGGAGCCGGCGCGCGGGACCACGTAGGGTCGGGAGGATGAGCGATCCGACACCGCCCTCGACCGAGCCCAAGATCCCCGAGCAACCCGGGAACCACCCGTCCTCGGCGACCGCCCCCGACGCCGGCGTCGCCCCTGCCACCTCCGCCGCGGCCGCCCGCGACCGCGTCCTGCTGCCGTGGGTGTTCTGGCCCTCCGCGGTCATCGTGCTCTCCTTCGTGGTGGCCACACTACTCGCCCCCGAGCAGATGACCGTGGGCATCGGCCTGGTCCAGCAGGCCATCATCACGAACTTCTCGTGGTGGTACGCCCTCGTCGCCCTGTTCTTCGTGCTGTTCTGCGGCTACCTCGCGTTCTCCCGGAAGGGGCAGATCACGCTCGGCAAGCCCGATGAGAAGCCCGAGTTCTCCACGCTGTCCTGGTTCTCCCTGCTCTTCGCGGCGGGCATGGGCATCGGCCTCGTGTTCTTCGGCATGACCGAGCCGCTCATGCACTTCACCGATCCGCGGCCCGACGTGGCGGCCGCCAACCCCACCCAGGCGGAGGCCGCCCAGTCGGCGCTGGCCACCACGTTCCTGCACTGGGGCCTGCAGCCCTGGGCGATCTACGCGGTGGTGGGCGTGGCGGTCGCGCTGGCCATCCACCGGCGTGGCCGTCCCCTCGCGCTGCGCTGGGCCTTCGAGCCGCTGATCGGCGAGCGCCGCGTGCGCGGCGGCTGGGGCCACCTGATCGACAACATCGCCCTCATCGGCACCGTCTTCGGCGTGGCCACCTCGCTGGGCCTCGGGGTCACCCAGATGTCCGCGGGCCTGCGCGCGCTGGGCATCGTGCCCGAGGACAGCCCCTGGCTCGAGTACGTCATGATCGGCGCGGTCACCTGCGTGGTGCTCTACACCGTGGTCTCCGGCGTGGAGCGCGGCATGAAGTGGCTGTCCAACACCAACCTGATCCTGGCCGCCGGCCTGCTGCTGTTCATCGCGATCGTGGGACCCACCGCGTTCCTGTTCAAGGAGATGGTGCAGTCCCTCGGCTCCTACATGCAGTACTTCTTCGCGAACTCGCTCAACGTCTCCGCGTTCTACGGCGCCGAGGGCGACGCGTGGCAGGCCGGCTGGAGCGCGTACTACTGGGGCTGGTGGATGTCCTGGACGCCGTTCGTCGGCATCTTCATCGCCCGCATCTCGCGCGGTCGCACCGTGCGCGAGTTCATCGCCGGCGTGCTGCTGGTGCCCACCCTGGTCTGCGTGGTCTGGTTCGGCATCCTGGGCGGCACCGCGATCTTCCTCGAGACCACCCGCCCGGCCGGGTACACCTCCGTGGTGGGCGCGGACGGCGCCATCGACTCGAACACCGCGCTGTTCCAGGTGCTCGAGCAGCTGCCCGCGGGCATGATGCTCGTGGTCGGCGCCATCATCCTCTCGGGCATCTTCTTCATCACCTCCGCCGACTCGGGCTCGCTCGTGATGGGCATGCTCGCCACGGGCGGCGACGTGAACCCGAAGGCCACGGTGAAGATCTTCTTCGCCATCGCCACCTCGCTCATGGCCGCGGCCCTGCTGGCCGCCGGCGGCCTGTCCGCGATCCAGGTCCTGGCCATCACGATCGGCCTGCCGTTCTCCGTGCTGATGCTGCTGATCTGCCTGGCCACGTTCCGCTCGCTCGGCTACTCCGTGGCGCGGGTGGAGGCGGTGCGCCGCAAGGCCATGCTGGCCTCCATCAAGGACCGCCTGGGCCTCGAGTCCGACGACGACGAGGTGGTCGACGCCGGCCCCGTGGCGGCCTCGCAGTGGTGGGCCTCGCTCAGCCGGGACCACCAGCAGCGGATCGCCGATGCGGCCGCCGGCGTCCCGGCCTCGGCCGGGCCTCGCCGCCCCCGGCTGCGCCGCCACGAGCACTGACGTCCGCCCCCGGGCGCCCTCCCGGCCCCGACGAGAACGGCCCCTGTCCCGCGCGGGACAGGGGCCGTCGTCGTCGTGGGGGTCAGTCCTCGTGGGACTGGCGGGTGCGGACCACCGGCAGGGTGCCGGTGCGGTTGTGGGCCGCGGCCGACGTACGGGTGCCCGTGACGAACCAGGCGAGGGTCAGGACCGCGACCCACACGAGACCGATGATGAGCGCCTGGCGCGAATCCGGGATGGTGGCCATGGTGATCACCACGGTGGCCACGAACGCCAGGCCCAGGTAGGTGCCGACGCCGCCCAGCGGCATGGGGAAGGGGGACGGCTCCGCGCCCTGCTCCGCGACGCGCCTGCGCATGGCGCGGTGGGACAGGAAGATCATGGCCCAGGTCAGCACCACGGCGAACGAGGCGACGCCGGCCACCAGGCTGAAGGCGTTCGGGTCCACGGTGATCAGCACCGCGCCGAGCACCATCACGCCCAGCATCACGGCCACGGACAGCCACGGCACGCCGCCGCGGTTGGTGTGGGTGAAGGCCTGGGGCGCCTGGCCGTCGTGGGCCATCGCGTAGAGCAGGCGACCGGACGCGTAGATGCAGGCGTTGATCGCGGAGACGGCGGCCGTGAGCACCACGAAGTTCAGCAGGTGCGGGGCGAAGGGGACGCCGAGGCCCTCGAAGATCTGCACGAACGGGCTGGCCTTGCCGTCCACCTGGTTCCAGGGGACGAGGGCCATGATGACCGCCATCGTCAGCACGTAGAACAACAGGATGCGGATCGGCACCGTGTTGATGGCCTTGGGCAGCACCTTCTCCGGGTTCTTGGCCTCGCCCGCGGCCACGCCGAGGGTCTCGATGCCGCCGAAGGAGAACGTCACGATGGTGAGCGCGGTCAGCACGCCCAGGATGCCGTGCGGCAGGAATCCGCCGTGGTCCACGAGGTTCGCCAGGCTGGCTTGGGTGCCGTCCGCGGTGGAGGCGCCGGTGAAGAGCAGGATCACACCGCCGAAGATCATCGCCACGATGGCCCCGACCTTCACGAGCGTCAGCCAGAACTCGGCCTCGCCGAAGTTCCCGACGTGCGTGAAGTTGATCAGGCCGACCACGAGGATCGTGGCGGCGACCCAGGCCCAGGCCGGGACCCCCGGGAACCAGAACGCCATGTACGTGGTGATGGCGGCGGTGTCCGCGATGATCACGACGGCCAGCTCGAAGACGAAGGTCCAGCCGGTCACGTAGCCGGCGAAGGGGCCGAGATAACGGGAGGCATAGGCGGCGAAGGAGCCGGAGACGGGCTCACGGAGCGTCATCTCGCCGAGGGCGCGCATCACGAGGAACACGGCGGCGCCGGCGACGAGGAAGGACAGGATCACGCCCGGCCCGGCGGCCTGGATGCCGCCGGCCGAGCCGTAGAAGAGGCCGGTGCCCACCGCCGTGCCCAGGGCGATGAACATGATGTGCCGCTGGCTCAGGCCGCGGTGCAGCTGCCCGCGGTCCGTGGTGGCCGCGTCGGGCTCGGCGACGCGGGAGCCGGAGGGGGAGGTGCTCACGTGAAGTCTCCGCTCGAAGGGGGTGGATCAGGACACGCCATGGTGACTCGTGACACAGCGTTCATGCCACTTTGTCCGGTGTGATGCGAGTCATCGTGGACGTTACGTCGAGTTCATCCGACCGTGCCGGATGATGTGGCCTCGGCCACCGCTGATTCCTCGCGGAAGATCTGTGGCGCCCCGGCGGGTCCCGGGGCGTGCCCGGCTCAGTCCATGAGCAGCCACGCGGCGGCGTCGTGCGCGAGCTGCCCGTCCTGCACGGCCTCTGCCTCCTCGAGGGAGAACAGGGCCCGGGAATGGCCCGCGGGCAGGTCGACGGGATCGGTCGACAGGTTCGCCATCACGAGCACGGTGCGCGCCGGGATCGGCTCGCCCGAGCCCAGGTGCCGGCCACCGCCCGAGGTGACCGTGAACGCCAGCACCCCGCGTGCGGGGTCGTGGTGCTCGGACCACGCGAACGTGCCCGTGCCCAGGTCGAGCTCGCCGCGGATCTGCAGCAGACGCCGGTACAGCTCGAACACGGAGCCCTCGACGCCGACCTGCCGGTCCGCCGCCAGCGCCCGGAAGGACGCGGGCTGGGGCAGCCACGGCGCGGCGACGCCCTCGGCGGCGGACGCGGGGCCGTCGTCGTCCGCGGGGGTCGAGAAGCCGTAGGACGGCTCGTCCGCGGCCCACGGCAGAGGGATGCGGCAGCCGTCGCGGCCGGGCTCCTTGCCGTCCGTGCGGAAGAAGTACGGGTCCTGGCGATGCTCGGCGGCGAGGGTGGTGTGCTCGGGCAGGCCCAGCTCGTCGCCCTGGTAGATGTACGCGGAGCCGGGCAGGCCCAGCTCCACCATCGCGGCGGCGCGGGCCCGACGGCGACCGACCGCCTCGTCCGGCTGCTCGTCCTCGGCCGTGATGCCGGCGGGGTAGGAGCTCGGGTCGGCGAGGCCGTAGCGGGAGGCGTGGCGCACCGTGTCGTGGTTCGAGAGCACCCAGGTGTTCGGGGCGCCGACCCGGCCGGCCTGCTCGAAGGACCGGTCGATCGCGTGGGTCAGCGAGGCGGCGTCCCAGCCGGCCATGAGGTAGGTGAAGTTGAAGGTCTGGTGCATCTCGCCGGGGCGGACGTACCGGAACATCCGCGAGAGCGGGGCCACCCACGCCTCGGCCACCATCATCGGCTCGTGGTCGTAGGAGTCCAGGACCCGCCGCCAGTCCCGGTAGACCTCGTGGACGCGGTCCTGGTCCATGAACGGGGTGAGCGGCTCGAAGGTGTCCGGGTCGAACGTGGGGTCGGCGTCCTCGCCCGCGTCCGTGACCATGCCCATGCGGGAGTGCTCGGCGTCCGGGTAGCCGGGCTGCTTGATGAGCCCGTGGGCCACGTCCACCCGGAAGCCGTCCACGCCGCGGTCCAGCCAGAACCGCAGGATGGAGCGGAACTCCTCGCGCACCTCCTCGTTCTCCCAGTTCAGGTCCGGCTGCGTGGTGTCGAACAGGTGCAGGTACCACTGGCCCGGGGTGCCGTCCGCCTCGGTCACACGGGTCCAGGCCCCGCCGCCGAACGTGGACTCCCAGTTGTTGGGGGGCAGCTCGCCGTGCTCGCCGCGGCCCTCGGCGAAGTGGTAGCGGGCGCGCTCGGGGGAGCCGGGGGCGGCGGCCAGGGCGGCCTGGAACCACGCGTGCTCGGACGAGGTGTGGTTCGGCACGAGGTCCACGACCACGCGGATGCCGGCCTCGTGCGCGGCGGCGATCATCTCGTCCGCGTCCGCGAGCGTGCCGAACCGCGGGTCCACGGCGCGGTAGTCCGCGACGTCGTAGCCGGCGTCGTGCTGCGGGGAGAGGTAGAAGGGCGAGAGCCAGATCGCGTCCACGCCGAGCTGGGCCAGGTAGTCGAGGCGCGAGGTGACGCCGCGCAGGTCGCCCATGCCGTCCCCGTCCGCGTCCGCGAAGGAGCGCGGGTACACCTGGTAGATCACGGCGTCCACCCACCACGGGGTGACGGGCCGGTTCCGGGCTTCCGAGGGCGGGGTGCTCAGGCGCTGCGTGGTCATGGGATCCACCCTAGGCCCGACGCGGGAGCGCGCGCCCCGCGTGAGCGGCGTCGGCGGCGTGGTGTGCGTCTCGGGCGCCCGGCGCGGTCGGACGCAACGGCCGGCTCAGGTCAGCCGGGCCAGCATCCCGACGGCGGCCCAGCGGCGGTTCAGTCGTTCCTGTGCGACGCCGGCGGTCGCCTCGTCGCCCTCCTCGAGCGCGTCGATGAGCGTCCACAGGTCGAAGACGGAGTCGTCCGGCCACACGTGCCGCGTGAGGCCGCCGTAGTCCAGCTCGATCCACGAGTCGGGGTGGAACGCGCCGAGCCACTCCACCATCACCGTGAGCTCGCCGATCAGCTCCGCATCCGGGGCGTGCCGCGCGAGCACCGCCGCCGCGTGCCCGGCCCGCTCCCGGGCGGCCACGATCGGGGCGCGCCGGTACGCCGTGCGCTCGCCGTCCACGAGGCGCTTCACCGGCTCCTCGGGGTCGAACACCGTGAGCCAGCCGTGCGGCACACCCCACGTGGCCGTGCGCGTCTGCACGCGGTGGTGCTCCGGCGCGCCGCCCTCGTCCTGCGGGTCCTGGCCCGCCGCGTCCGGGTCGGGGGAGAGGCCCCACTCGTCCTCGAGCGCCACGAGCGCGCGGCCGCGGTTCATGGCGCGCGCCGCCGGCGGGATGGCGGCCTCGTGCAGCCGCGGCAGCATCGTCTCCTCGAGCATGGCCGCGGCCATCTCGGCGCGCAGGCCCCGCTCGTCCGGGCAGTAGAAGGCGGAGCGGTGCTCGTCCTGGAGGACCCGCACCAGGTCGTCCTCACCGGGTTCCGGGAACGGGTCGGCCACGGGCCGGGCCAGGCGACGCCGGGCCCGTTCGGCCGCCTCGGCCTCGACCTCGGCACGGGTGCGGTGGCCGCCGGCGATCAGCCGCGCCTGGACCGCGTCCGGGAACGCGGCCAGCGGCTGGAAGACGCGCAGGTGCGCGGTGCCGCGCGCGACACCCGGGGGCGGGCCGCCGTCGTCGTGGGTCATCGCGGGCTCGTCCGTGGTTCAGCCCAGCTCGACGACCACGGGCGCGTGGTCCGAGGCGCCCTTGCCCTTGCGCTCCTCGCGGTCGATCCAGGCGTCCGTGACCGTCCGTGCGAGGGCGGGGGAGCACAGCTGGAAGTCGATGCGCATGCCCTTCTTCTTGGGGAAGGCCAGGCCCGTGTAGTCCCAGTACGTGTACACGCCGGGGCCGGGGTGGCGCGGGCGCACCACGTCCACCAGCCCGGCGTCCTCGAACGCGTGGAACGCCGCGCGCTCGGCCGGGGAGACGTGCGTGTAGCCCTCGCGCTGGAACAGCTCGATGTCCCACACGTCCTCGTCCTGCGGAGCGATGTTCCAGTCGCCGGCCAGGGCGAGCCGGGTGTCCGGGTCCTCGGCGAGGCGCTCGGCCGCGTGCTCCTGGAGCACGCGCAGCCACTCGAGCTTGTAGCCCATGTGCTCGTTCTCCAGGCCGCGCCCGTTGGGCACGTAGAGGCTCCACAGGCGGACCGGGGCGACGCCGTCGGCCGCCTCGGCGCCCACGGTCGCCCCGATGGCACGGGACTCCTCCTGCGGGTCCACGCCGCCCTTGCCGAAGTGCGGCTGGCCGGGGAAGCCGCGCTGCACGTCGCTCAGGCCGACGCGGGAGGCGATGGCCACGCCGTTCCACTGCGAGGTGCCGTTGTGGACCACCTCGTAGCCGGCGCGCTCGAAGAGCTCCCACGGGAAGTTCTCGTCCCGGCACTTGGTCTCCTGGATGGCCAGGACGTCGATGTCATGGCGCTCGAGGAAGGCCTCGACGCGGTCGGCGCGGGCACGGAGGGAGTTGACGTTCCAGGTGGCGATCTTCACCCGGCCAGGCTATCGAAGGGCGCGGACACCGTGGGATCGGCGCCTCAGCGCCACCAGTCGTCGTGGATCGTCACCGGCGTGGTGCGCTTGTGGCGGCTGCGGAGCCAGATGCCCTCGAGCTTCTCCGCGACCTCGGTCGGGACGTCCTTGCCCTCGAGGTAGTCGTCGATGTCCTCGTACGTCATCCCGAGTTCGGCCTCGTCCGTCTGGCCCGGCGTGCCGTCCAGCAGGTCCGCGGTGGGCACCTTGTTCCACAGGGGCTCGGGGGCTCCGAGTTCGCGGCCCAGCGCCCGCACCTGCCGCTTGTTCAGGCCGGCCAGCGGCAGGACGTCCGCGCCGCCGTCGCCGAACTTCGTGTAGAACCCGGTGACGGCCTCGGCCGCGTGGTCCGTGCCGATCACCAGCTGCCCGTGGGCGCCGGCCACCGCGTACTGGGCCGTCATGCGGATGCGGGCCTTCACGTTGCCCTGGTTGTAGTCCGAGATCGGCTCCCCCACGGCCTCAGCGAAGGCGGCGGCCAGACCCTGCACGGCCTCCGCGATGTTCAGGGTGACGTCCTGATCCGCACCCACGAAGTCCATGGCCGCCCGGGCATCCGCCTCGTCGTGCTGCACCTTGTAGGGCAGGCGCACGGCGGTGAACCGGGGGTTCTCGCGGGAGGGCACGACGTCGGCGCCCACCCCCGCCTCACCCGGCGGAGTGGTGTCGGGGCCGCCCAGGGCGACGGCGTCCGTGACGCCGAGCTGGGCGCGGCGACGCTCGACGGCGAGCTGGGCCAGCCGGCCGCCCACGGTGGAGTCCACGCCGCCGGAGATGCCCAGGACGAAGCCGGACGCGCCCGTGGCCGCGAGGTAGTCGGCGAGGAAGGCCACGCGCCGTTCGACTTCGGCCGCGGGGTCGATCTCAGGGAGGACGCACTGCTCGGCGATGATCCGCTGCTGGAGTTCACGCATGCCGGTCAGCGTAGGACCGGCGCCGCGCACGGGGACAGGGGCGACCGGCGACGGCGGCTCACGCGTCCGGGTGCCCCAGGTTGCGGGCGATGCGGCGCAGGACGCGGACGGCGTCGTCGATCTGGTCCCGCGGGACGTCCGCCGTCGCCTCGGCACGCAGGGCCTCGACCGCCTCGCCGACGCGGGCGCCCGCGGTGCGGCCCGTGGCGGTGAGGGTGTAGAGGTCGCCCTCGACCGTCACCCAGTGGGACTCGACCAGCTCCTCGATCTGACCGGACACCGCGCCGCGCTGCTCCTCCTCGAAGCCGGCCTCGAGCTCGGCACGGGACTGCGGGGCCACCGTGAGGGTGTTCAGAAACTGCCACTGGGCGCGGGTGAGGCCGTGCTCCTCGAGGCTCTCGGCCACGCGCGCCGCGATCAGGCCCTCGGTGAGGGTGAGCCAGTGCGCCAGGGGCAGGCCGGAGGGATGCTGGACGGCGTCGTCGTGCTGGATCTCGCTCATGGCCTGAGCCTAGCCAGTCCGGGACGGAAGCGGCAGGGGCGGTCGGGCCCGCACTAGCATGGGCGGCATGACCGACGCGCAGACCCCCACCGTCCCCACGCCCGAGCAGGACCGCGAGCGGCTCAAGCAGCTCATCCAGGATCTGGCTGTGGTGCACGGCCGGGTGACCCTGTCCTCCGGCAAGGAGGCGGACTACTACGTGGACCTGCGTCGGGTCACCCTGCACCACGAGGCCGCCCCGCTGATCGGCCGCGTGATGCTGCGCCTGCTCGAGGAGAACGGGATCGGGTGCGACGCGGTGGGCGGGCTGACCATGGGTGCGGACCCCGTGGCCACCGCGATGATGCACCAGGCCGGCGCCGCAGGCCGCGCGCTCGACGCCTTCGTGGTGCGCAAGGCGCAGAAGTCGTACGGCATGGGCCGGCAGGTGGAGGGCCCGGGCGTGGACGGTCGCCGCGTCGTCGTGCTGGAGGACACCTCGACGACGGGCGGCTCCGCGCTGACCGCCGTCGAGGGCGTGCGCAACGCCGGCGGCGACGTCCAGGCCGTGGCCGTGATCGTGGACCGTGCGACCGGGGCCGCCGAGCGCGTGGCCGAGGAGGCGGGGGTGCCGTACCTGTACGCGTTCGGCAAGGACGAGCTCGGCCTCGACTGAGCCTCGGCCGGCCCCGCGCCGCCCGCCTAGAGCCAGTCCGCGCGCTTGAACAGCACGAACAGCGTGAGGGCCACCGCCAGCATGAGTCCCAGGGCGAACGGGTAGCCGAACGCCCAGTGCAGCTCGGGCATGCCGTCGAAGTTCATGCCGTAGACCGAGCCCACCAGCTGCGGCGCGAAGATGATCGCCGCCCAGGACGAGATCTGCTTGACCTGTTCGTTCTGGGCGATCGACTGCTCGGCCAGCCGCTTCGACGCCAGCGTCGAGTCCAGCTCGAGGGCGTTGTTGAGCATCTGGCGCATGGTCATCACGCGCTCGTTGATCTGGACGGCGTGGTCGTGGACGTCGCGCAGGCGGCGCAGGTTCTCCACCTCGAGGCGCGCCTGATCGCTGAGCTCCTCGTCCTCCCAGGCGTGGGCGTCGTCGCGCCGGGGCAGGCCGTCGGCGTCGAGGCGGCGGGTGTCCTCATGCAGGCGGGTGCGCACCTCCTCCTGGAGCTGCTCCACGATGGACGGCAGCGCGCGGATGGCGTGCTGGAAGTTCAGCACCTCGCGGGAGAGCTCGTAGATGCGCCGGGAGACGTGCCCGTCGCCGGCGAAGACCTGGTCCTCGATCTCCGCGATGTCCTGTTCGAGGCCGTCGGCCACCGGGAAGTAGTCGTCCACGACCCGGTCCAGGATCTCCAGGGTGACCTGCCACGGCCCCATCGCGAGGCGCTCGCGGCCCTCCGTCTCCAGGGACCGTCGCACGGCGGCCAGGTCCGGCTCCTCCGCGTGACGCACCGTCACCACGTAGTGCTCACCGGTGAAGACGCTCAGCTCGCCGAACTCCACGGTCTCGGTGCGGTCGACGTAGCGGGCCGGGTGCAGGACCATGAACGAGTCCTCGCCGTAGCGGTCCAGCTTGGCGCGCTCGCCTCCGGCGAGGGCGTCCTCGACGGCGAGCGGGTGCAGGCGCAGCTCCTCCGCGACCGCTTGGAGCTCGGCCACGTCCGGGCGGTACAGGCCCAGCCAGGCCATGCCGCCGGTGCGCTCGCACTCCTCCCAGGTGTCCTCGAGGGTGGAGGGGGCGTGGACGCGCCGCCCGTCCACGTACACGGCGTTGTCGATCATGCTCACCCGGACATTCTCCCCGACGGCGGCCCCCGGCGGATTCCAGGATGCGCGCGCTACGGTGGCGCCATGAAGACTCCGCGTCATGCCCCGCCCGTCGTCCGCGACGGCAAGACCCTGCTCCCCGCCCACGCCGTCTCCACGGCCCCGGTCACCGCATTCGGTCTGATCGGCGGCTACCTGACTGCCCGTGAGACCGGCATCCGGCCGCTCGGCGGTGTCGTGCTGGCCGCCGCCGGCCTGTATGCCGGCCGGACGTGGTTGGCCACGCGGGGGCCGGCCGTCGCCGGGGGCCTGGCCGCCCTGTACCTCGGCGGCTTCGGCGCCTCCCACCCGCTGGCCAAGAAGATCGGTGCGTGGCCGGCGGTGCTCTCCGTGGCCGCGGTGTCCGCCGGGGCCGCGTGGGCCGCCGTCGACCGGTCCGAGGCCGGCCGCTGAGAGAGCCCGCGCCGGCCGAGGACGGCGCCGCGCCCCGCGAGGTCGGCGTCGGCCCGTGGACCGGCCCGTGGCCGGAGGACCCCCGCTACGACCCGGAGCTGCTCGCGCACGGCGACCGCCGCAACGTGCTCGACCGCTACCGCTACTGGAGCCTCGAGGCGATCGTCGCGGACCTCGACGCGCGGCGCCACCCGTTCCACGTGGCCATCGAGAACTGGCAGCACGACCTGAACATCGGCACCGTCGTGCGCACCGCCAACGCGTTCAACGCCGCCGGGGTGCACATCATCGGGCGGCGCCGCTGGAACCGGCGCGGCGCCATGGTCACCGACCGCTACCTGCACGTGCGCCACCACGAGACGGTGGCGGCGTTCACCGGGTGGGCGGCGGGGCAGGGGCTGCCCGTGCTCGGCGTGGACCTGTTCCCCGAGTCGGTGCCGGTGGAGACCTTCGACTTCCCGCGTGCCTGCGTGCTCGTCTTCGGTCAGGAGGGGCCGGGGCTCTCGGCGGAGGTGCGGGCGGCGTCGAGCGCGGTGCTGTCCATCGCGCAGTACGGCTCCACCCGCTCGATCAACGCGGGCGTGGCCGCCGGCATCGCGATGCACGCGTGGATCCGGCAGCACGCGGCCGTCCCCTGAGTCCGGCGCGAGCCAGACGATTCCGCGCTGAAAGGAGCCTCTGGACCGCAGATTCGTCTGGCTCGCGGCGCAGGACGGCGCAGGACGGCGCAGGATGGCGCAGGGTGGCGCAGGACCGCGCCGCCGATGACGTGCGGCGTGACGGCGTCAGCCCGCGAAGGGGCGGGCCGGCAGGCCCGTCACCCCCGGGCGGACGGCGAACAGGGCCCCGGCCAGCGGGTCCTCGCCGCGCTCCAGGTTCTCCCAGGAGGTGGTGATGTAGAGGGTGCCGAGGTCGTCGCCGCCGAAGGTGCACGCCGTGGTCTTCTGCACGGGCACCTCGACCACCTCGTCGAGCGTCCCCTCGGGCGTGTACCGGTGGATCTGCCCGTGGCTGATCACGGCCACCCAGATCCCGCCCTCGGCGTCCACGGTGAGCCCGTCCGGCTTGCCCTCGCCGTTGAGCACGTCCACGAGCACGCGCCGATTCGTCAGGCCCTCCTCGCGGGAGTAGTCGAACACGGCCACCTGCCGCGTGGGGGTGTCGTTGTAGTAGGCCAGCGTGCCGTCCGGGCTCCACTCCAGGCCGTTGGACGTCGTCGCGCCGGTCAGCACGACGTCCACCTCGCCGGCGCCGCCGTCGGGTCCGGGGGCGAGCCGGTAGAGGTTCGCGGCGCCGGGGGTCTTGGCGTACGCCATGGTGCCGCAGTGGAACCGGCCGTCCGGGTCGCAGCCGCCCTCGTTCATCCGGATCCCGGCGTCCGCGCCCCACAGCTCAGGCAGCGTCGTCAGCTCGCCCTCGGGCGAGATCAGGGCGAAGCCCCGCTCCACCGCGACGACGGCGCCACCCCCCGCACGCGGGCGCAGCGCGGCGGCCACGTCGCCGACGTGCGTGCGGTCCACCGTGCCGTCGGCGCGCAGGGACAGGACGTCCCCGGCGAGCATGTCCACCCAGCGCAGGCCGCCGCCGGCGGTCACGCCCTCGGCGGCGCTGCCCCACGAGGCGGCCCAGACGGGGCCCTCGCCGTGGTAGGCGATGGGATCGGTGACCTGCTCGGCGCGCATGACTGCTCCTTCGGTGGGCGGGACGGTCCTGGCCCCGACGCTAGCCGAGGCTCAGAACCACCCGCACGAGTCGGCGGTCCAGCGGTCGGCGAGGGTCGCGTCCAGGAACGCCCCCATCCGCGGCAGCGAGGCCACGTGGCCGCCCACGTGGGTCGGGGTGAGGAGCGGGTCGAAACGCACCCGCGCGCCCTCCGCGCACCAGCGGCGGCCCAGGTCGCGGCCGGTGCGGTACGGGATGACGTCGTCCGTGACGGAGTGCGCGATCATCACCGGCACATCCGGACGGCGGCCCGGTGCGCCGATCCGCTGCTCGGCGAGGATCCCGGCCAGCTCGGCATCGGAGCGGACGAGCTCAGGGAAGTCCTGCCCCGTGTGGGTCAGTGTGGCGGAGTCGAGGTGCGCGTAGGCGAGGCTGCCCACCATGCAGGTCTCGGCCGCGCCGGCGAGGGCCGTCAGGCCGGTCTCGTTGAGATGCGTGGCCGGGTCCACGTCGTACGCGGCGAGCTGCCCGGCCATCGCGTAGAGCAGGAAGGCCGCGTAGAGACCGCCGTCGATCCGGCCCGCGACCTGCACGAGGTCGGCCGGCGGGGCGCCCGCGTAGGCGCCCTTGAGGTCCAGCTCCGGGGCGTAGTCGGGCGCGAGCTCGGCGGCGGCCGCGGCCGCCCCGCCGCCCTGTGAGTAGCCCGCGAGCGCGACCGGCGCGGTCGCGGTGACGCCCGACCCCGACACCTGGGCGGCCGCGCGCACCGCGTCGAGGACGGCGTGCGCCTGGGCCTCCCGGACCATGTAGGTGTGCGTGCCCGGGGTGCCCAGGCCCTCGTAGTCGGTGACGACCACGGCGTGGCCGCGGCTCAGCAGGGACGTGATCCCGACGCCCTCGTACTGCACGCCGGTGGAGAGGGTGCGGGACGGGGCGCAGCGGTCCGCCGCCCCCTGGGTCCCCACTGCGTAGCTGATCACGGGGCGCTCGCCGCCGCCCGTCCACGGGGCGGTGGGGGTCAGCACGGTGCCGGTCACGGCGATGGGTCGGCCCTGGGCGTCCTGCGAGGCGTACATGATGCGCGTGGCGTGCGCCGGCACCTGGACCAGCCGCACCGGGTCCAGGTAGAAGGCGGTGGGCTCGGTGCGGATCAGGGCGCCGGGGGTCGCGGGCACGACGGTGGGCGGCAGGTAGAAGGGGTCGTCGGCCGAGGCGGCCGCCAGGGTGTCCCGGGCCGCGTTCCAGCGGGCGTCCTCGGCCGCCGTGGCCGGCTGCGAGAGGTCCTCGACGGCGGAGCTCACCTCCGGCGCGTCCGGGGCAGGGGCGGACTCCTGGGCCAGGGCCGCGTGTGGCGCGCCGAACCCGGCGACGACAGCCAGGGCGGCGGCCAGGGCGAGGGGGCGGGAG
>NZ_JABFAY010000012.1:36986-50522 GCF_017168495.1 Micrococcus sp. KRD096 | reverse complement strand
GGGCGGGGGCCATGGCGGTCTCCGGTCTCTCGGATGCGAATGTGACGCCGCTCACCCTAAGCCAACGGCGGGGTCGTGCCCAGGCCGGCGTCGCCGTCGGGTCCGGGACCCTGGGGCGGGTCCGGCCGCGCGGATAGGATGAGCCCGAGGGTGTCGCGCTCGCCGCGCTCCCCCCGCCTGCCCGAGTCGACGACGCCTAGGAGCTGCAGCATGCCCATCGCATCCCCGGAGAAGTACGCCGAGATGATCGACGCCGCCAAGAACGGCGCCTTCGCCTACCCGGCGATCAACGTCACCAGCTCCCAGACCCTGAACGCCGCCATCCGCGGCTTCGCCGAGGCCGGCTCGGACGGCATCATCCAGGTCTCCACCGGCGGCGCCGCCTACTTCTCCGGCTCCTCCGTGAAGGACATGGTCGCCGGCTCGCTGGCCTTCGCCGCGTTCGCGCGCGAGGTCGCCAAGAAGTACTCCGTGAACATCGCCCTGCACACGGACCACTGCCCCCAGGACAAGCTCGAGGGCTTCGTCCTGCCCCTGCTGGACGCCTCCGAGGCGGAGGTGAAGGCCGGGCGCGACCCGATCTTCAACTCCCACATGTGGGACGGCTCCGCCGAGACCCTCGAGGAGAACCTGCGGATCGGCCGCGAGCTGCTCGCGCGCACCCACGCCAACAAGCAGATCCTCGAGGTGGAGATCGGCGTCGTGGGCGGCGAGGAGGACGGCGTGGCCCACGAGATCAACGAGAAGCTCTACACCACCGTCCAGGACGGCATCGCCACCGTGGAGGCCCTCGGCCTCGGGGAGCACGGCCGCTACCTCACCGCGCTGACCTTCGGCAACGTGCACGGCGTCTACAAGCCGGGCAACGTGAAGCTGCGCCCGGAGATCCTGCAGGAGATCCAGCAGGCCGTGGGCGAGAAGTTCGGCAGGGAGCGCCCGTTCGACCTCGTGTTCCACGGCGGCTCCGGCTCCGCCGCCCAGGAGATCGCCGACTCGGTGGAGTACGGCGTCGTGAAGATGAACGTGGACACGGACACCCAGTACGCGTTCACCCGCCCGGTGGCCGGGCACATGTTCGAGAACTACGACGGCGTCCTGAAGGTCGACGGCGAGGTCGGCGACAAGAAGCAGTACGACCCCCGCGTGTGGGGCGCCAAGGCCGAGGAGGCCATGGCCGCCCGCGTGGTCCAGGCCTGCACCGAGCTGAACTCGGCCGGCAAGAGCATCGGCTGACCCCGCCGTCCGCCGCGCCGGCCCGCACCCTCGCGTGAGGGTGCGGGCCGGCGTCGTCCTCAGCCCTCCCGCTCCTCCTGGGCCTGGAGGAACTCGAAGACCTCACGCTCGTCCACACCGGGGAAGGTCTGCGTGGGCATGGCCGCCAGCAGATGCGCGTGCATGCGGGCCGCGGGCCACACGTGCCCGCCCCACGCGGCCTCGAGCTCGGGGTCGGGGCGGCGGCAGCAGCGCGGATCCGGGCACGTGGAGGTGACCCGGTGGCGGGTGTCCGCGCCGCGGAAGTACCGGGCATGCTCGAACGGGGTGCCCACGGAGAGGGCGAACAGTCCGTCGGGGCCGTTCTCGATCATCGAGGTGCACCAGAACGTCCCGTTGGGCGAGTCCGTGTACTGGGCGTGGGCGCGGAACCGGTCGTTGCGGGAGAAGGCCTGCCGCGCGCCCCACTTCCGGCACGCCTGCTGGCCCTCGATCGCACCGGTGTGGTCGGCGGGGAACACGATCCCGTCGTTCTCGTAGGCCTTGTGGATCACCCCGGTCTCGTGGACCTTCTGGAAGTGGCAGCGGATGCCCAGGTCCACGGTGGCCAGGTTGGTGAACCGGTGCGCGGCGGCCTCGTAGGAGACGCCGAACGCGTCCTTCAGGTCGTCCACGGACAGGTCCCGGCGCTTCTGGGCGGCCCGCAGCAGCGACGACGCCGCCCGCTGCGGCATGAGCAGCGCGCCCGCCAGGTAGTTCACCGCCACACGCTGGGCGAGGAAGTCCTCGTAGTCCCGCGGCTCGCCGTGGCCCAGGACGGCGGCGGCGAGGGCCTGGAGCACCACGGTGCGGCGGTCGTGGTCCGAGGAGCGGGAGCCGCTGATGTGGATGCGCCCGTGCTTGAGGTCTGTGACGGAGCGCGTGGAGTGCGGCAGGTCCGGGACGAAGCGCAGGGTGAAGCCGAGGTGCTCGGCCAGCTCCGAGACCGCGTGCAGGCCCAGCGGCCCGCCCGTGTGGCCGATCGCGTCGAGCAGTCGATGCGCCTCGGCCTCGAGGTCGGGGTAGTGGTTGTCCACCGCGCGCATCCGGGCGCGCAGCTGGGCGTTGGCGCGGCGCGCCTCCTCGGGGGTGGCGGCCTGCTCCTCCAGGCGACGGCGCAGCTCGGCCTCCAGCCCCGCGATCACCTCGAGGACCTCGGTGGGGGTGCGCGGCCCGATGCGCAGCGGCGGCAGGCCGAGGGAGGCGTAGTGCTCCGAGCGCGCGAACCGTTCGACCTCGATCTCCAGTTCGGCCCGACGGGTGGGGGCCCGGCCGGTGAGCAGGTCCTCGACCGGCACGCCCAGGACCTCCGCGATCCGCTGGACCAGCGAGAGCCGCGGCTCGCGGCGGGCGTTCTCCACGAGGGACAGGTGCGAGCCGCTCACTCCCGTGCGCTCCGCGAGCTGGTCCAGGGTGAGGCCGGCCTGCTTGCGCAGGTGCCGGACGCGGCGGCCCAGCGCGACGGCGTCCACGGTCGCGCTGTCCTCGGGAAGCGGGCGGGTCATCATGCGCGGAACTGTAGACGGAACCGGGGAGGAGATCACGTGTTTCGGAAAGAAAGTCACATTCTTGACAAGCGGGGGGCCGTTGCCGTGATCCATGCCACATGGGGGCGCAAGGACTGTCACGTTCTGACCCAGTGGCAGGAACGGCCGGAGTTTCCACCGATTTTGTGCTCCAGAGGGCCTTGCCCGGGGCCAAGGTGGATGTCAACGGCAGCGACGGACACGTCGCACCGAACCCTTCACGAACCGGACCGATCCTCAGGAGGACGTCATGACCACCCAGCCCCACCACTCCACTCCCGCCTCCGCCGAACAGCTCCAGCACGACTGGGACAACAACCCCCGCTGGGCCGGCGTCGAGCGCAGCTTCACCGCCGAGGACGTCGTCCGTCTCCGCGGCCGCATCCAGGAGGAGCACACGCTGGCCCGCCGCGGCGCCGAGAAGCTGTGGACCCAGCTGAAGGACGAGAACGCCCGCGGTGAGTTCACCAACGCCCTCGGCGCCCTCACCGGCAACCAGGCCGTCCAGCAGGTCAAGGCCGGGCTGCGCGCCATCTACCTCTCCGGCTGGCAGGTCGCCGCGGACGCCAACCTCTCTGGCCACACGTACCCGGACCAGTCCCTGTACCCGGCCAACTCCGTGCCGCAGGTGGTGCGCCGCATCAACAACGCCCTGCTGCGCGCGGACCAGATCGAGCACGCCGAGGGCGTCAGCAGCGTCGAGGACTGGCTCGTGCCGATCGTGGCCGACGCCGAGGCCGGCTTCGGCGGCCCGCTCAACGCCTACGAGCTCATGAAGTCGATGATCACCGCCGGCGCCTCCGGTGTGCACTGGGAGGACCAGCTGGCCTCCGAGAAGAAGTGCGGCCACCTCGGCGGCAAGGTGCTCATCCCCACCGGCCAGCACATCCGCACGCTCAACGCCGCCCGCCTGGCCGCCGACGTCGCCGACGTGCCCAGCGTGATCATCGCCCGCACCGATGCCGAGGCGGCCACCCTGATCACCTCGGACGTGGACGAGCGCGACGCCGAGTTCATCACCGGTGAGCGCACCGCGGAGGGCTTCTACAAGGTCCGCAACGGCGTCGAGCCCTGCATCGCCCGCGCCAAGGCCTACGCCCCCCACGCGGACCTGATCTGGATGGAGACCGGCACGCCGGACCTCGAGCTGGCCCGGAAGTTCGCCGAGGCCGTCAAGGCCGAGTTCCCGGACCAGATGCTGGCCTACAACTGCTCGCCGTCCTTCAACTGGAAGAAGAACCTCGACGACGACACCATCGCCAAGTTCCAGCGCGAGCTGGGCGCCATGGGCTACACCTTCCAGTTCATCACGCTGGCCGGCTTCCACGCCCTGAACCACTCGATGTTCGACCTGGCCAAGGGATACAACGAGCGCCAGATGTCCGCGTACGTCGAGCTGCAGGAGCGCGAGTTCGCCGACGAGGCCCGCGGCTACACCGCGACCAAGCACCAGCGCGAGGTCGGCACCGGCTACTTCGACGCCGTGTCCACCGCCATCAACCCGGACAGCTCCACGGTGGCCCTGGCGGGCTCCACGGAGTCCGGCCAGTTCCACTGATCCGCTCAGCCGAGACCGCGAGGAGGCAGTCCCATGAGCCCGCAGACCACGACCCCCACCCTGCACGAGATCCATGCCGACGACGTTCGGGAGCACACGCCCCTGCCGCATGACGTGAGCACCCAGGCCATCCCCGTCGTCATCCCCGAGGGCGCCGCCCCCGTGGTGACCGTCCACGGGCCGGTCGACGGGCGGCAGGCCGAGATCCTCACGGACGAGGCGCTGGCGTTCCTCGGCCGCCTGCACCGGCTGGCCGAGGACCGCCGCCGGCGGCTGCTCGAGGAGCGGGAGTACACCCGGCGCCGCATCACCGACGGCTGGAACCCGCACTACCTGCGGTCCACCCGCCGGGTCCGCGAGGACGACTCCTGGCGGGTGGCGCCGCTGGCCCCCGGCCTGCAGGACCGCCGCGTGGAGATCACCGGCCCCGTGGATCGGAAGATGACGATCAACGCCCTCAACTCGGGCGCCTCAGGCTGGCTCGCCGACTTCGAGGACTCCTCGACGCCGTCCTGGGACCGGATGCTGGACGGGCAGGTCAACCTGTTCGACGCGATCCGCGACCAGATCGACTTCACCTCCCCCGAGGGCAAGGAGTACCGGCTGCGCGAGCGCGAGCTCACGGACCGGCCGACCATCATCGTCCGCCCCCGCGGCTGGCACCTCATCGAGGACCACATCCGCGTGGACGGCGAGCCGATGGCCGGTGCCCTCGTGGACTTCGGCCTGTACTTCTTCCACAACGCCGACGAGCTGATCCGCCGCGGCCACGGCCCGTACTTCTACCTGCCCAAGCTCGAGTCCCATCTCGAGGCGCGGCTGTGGAACTGCGTGTTCGTGGCGGCGCAGGACGAGCTGGGCATCCCCCAGGGCACCATCCGGGCCACCGTGCTGATCGAGACGATCACCGCGGCGTTCCAGATGGAGGAGATCCTGTACCAGCTGCGCAACCACGCCGCTGGCCTGAACGCCGGCCGCTGGGACTACATCTTCTCCATCATCAAGAACTTCCGGGACCGCGGGGCCGAGTTCGTCCTCCCGGACCGCTCGGAGGTGACCATGACGCAGCCGATGATGCGGGCCTACACGGAGCAGCTGGTCCGGGCCTGCCACCGGCGCGGCGCCTCGGCGATCGGCGGCATGTCCGCCGTGATCCCGGACCGCCGGAACGAGGAGGCCAACGCCGCCGCGCTGGAGAAGGTGCGCGCGGACAAGGCCCGCGAGGCCGGCGACGGCTTCGACGGCTCGTGGGTGGCGCACCCGGACCTCGTGCCGGTCGCCCGGGAGGAGTTCGACGCCGTGCTCGGCGAGGCCCCGAACCAGATCCGCACCCGCCGCCGCGAGGACGTGGTGCCGGACGAGGCCGCCCTGCTCGACGTCGCCGCGACCACGGGCTCGGTGACCGAGGCCGGCGTGCGGATGAACATCGAGGTCGGGATCCGCTACATCGAGTCCTGGCTGCGGGGGAACGGCGCCGCCGCGATCCACGGACTCATGGAGGACGCCGCCACGGCGGAGATCTCCCGGTCCCAGATCTGGCAGTGGGCACACAACGGCACCGGTGTGCAGCTGACCGAGGGCGGCGTGCGGACCGCCAACCGCGGCTGGATGGAGCAGCTGATCCGCGAGGAGCACGCTCGGATCCTCGCCGGCCCGCTGCCCGAGGGCCACCGGTTCGAGGACGCGGTGCGCGTGTTCTGCGAGTCGGCCCTGCCGCCGGAGTACCCGGCGTTCCTCACCCTGGGCGCGTACCGCCGGCACTTCGCCGGTCAGGACGACGCCGCGGCGAAGGCCTGATCCGCCGGGCCCCACGACGACGGCCGGTCACCTCACGAGGTGACCGGCCGTCGTCGTGCCGGGTGTCAGTCCCCGGACGTGGAGGGGGACGGGGAGGCCGAAGCCGACTTCGTCGGTGACGGGCTGGCCGACGCCGAGGCGGACGCCTCCGCGGCCCGCTGGGATTCGGCGGCCTCCCGCGCGGCACCCTGGAACGGCCGCGGCGGCTGGCCGGGGGCCACGGGGCCGGGGGCGCCCTCGGGGCGGTCGATCGTGGACTGGTTGTTCAGCAGCTCGTCGGGCACGCGGCCGGTGGGGATCTCCCGGGCCTGGGCCAGGGCCTCCTCGTCCATCTGCGCGTTCAGGAAGAACGGCGAGCTGAGCTTGATGACCTCCTGGAAGTCCCCGGCGTCCTTCAGCACGGTGTCCGCGAGGTGGTCGCGGGTCTCGGTGACGAGGGTGGTGCTCTGCGCGACCGGCGAGTTCTTCACCTGGGTGAGGCCGCCGTTGGCGTCACCGAAGCCCTCCATGGAGCCCATGGTCACGGAGACCATCTCACTGCCGTCCTCGGAGCAGGCCCACGCGGTGCGCTGGGGCAGCAGGGGGGCGCCGTCCTGGCCGCCGACCATGCCGGGGCGCAGCAGGGCGAGCAGCCCCTTGCCGGTCTTCGGGTCGAACGTGTACTCGTCCGCCACGGCGGCGGGCTCCTCCTGGCACCACTCCAGGCGGGAGCCGTCCCGGTTGTGCTGGTAGTGGACCTGCGCCAGGGGCATGCCGGGGCTGTACTCGAAGTAGCCGTTGTAGACGCAGGTGAGGAACTCGTGGGTCTCGTCCTGCGAGGCGAACAGCTGCACGATCTCGATGTTCGAGCTGTCCGGGATGTGCGTGGCGACGGCGTCCAGGGTGCGCTGGTCCAGGACGTCGCGCGTGCAGTCCATCACGGAGACGGTGTCGTTGCGGACCGCGGCCGTGTTCTTCCAGGCCTCGGTGGCGGCGCCGTCCTTGATGCCCGGGCCGACGGTCTCGAACGCCTGACGCGGCTCGGCGCGCGGGGTGCCCTCGGCGGACTCCGACGCGAGGGCCTCACGGACGCGGGACGCCGCGGCGGACGCGGGGTCGGTGGGGCTCTCCGTGGCCGAGCCGGCCGCGGCCGAGGCCGCCGATCCGCTGGGCGCCGCGGCGGTCGACGAGGCGGGCTCACCGGACTGGCCGGCCGAGCCGCAGCCGGCCAGGGCGAGGGCGAGGGCGGCGACGCCGACGGCCAGCGGGGCACGGCGGGTGGGTCATGGGGGCTCCTTCGACGGCATCGGCGGCCCGGCCCCGGGAGCGTGGGGCGGCGGACGGACGCTGCGCCTACGGTACCGGACCGTCCTGGACGCGGGGACGGCGACGGCGACCCGTCCGGCGTCCGGCGCCGTCGATAGACTCGGCCGCGACCGCATCGTCCGCGAGGAGAAGAGGCATCCCATGTCCGAGTCCCTGATCGGCAAGAACCTGATGGAGCCGCCGGCCACGCGCCTGCCGGAGGAGCCGGAGGTGCTGGCCCGGCTCGAGGCCGGTGACCTGCCCGAGGACATCGTGCCGGTGGCGCCCGAGTCCTCCCTGGTGTGGGCGCTCATGGCGGAGGACGCGTGGGCCGAGGGCCGGACCGTGGACTCCTATGCGTACGCCCGCGTCGGCTACCACCGGGGTCTGGACGCGCTGCGCCGGGCGGGGTGGCGCGGCGCCGGCCCGGTGCCGTACGCCCACGAGCCCAACCGGGGCTTCCTGCGCGCCCTGTACGCGCTGGGCCGCGCGGCCGCCGGGATCGGGGAGTCCGAGGAGGTCGAGCGCATCCGCACCTTCCTGCGGGATTCGGACCCCACGGCGGCGGACCAGATCGAGGCCGACCAGGGCCGCGCCCGGGGCTGAGCGGAGCCGTGGCCAAGCTCTACTTCCGCTACGGGGCCATGAACTCCGGCAAGTCCACGGGCCTGCTGCAGGCCGCCTTCAACTACGAGGAGCGCGGCCAGCGGGTGCTGCTGGCCAAGCCGGAGGTGGACGTGAAGGGGGAGGGCGACGTCGTCTCCCGCCTCGGTGTGACCCGCGCCGTGGACTTCCTCGTCCCGGCGGGCGCGGACGTGCGGGAGCTGTTCCGCCGGCACGCCACCGGTGACGACCCGGACGCCCTCGTGGGGCACGTGGAGGCCCCGCCCGTGGCGTGTCTGCTCGTGGACGAGGCACAGTTCCTCGAGCCGGCGCAGGTGGACGACCTGCTGCGCATCGCCGTGCTCGACGGCGTCCCCGTGATCGCCTACGGACTGCGCACCGACTTCCGCACCCGCTCCTTCCCGGGCTCCGCGCGGCTGCTGGAGCTGGC
This sequence comes from Micrococcus sp. KRD096, assembly GCF_017168495.1. Classification (NCBI taxonomy): domain Bacteria; kingdom Bacillati; phylum Actinomycetota; class Actinomycetes; order Micrococcales; family Micrococcaceae; genus Micrococcus; species Micrococcus sp. KRD096. The sequence continues at coordinate 42,052 of NZ_JABFAY010000012.1, read as the reverse complement.
GCACTCCCTCGAGGAGCTGAAGACCATCTGCCGGTGCGGCCGGAAGGCGGTGTTCAACACGCGCAAGGTCGTTGACCCGGCCACGGGCGCCGAGCACTTCGTGTTCGAGGGGGACCAGGTGGCGATCGACGGTGTCCAGGTGACCTACGAGTCCCTGTGCGGCACGTGCTACCTGGCGGAGTCCGGCGGTGCCCTGGGCTGAGGCGGCCATTGCCAGGCAACTGCCAGGCTGCGTGACGGCTGCGCCCATGCTCGGTTCGTACGGTGGAACCACTTCATCGAGGTGCGAGTGATGAAGGTGCGAGTGATGACAGGCGAAGGGCCCCGGTGATCCCGGGGCCCTTCGTCTGTCCTGCCACGTCCGGCATCGGCCGATCGGGTCAGAGCGAGACGAGCAGGAGCGTGCCGCCGAAGACGAGCCCCGACGCGAGCAGCACGACCGTGGTGTACCCCAGGATGTCGCGCATCTTCAGCCCGGCGATCGCCAGAAGGGGGATCGCCCAGAACGGCTGGATCATGTTGGTCCACTGGTCGCCGTAGGAGACGGCCATGATGGTGATGGCCGGGTCCACGCCGAGCGCGTCGCCGGCCTGGAGCATGATCGGGCCCTGCACGGCGAACTGTCCGCCGCCGGAGGGGACGAAGAAGTTCACGAGGCCCGCGGCCAGAAATGCCAGCAGGCCGAACGTCACCGGGTTCGAGATCGCCACGAAGGCGTCCGAGAGCACCGCCACCAGGCCGGTGGTCGTCATCATGCCGAGGATGCCCGCGTAGAGGGGGAACTGCAGCAGGATCTCGCCCACGTTGGACGCGGCCGACTGGGTGAGGCCGATCAGCTCGTGCGGGCTGCGCACTAGCAGCAGGATCAGCGCGAGGAAGGACCAGTTGACGATGTCCAGGGTGAGGGTGCCGCCGCCGACGAAGTGCATCACCAGATAGACCACGAGCATGGCGCCCACGAGGAGCGTGGGGACACGGGAGGCGTCGAGGCGGTCCGCCGGCGTCTCGATCTCCGGTGCGGGCACGGCGTCCTGGTCCCGCGCGTCGATCTCCAGCTCCACGATCCGGTCCCCGGCGCGCGGGGCGACGAGGAACAGGGCCAGGGCCACGACGAGCACGGTCACCACGGCGGCGGTGATGTTCCACCAGGAGAAGGTGGTCTCCGAGACCGGGACCGTCCGGCCGTCCAGGCTCTCCGTGAGGAACGAACCGGGGGTGGCGGCCGTCAGCGGGCCGGAGCCCGAGTACCCCATGTGCCACACCACGAACCCGGAGAACCCGGCGGCCACCAGCATCGGGAAGTGCAGGACCAGCCCGCGCTCACGGGCCTGCGCCGCGACCTCCTTGGCCAGCAGCGCACCCACCACCAGGCCCAGGCCCCACGTGATGAGGGAGGCCGCCGCCGCCACCACGAACACGAAGATGTAGGCGGCCAGGGGCGTGCGGGGAATGCTGGCGAGCCTGGCGAGCAGACGGCGCACCGGGCCGGTGTTCGCCAGGATGTGTCCGAGCATGAGCACGAGCGCCATCTGCGTGATGAACGCCAGCAGTCCGGACAGACCGTCACCCCAGCCCACGACGACGTCGGCCGGCCCGGCCGGAGTGAGCAGCAGGCACAGGGCTGCCACCGCGAACGTGAGCACGATGGTGAACACGAGCGAGGACGGGATGAACCGCTCCATCGTCGTGTTCAGCGGGCGCATGGCGCGGCTGAAGAACGTGCCCTCGCGGGCGGTACGGCCCGAGGGTCCGGGTGTGGGCGGACGTGTGGACGTGGCGGACATGAGGCTCCTGTTCAGGGTGAGAGGCCACGGCGAGAGTGATGTGGATCACTCTAGGCGCTCGATCGTCGTGGGCAGGGCCTGGGCCACGTCTCTGGCCGGGCGCTAGACGACGAGAGTGCGTCGGCGGTCGATTCCCCAGCGGTCGACGACGTCGTGGCCCGGCTCGGCCGGGTCACCCGGAATCTGTACGCGAGCGTGGACGGGCTCACCGACAAGGGATGCACCGTACGGGTCTCGACCGAGTGGGATCACGGTGCCCAGGCCCGGCACTTCCCCCGTAGCCGGACTCATGCTCGGCATCAAGGCCGCATTCGCTGAGTTCGAGCGTCGAAGGATCAAGGAGCGCCAGGCCGAAGGGATCGCCCCAGGGTGTGTTGCCCCCTTCCAGGCGCTGCTGTCGATGGCCCTTCCGTCTCCGCTCTGGTGGAGTACGGCTCTGGTGAGAGGGCCACGCGCTCTCGGTGCATGGCATGACAGGGTCTCAAAGTCAGGGCTCCCCGGGCATGCATGAACAGGTCCGGCTCCGGTACTCTTCTTGCATGACTCTTCTGACGGTGGGGGAGGCCGCCGAGCGCCTCAAGGTCTCCGACCGCTATGTGCGGCGCCTCGTCGAGGACGGTGATGTGCCGGCCCGCCGCCTCGGAGAATCCTGGTTCATCGATGAGCGTGCCCTGGCCCGTCGTGCCCGCAGGGCGCCGGGTATCGGCCGCACCTGGGCTCCGCGGACCGCCTGGGCCGCCGTCGACCTCCTTGCCGGAGGAAACGGACGGGCCTTCCTCGACCAGCCGCGGATCTCCCGTCTGCGCTCCCGGCTGCGAACGCTCACCGCTGCCGAGATGCACCGACTGGCTGAGAACAGGGCCCGGCCCCACCGGTTCCACGCCTCGCCTCGAGCCCGAGCCAAGCTCGCCGACGTTCTCGTGCCCTCGGGGGTGTCCGCCCTGGATCAGTCGGATCTCGCCCGCCGCTTCGGGCTCGCCGCTGTCGAAGGGAACCAGCGGGAGGAGGGCTATCTGCTCGGCGACCTGGAGGCTCTCCAGTCGCGGCTCCGCCTCGACGCCTCGGCGGCGGGGGAAGTGGTGATCCGACACATACCTGCCCCCGTGGATCCCTCCGCCCTGCTTCGCACTGAAACAGTCGTGGCGCTGGACCTCATGGACTCCGACGACGTCCGTGAGCGGGCCGCCGGGCGAGAGGCCCTCGATCGACTGTTGCATCGTGTCTGAGCCGCGTCACCTGAGCGTGGAGGACCTCCTCGGATGTGAGGCGGGCCTCGGCGCTGGAGATGGCCTAGGGCGTGTCTGAGAATGGCTCCAGGGACCCGCTGAGATCCGGGGAGCCATGTCCCGGTTCCAGGTCGTCTTCGACGCCCGATCGGAGCTGATCGCCCCGCTGCTCCAGATCGCACGGGCCGGCAGGGCCGGCCCTTCTCGGATGCCCGCACGATGGTCGAAGCGATCATCTACCGGTGCAGGTGCGGGACTCCGTGGCGGGATCTGCCCGAGGTCAACGGGCCCTGAGAGGCCGCGTGGATCTGACATCGACGCAGGGTGTGGGCACTGGTCTGTCCGGGGGCTGACTCGAGGACTTTTGTTCGTACCCTGTCTGTCATGGCCACCCCTCTCCTGGAGCTCGCCGCGAGTCGAGGCGTCTGCTTCCCGCTGCGAGCCCGCCGGCTGACCCTCACCCCGTTCCGGGGTCTCGATGCACCCGCCGTGTGGGGCTTCTGCCGTCTCGAGCAGGTGTGGACGTGGACCTCGGGCCGTCCGGAGAGTGAGGGCGCGCTGCGCGAGTCCTACCTCGGGGCGGGGGACCGCCTCACCGTGCGGGCCGGAGACGTCATCGTCGGTGTCGGGAAGGTCGCGGTGCAGGACGCGTGGAGTCAGGACGGCCCGCAGGAGGAAGCCCGGGACGCCCAGGCCGAGCTCGGCTGGACGATCGATCCGCGCCAGGCCGGGCAGGGCTATGGCACCGAGCTTGCGCGAGCCCTGCTGGGCTTCGCGTTCGACGATCTGGGTGTGCGACGCGTGGAGGCTCATGCCTTCGCGGACAACGCTCCGAGTCTGCGCATCATGGAGAAGGTGGGGATGCGTCACGAGGGCACGTTCAAGGAGGAGTCTCTGCATCTCACGCGCGGCTGGGTGGATGGCGCCACCTACGCGATGCTCGCCTCGGAGTTCCATTCGCCCCTTACGCAGGAGTGATCCCGGCGGCCACGACCGCATGATCTGCCGCTCCACCGCCGAGGGCCGTGTGCCAGCAGGGGGCTGTGAGCCGGGTGGGGAATGAGCGTGAGTGGCGGTGGCGCATCGGTGTGGCACCTCCCCTGGTGGGTTCGGCTGGTGTGTTCGCGGGGCTGCGGCAGGATCTGGGACTGGGGTGGGGTTTGACGCTGGTGGCCGTCACGGCCCTCGGGGCGATGCTCGCCTTGCGAGGGGTGCATCACCGGGTCGAGGCGGAGCAGGCTCGCCGCAACGTGTTTGACGCCGGAGCCGGCTCCACCGCGTGGGTGATGCTGCTGATGGGGGCCGCGGTCATTCCGGGGCTGGTGCTGAACGCGATCGACGACGCCGGCGTCCGGGCGGTCGTGGCCGGTCTGCTCGGCGCGGTGCTCGCTGCCGCCGCCCACGGCATCCTCGCGGCGACGACGACGTTCGAGGAGCAGCCTCGGCCCGAGCCGGTCCCTCTGGACCGGCACGGGCGCTGACGTCGGGGTCATGGCCCCCCGCTCCTGAACACTGTTCAATGAACACTGTTAGAGTCCCTCGAGTCAGACCCACCCGGGGCCGAGCCCCGCCCACCGGAGAGGCCCGCATGACCGCCACCCAGGACCCCCCCCGTCTCTTATAAACATCTGACGCTGCCGACGACTTAATAGGTGTAGCCACGCACCCACCCGGTGGCGGTGTTCGTGGCCACGGATCAGCTGGCGCGGGTCGCGGTGGAGAACCCGGACTCGCGGCGGGCCGAGCGGGCGGTCTGCTTGCGCTTGGCGCGCGTAGGGGTCGCCGGCGAAGATCAGGCCGAGCACGAGGAAGGCCAGCGCCCCTCGGGGGTGCTCGATGCCGTCGTGGGCGGCCTTGGGATGTTCGGTGAGGATTTTCACGGCCTCCTTGGCCTCGGCCGGGTTGCCGTCGGGGGCCTTGTCGACTGCGAGGCAGCAGTCCTCGAGCGCGGCGAACGCGCGGTCCCAGGGATCGGCCCTGGACCGCCGCGGAGCTGCGCGCGCACGGCGTCCTCGTGGGATGCTTCCGCCCGCCCAGCGTGCCCGACGGCATCGCC
>NZ_JABFAY010000012.1:9463-36886 GCF_017168495.1 Micrococcus sp. KRD096 | reverse complement strand
CCCCGCCGCCGCCCTCGACCCCGAGGCCCTCGTGGACCGCATCGAGGCGGGCCACGTGCTTACCGCTGAGGAGGCCGTCGCTGTGCTGGACGCCCCGGACGCGGACACGTTCCGCATCGTCGCGGCGGCCTCGCGCCTGCGCGAGAAGCACTTCGGCCGCACCGTCAAGGTCAACTACCTGGTCAGCCTCAAGACCGGCCTCTGCCCGGAGAACTGCACCTACTGCTCCCAGCGGCTCGGCACCGAGGCCGAGATCCTGCGCTACACGTGGCTCAAGCCGGAGGAGGCCGTCCGCCAGGCGGGTCTGGGCATCGCCGGCGGCGCCTCGCGCGTGTGCATGGTCGCCTCGGGCACCGGCCCCACGGACCGCGACGTCGACCGCGTGGCCGGCATGGTCGGCGACCTCAAGGCCCAGCACCCGGACGTCGAGGTGTGCGCGTGTCTCGGCTTCCTCAAGGACGGCCAGGCCGAGAAGCTCAAGGACGCCGGCGTCGACGCCTACAACCACAACCTCAACACGGCCGAGTCCCACTACGAGTCCATCTGCACCTCCCACACCTACGAGCAGCGCGTGGACACCGTGCAGCGCGCCGGCGCCGCCGGCCTGTCCTCCTGCAGCGGCCTGATCGCGGGCATGGGGGAGACGCACGAGCAGCTCGTCGAGGCCGTCCTCGCGCTCCGCGACCTGGACTCCGACTCCATCCCCGTCAACTTCCTCATGCCCTTCGACGGCACCCCGCTGCAGGGCCACCAGCAGCTCACCCCGCTCGAGTGCCTCCGCATCCTCGCCATGGTCCGCCTGGCGTGCCCGGACAAGGAGCTGCGCATCGCCGGCGGCCGCGAGATGCACCTGCGCTCCCTGCAGTCGGTCGGCCTGCAGGTGGCCAACTCGATCTTCCTCGGCGACTACCTCACCTCCGAGGGCCAGGACGCCGAGGCGGATCTGCAGATGATCGCCGACGCCGGCTTCACCGTGCTCGGCGCCGAGGAGCGTGCGCGGCGGGCCACGGCCGACGACGGCGCCCCGGCCGGCGGCTGCTGCGCCGGCACGGACGACGCCGGCTCGTGCGGCTCCGGTGCGGCCGTCGCCTCGGAGGCCGGGGCCGCGGAGGACGCCCGACCCGACACGGGCGCCGAGGGCGCCGTGAAGCCCGGGCTGCGCCGTCGGGGCGCGGGCACGGCCGAGCCCGCCAACGCCTGAACGCACCGTGACCGCCCCCGCTGAAGCCGGCCTCCTCGACCGCGACGCCGCCCACCTCTGGCACCCCTACGGGGCCGCCGGCGCCCGCCAGCTCTACGCCGTGCGCGGTGCCCGGGGCGTCCACCTCGACCTCGAGGGGCCGGGCGGGGAGCGTCACCGCGCCATCGACGCGATGGCGTCCTGGTGGTCCGTGGTGCACGGGCACGGGCACCCCGCGCTCGTCGAGGCCCTGACCCGGCAGGCCGCGGCCTTCCCGCACGTCATGTTCGGCGGGCTCACGCACGCGCCCGCCGTCGACCTGGCGGAACGGCTCGTCGCGCACACCCCCGCCGCGCTCGAGCACGTGTTCCTCGCCGACTCCGGCTCGGTCTCGGTGGAGGTTGCGCTCAAGCTCGCCCTCCAGTACCAGGCGACGCGCGGCCGGCCCAGCCGCCGCCGATTCCTCACGGTCCGCGGCGGCTACCACGGGGACACCGCCGCGCCCATGGGCGTGTGCGATCCCGTGGACGGCATGCACGCGGCCTTCACCTCGCTCGTGGCTCGGCATCTGTTCCTGCCCCGCCCGCCGGCGGCACGCTGGGTGCCCGAGGGCGTCGCCGCGGCACCCATGGCACCCGACGCCGCTCCGGCCGGCCACTGGGAGGCCGACGACGCCGCCCTCGCCGCGTGGGAGGACGAGGCCCGCGCCTTCACCGCCGCGCATGCGGACGAGATCGCCGGCGTGATCCTCGAACCCGTGCTCCAGGGGGCGGGGGGCATGCGCGTCTACGACCCGCGCTGCCTCACCGTGCTGCGCGAGCTGTGCGACGAGCACGGGCTCCTGCTCATCGCCGACGAGATCGCCACCGGCTTCGGCCGCACCGGCCGCTGGCTCGCGTGCGAAGGGGCCGGCGTCGCCCCGGACGTGCTGTGCCTCGGCAAGGCGCTCACCGGCGGCACCATGACGGGCGCGGCCATGCTGTGCACCGCCGAGGTCGCCGAGACGGTCTCCCGGCGGGAACGGGGCATGCCCGGGGCTCTCCTGCACGGGCCCACGTTCATGGGCAACCCGCTGATGTGCGCGGTCGCCTCCGCGTCCCTCGACCTGCTCACCGACCCGCGCGACGGCTGGGCCGCCCAGGTGCCCCGCGTCGAGGCCGGGCTGCGCGCCGGGCTGGCGGCGGCCGCCGACCTGCCCGCCGTCACCGACGTGCGGGTCCTGGGTGCGGTAGGCGTCGTGGAGCTGGACCGGACCGTGGACGTCGAGCCCGTCACTCGGGCCGCCGTCGCCCGCGGTGCATGGGTGCGCCCCTTCCGGCGGCTGGTGTACGTGATGCCGCCCTACGTGAGCACCGACGACGACGTCGCCACGATCTGCGCGGCCGTCACCGGGGCCGTCGAGGAGGTCTGCGCATGAACACCGCCGAGGCCGGCGCGGCCACGAGCACGCCCGCCGACCCCTGGTCCTCGTGGCTGGGCTCTCGGGCCGCCGTCCGCGCGCGCCGCGGCCTGGAGCGCCGCGCCGACCCGCCGGAGCCGGGCGCGCCGTCGTCGAGCGTCGTGGACCTGGCCGCCAACGACTACCTGGGCCTGGCCGTCCACCCGGACGTGCGGGCCGCCGCCGCGCGCATCGCCACCGAGGGGCCGGTCGGGGCGCGGGCCTCCCGCGTCGTCACGGGGACGCATCCCGCGCACGCCGACCTCGAGTCCGCCGCCGCCGCGCTGGCCGACGCGGATGCCGCCCTCGCCTTCTCCTCCGGCTACACCGCGAACCTCGGTGTCCTCGGCGCCCTGGCCGGGCCGGGCACCGCCTTCCTCCTGGACGAGCACGCCCACGCGAGCCTGCGCGACGGCGCCGCCCTCGCCGTCACCGCCCGCTCAGGGGCGTTCGCCCCCCTGGCGGGCGCGTCGGTCACCACGGTGGAGCACAACAGGGTGCCCGCCTTCCGGGCCGCCCTCGACCGGCTGCGCACCGAAGGGCGGGCGCGACGGATCGTGCTGGTGGTCGAGTCCCTGTACTCCGTGCTGGGGGACGAGGCCGACCTGCCCGCCCTGGCCGCCCTGGCCGCCGAACACGGCGCCCTGCTCGTGGTGGACGAGGCCCACTCGCTCGGCGTGGTCCCCGGCGGCAGCCGCACGGGCGCCCTGGGACTGTGGGCGGGGCAGGCGCCCGTCGTGGTCACCGCCACCTGCTCGAAGGCCCTCGGCGGCCAGGGCGGTCTGGCCCTGTTCGGCGGGCCCGACGCGCGGTCCTGGCGCGACCACGTGCTCAACACCGCCCGCACCTTCGTCTTCGACACGGCCCTGGCCCCCGTGCTCGCCGCCTCCGCGGCGGCCGCCTGCCGGATCGCCGCCACGGGGGAGCCCGCGGCACGGCTCGCGCGGGCCCGGGAGACGGCCGTGGACGTCTTCACCCGCCGGCCCGAGCTGGCCGGGCACGTGGAGGTCGGGGCGGGCGCCGTCCACTCGATCCGCATGCCCGGACCGGAGCAGGCCGTCGCCGCGGCCGCGGAGCTGCGCGCGCACGGCGTCCTCGTGGGATGCTTCCGCCCGCCCAGCGTGCCCGACGGCATCGCCCGCCTCCGCGTGAGCGTGACCACCGCCGTCCCCGAGCCCCGGCTGCGGGCGGCGCTGGAGGCGGTGGCGAGCGTGGCCGCCCGGGCGTGGGGCGCGTCCACGGGCTGCCCGTTCGCCCACGGCGACCCACGGCCGGAGGCCGTGCGCGGCGACCACCTGCGGATCTCCGATCCCGCCGACCTGCGGCGCGTGCTCACCGACCCCGGGACGTTCGCCTCGGACAACGCCCTCACGGCGGTCGTCCCGCTGAGCGGCCCGGCCCGCCGCATCCTGGCCGCCGCCCGCTTCCGGCTGCCGCCCGTGCTCGCCTCCGCCGGCGGGGAGGAGCACCGGGCGGTGCGTCGCGTCGTGGCACCGTTCTTCTCCCCGGCGAAGGTGCGCGAAGCCCGCGGCCGGATCCTCGCGACCACCCGGATGGCCCTCACGGCCGCCCTCGCGGACACCGGCCGCGCAGGCGGGGCCGTGGACCTGGCGACCACCGTGGCGGCAGCGGTCCCGGCGCGCGTGATGTCCGCCCTGACCGGCGTGCCCAACCCGCCCGAGGCGCAGCTGCACCGCTGGAGCGCCGACTCCCTCGAACTGTTCTGGGGCTGGCCGGACGAGGACCGCCAGCTGCGGCTCGCCCGCTCCGCCGCCGACTTCCACCGGTGGCTGCGCGGGGCCGTCGTCGAGGCGCGCGGGGACGACGCACAGCCCGGCAACCTGTTCGCGGCGCTGCACGAGGCCGGCGTCGACGACGAGCGGATCGTCTCCCTCGGCTACTTCCTGGTGATCGCCGGGCAGGAGACCACCCGGCTGCTCATCTCCACCGCGCTCACCCGCGCCCTGGCCGACCCCGCCCGCTGGGCCGCGCTCGGCGCCGGGGCGGACGGGGGCGCCGGAGCCGATGCGGCGGAGGCGGCCGCGGCCGAGCTCGTGGCCGAGTGCCTCCGGACGAGCTCCTCGGTGCCCACCTGGCGGCGCCTCGCCACGGCGGACGTCCGCGTCGGCGAGCACGAGGTCCGCGCCGGCGACGAGCTCCTGCTGCACCTCAGCGGCGAACAGCACGACGACGCCCGGCTCGCCTTCGGCTTCGGCCTGCATCGCTGCCTCGGGGCCGGGCTCGCGGAGCTCGAGACCGCCCTCGTGGTCCGCGAGGTCGCCCGCCTGCTGCCGGACGCCCGGCTCACCGGGCCGCCGGCGACGTGGCTGCGCCTGCTCTCCTTCCAGGCGCCGCAGCACATGCTCGTGACGCCCGGACCGTGGCACGGCGGCGAGGACATCCGAATCGAGCAGAGTGGAGTGGACACATGCGCATCGAGGTCGTGACCGGCACGGACACGGACGTCGGCAAGACGTGGGGCACCGCCGCGCTCGCGGCCCGTGCCCTGGTGGCCGGGCTCCGCGTGCACGTGGACAAGCCGGTGCAGACGGGCGTCGCACCGGGGGAGGCCGGCGACGTCGAGACCGTCCGGGACCTGGTGGCCGCGGCCGCCGCATCCGGCGCGCTCGACGCCGCCGCTCCGGCCCGCCTGACCGTGTCCGAGGGGGCGCGGGTCGGCCCCGCGATGGCCCCCGTGGACGCGGTCGCCCACGCGGGGGAGGGGACGCCCCCTCTGCCGCCTCTGGGTGAGCAGCTGGGCCGGTGGCGTGGCCTCGCCGCGGGCGTCGACCACCTGCTCATCGAGGGCGCCGGCGGGATCACCGTGGCGTGGACCGAGGCCGACGAGGGGCCTGTGGACGCCGTGCGCGCGCTGCGGGCGGCCGGGCTCGACGCGGGGTTGACGGTCGTGGCGCGCCCCGGGCTGGGCACGCAGAACCACGCGCGCCTCACGGTGGAGCACGCCGCCGCCCGTGGCGTGGCGCCGGAGCGGATCCTCGTCAGCGGCGTGGCCGCGGACCCAGACCCCGTCGAGCGGGCCAACCTCGTGTTCCTGGCCCGCCTGGCCGGCGCCCACGGGGCGGTGCTGGAGACGGTGCCGCGGGGCACCCCGCCGCGCGTCATGTCGGTGCGTTGACCGCCGTCGTCGGGAGCGTGCTCAGCGAACGGCGCGGATCCGCCGCACCACGCACACCACGATCACCGCGAGACCGGTGAGGGCGCTGACGGCCACGAGGGCGAGGCCGCCCACGAGGCCGACGTCCATCGCGGTGCTCTTGCCGAGCAGGTCCATGAGCACCGGGGTCGTGGCGCCGGAGTCCGGGTGGTCGCCGCCGTCGGGGAAGATGATCGCGGCCAGCGCGAAGGACCCCCAGGAGATGCCCAACAGCGTGTGCAGCAGGCGCCCCAGCCGGATGCCGCCCCGCTGCTCATCCTGCGGGTTCACGCGGGGCAGGAGGAACAGGCTCCCCACCATGAGCACGAGGGCGAGTTCGTGGGGCAGGGCGCCGAAGACCATGTAGATGACCGTCATCCAGCCGTTCGCGCCGAAGTTGGAGCGCAGGGCGAGCGCGATCAAGGGCAGCGCGAGGAGGGCCAGCGCCCACGGCAGCACGGCCCAGGGGCGCCACGTGCCCACGCTCGGGCCCTTGCGGGTGGGGGTCGGGGAGGCGAACTCCGAGTGCTGGGCGTGGGGCGCTGCGGTGCTCATGGAATCAGCGTAGCCAGAGGGTGGCATCCGTCACGCTGGTAGGATTCGGGGGTACGGCCTCCGCGTGCACCGTAAGGGGGCGTTTTCCATGTACGGGCCGGTCCGGGGCGACCCGCGGCCCTGAGGAGAGATGCAGATGCCAGCGATCGCGATCGTCGGAGCCCAGTGGGGCGACGAGGGCAAGGGCAAGGCCACCGACCTGCTGGGCGGGCGAGTGGACTACGTCGTCAAGCCGAACGGCGGCAACAACGCCGGGCACACCGTCGTCGTCAACGGGGAGAAGTTCGAGCTCAAGCTGCTGCCCGCCGGCATCCTCTCGCCCAACGCGGTGCCGGTGATCGGCAACGGCGTGGTGGTGAACCTGGAGGCGCTGTTCGAGGAGATCGACGGGCTCGAGTCCCGCGGCCACTCGTGCGAGCACCTGAAGATCTCCGCCAACGCCCACCTCGTGGCGCCGTACCACCAGACCATGGACAAGGTGACCGAGCGGTTCCTGGGCAAGCGTGCGATCGGCACCACCGGCCGCGGCATCGGCCCCACCTACATGGACAAGGTGGCCCGCCTGGGCATCCGCGTGCAGGACATCTTCGACGAGTCGATCCTGCGCCAGAAGATCGAGGGCGCCCTGCGGCAGAAGAACGAGCTGCTGGTGAAGCTCTACAACCGCCGCGCCGTCACCGTGGACGAGATCGCCGAGTACTTCCTGGGCTACGCGGACCGCCTGCGCCCCATGGTCGTGGACTCCGTGAACCTGCTCAACGACGCCCTGGACGAGGGCAAGGTGGTGCTCATGGAGGGCGGCCAGGCCACCTACCTGGACGTGGACCACGGCACCTACCCGTTCGTGACCTCGTCCAACCCGACCGCCGGCGGCGCGGCCGTGGGCGCGGGCATCGGCCCCACCCGCTTCTCCCGCACCATCGGCATCGTGAAGGCCTACACCACGCGCGTCGGCGCCGGCCCGTTCCCCACGGAGCTCTTCGACGAGATGGGCGAGCAGCTGCGCACCACCGGCGGCGAGTTCGGCGTGAACACCGGCCGCCCGCGGCGCACCGGCTGGTACGACGCCGTCATGGCCTACTACGCCGCGCGGATCAACGGCTTCACGGACTACTTCTTCACCAAGCTGGACGTGCTCACCGGCATCGAGAAGATCCCGGTGTGCGTGGCCTACGAGGTGGACGGCGTGCGCCACGACCGCATGCCCATGACCCAGACCGAGTTCCATCACGCGAAGCCGGTGTACGAGCACTTCGACGGGTGGACCGAGGACATCTCCGGTGCCCGCGCGTTCACCGACCTGCCGCTGAACGCCCAGCGCTACGTGGAGGCCCTCGAGAAGCTCTCCGGGTGCCGGATCTCCGCGATCGGCGTGGGCCCGGGCCGCGACCAGGTGGTCCAGGTCCGGGACCTCATCGAGGACTGACCCGGCCCGCCGCCCCGGCCCGGCCCGCCCTGGCCTGCACTTTCGAACGTGAAAGAGGGCGAATGGGCGCTTTCGAACGTGAGATAGGCCCTATCTCACGTTCGAAAGCGCCCGGGGGTCCGCCGGTCAGTCGGCCAGGCGGCCCGTCGTCGGGAAGCGGTCCCACACGCGGTGCGCGGGCAGGAGCTGCTTCAGCGCCGCCACGGCGGCCGCGCCGTCCGCCGCGGACTCGACGCCCTTGCCGGACACCTGGGCGGCCGCGAGGACGGCCTCCGCCGGCTCGAGGGCGAGGATCGCCTTGGAGTGGCGCCACATCTCCTGCAGCACCTTGATGACGCGCGGGTCCACCGCCTCGGGGTCGGCGGCGCCGGCCTTCTGGTCCAGGCCGGGGGCGGCGTCGGCGGCGGGGGCCGCCGGCGAGGCCACGACCACGGCATCCAGCTCGATGGACGCGGCGGTCAGGTAGGTCCGCTGGGCCACGATCTCCCCGGCCACGGGGCCGCCCTTCGGCGCGATGACCAGCGGGACCATGCCCGCACCGTGGATGCCCTGCACGAGGGCGTCCAGCTCCTTCTCGTCCACGGACTCGCCCACCACGACGCCGACCTGACGGCCGTCGAGCGGCCACGCGCCGCCGATCTGGGACAGCACGGGGGAGGGCTGCACGTCGGCCGGGGTCTCGGTCGGCGCGGGAACGGGGATGCCCAGGCCGTCCGCGACCTGCTGGGCCAGTCGCGTGTCGATCGCGGCGAGGTGGGCCAGCTGGCGCTCGCGGATGGTCTGCTCGTAGCACTTGCCGAGCTCGAACGTGTACGCCTGCGCCACGTGCTCGCGCTCCACCTCGGAGAGGGAGAGGAAGAACAGGCGCGCCTGCGAGAAGTGGTCGTCGAAGGACGCGGCGTGCGCGCGCTCCTTCACCGAGGCCGGCAGCGGCTCCGGGTGCTCGATGAACGCGTGGTCGTCCGCGGGGGTCTCGTACGGCAGGCCGCCGTCGAGCGAGTTGGGCCGGTACGGCGCCACGCCGCGATGCACGGCGCTCTGGTGGAAGCCGTCACGCAGCATGTCGTTGACCGGGGCGTGCGGGCGGTTGATGGGCAGCTGGTTCCAGTTCGGCCCGCCGAGGCGGGTGAGCTGCGTGTCCAGGTAGGAGAAGAGGCGGCCCTGCAGGAGCGGGTCGTTGGTGACGTCGATGCCGGGCACGAGGTTGGCCGGGTTGAAGGCCACCTGCTCCGTCTCCGCGAAGTAGTTGGACGGGTTGGCGTTCAGCGTCATGCGGCCGAGGGGCTGCACGGGGGCGAGCTCCTCCGGGACCAGCTTCGTGGGGTCGAGCAGGTCGATGCCCTCGAACATCTGCTCCTCGTTGTCCTCGAACACCTGCACGCCGAGCTCCCACTCGGGGAAGGCGCCGGCCTCGATCGCGTCGGCGAGGTCACGCCGGTGGAAGTCCGGGTCCATGCCGTTGGTGAGCAGCGCCTCCTCCCAGGTCACGGAGTGCACGCCGAGCATCGGCTTCCAGTGGAACTTGACCAGCACGGTGGAGCCGTCCGCCGCGATCAGGCGGTAGGTGTGGACGCCGAAGCCCTCCATCATGCGGTAGGAGCGCGGGATGCCGCGGTCGGACATGTTCCACAGGGTGTGGTGCTGGGCCTCGGTGTGCAGGGACACGAAGTCCCAGAACGTGTCGTGCGCGGACTGCGCCTGCGGGATCTCGCGGTCCGGGTGCGGCTTCACCGAGTGCACCACGTCCGGGAACTTGATGGCGTCCTGCACGAAGAACACGGGGATGTTGTTGCCCACCAGGTCCCACGTGCCCTCGTCCGTGTAGAACTTGGTGGCGAAGCCGCGGGTGTCGCGGGCCAGGTCCATGGAGCCGCGGGAGCCGGCCACGGTGGAGAAGCGGACGAACACCTCCGTCTCCTTGTCCTTGGCGAAGAGTCCGGCCCGGCTGATCTTCGCGGCGGTGCCGTAGCCGCGGAACACGCCGTGGGCGCCGGCGCCGCGGGCGTGGACCACGCGCTCGGGGATGCGCTCGTGGTCGAAGTGGCTGAGCTTCTCCCGCAGGTGGTGGTCCTGCAGCAGGGTGGGGCCGCGGCGGCCGGCCTTGAGCGAGTGGTCCGAGTCCTGCAGGCGCACACCGTGCGCGGTGGTCAGGTACGGGCAGCCCTGCGCGGCGGTCGCGGGGTCGGCGCCGGTGTCCTGGCCGGTGGGGGAGACCTGTGCCGGACCGCGCTGGTCCGGGGCCGGGACGGCCACGGGCTGGTCCGGGTGGGTGAGGGCGGTGTGCTCCTCGAGGTCGGGGGTGATCGGCCCCGGCGTGCCGGGGATGTCGGGCTGCTGGGTGGTCATCGCGTCTGCTCCTGTGGTGTCGACGTGCCGCGCGGTGCCGCGCGGATCGGGGGCGGAGGACGACGGCGGCCGATGCGGGCCGACGTCGTGCCCGGTCCCCAGCGTGGCGGCTGGCCGCGGCGCTGACCAGGGATGACGGCCACCGGCAGGGGCCTGGCTACCCTGGGGGCATGAGGATCAGCGTCGGACAGTTCGGACCCGTGGGCGACGTCGAGGCGAACCTGGCCGTGATGGCCCGCCTCGCCGCCCGCGCCGCGGGCGAGGGGGCGGACCTCCTGGTGCTGCCCGAGGAGGCCATGCTCGGGGCCCGCGAGGTGGGGGAGGAGTTCCCCGACGCCGTCGCCGCGGCCTGGGAGCCGTTCGCCGCGGGCCTGGCGGCGCTGGCGCGTGAGCACGGGATCGCCGTCGTCGCGGGCGGCTACGAGCCGGGACCGGACCGGCGTCCCTACAACACGCTGCTGGCGGTGGGCGCGGACGGCGCCCGGCTGGGCGCGTACCGCAAGCTCCACCTCTACGACGCGTTCGCGCACCGCGAGTCGGACCGGATCACCCCCGGCGACGGCGGCGTCGCGGCGATCGAGCTCGGCGGGCTCCGCCTGGGCCTGCTCACCTGCTACGACCTGCGCTTCCCCGAGCTGTCCCGGCGTCTGGCGGTGGAGGGCGCGGACGTGCTCGTGATCCCCGCGGCGTGGTTCTCCGGCGAGCACAAGGTGGACCACTGGCGCACCCTGCTCAAGGCCCGCGCGGTGGAGAACACGGTGTGGGTGGCCGCGGCCGACACGTGCTCGGACGGCACCGTGGGCCACTCGATGATCGTGGACCCGCTGGCGCTGCCCGTCGCCGAGCTCGCCGACGAGCGGGAGGCCGTGGTGACCGCGGAGGTCACCCGCGAGCGGATCGACGAGGTCCGGGAGTTCCTCCCCTCGCTCGCCAACCGCCGCACCGACGTCCTCTGAGCCGCCCCCCGCCCGGCGGACGGGTCACCATTACCCCCTCGGGCTGGGAAAAGCCTAAAATCACGTCAGACGTGCAACCAGACGGGCGCCCCGGCGCTCGGAACGCGCCCCGCCCGGGGCGGGACGGGAGATCAGAGATGACCATCAACGCCGACGGCAGCCACGCCGTCCAGCCCCACGCCGCGAACGCCCACACCGCCCCGGCCCGCCCCGTGCGCCACGCCGTGGTGGAGGAGGAGGTGCTCGAGCCGCTGGGCCCGGTGGAGGGCTGGGGCTTCACCAACCGCGTCATCCTCGTCTCGGTGCTCGTCGTGATCATCGGCAACGTCGTGCGCGTGCTCACCGGCGACCTGGGTGATCCGAACGGCTCCGTGGCGCTGGGCGAGACCGGCCACGGCTGGGTCGTGCTGGTGCAGTCGTTCATGTTCGGCCTGGTGGGCGGCGCCCTGGCGGGCGCGGCCGGCTACCTGGTCGTGCTGCTGATGGGCGGGGCTGCCCGCTCCGTCGTGCGCTACGTGGTCGGTGGCGTGGTCGGCGGCTTCCTCGGTGCCGTGGGCCTGTTCGCGGTGTTCTCCAACACCGTCCTCTACGGGGCGGGCCTGCACCTGTTCTGGATGCTGCCGGTGGCGGGCCTGCTCGGCGGCCTCTGGGCGGGCGTCGTCTCCTCCCGCCGCTGATCCCCGCAACCGGCGCCTCGGGCGCCGGCCGCAGAGAAAGGCCCCGGTTCCGGCTCTCGCCGGGCCCGGGGCCTTCTCCGTCATCACTCGCACCTTCGATGAGGTGGCTTCAGCCTACGAACTCGCCTTGGGCTTTCCAGGGGAGTCGGCTGGGCGTTCCCTGGGAGTGTCGGCCGCCCCGAGCAGGTGCGCGAGCTCGCCGGTGGCGGCGACGAGGGCCGCCCCGCACCGGTCCGCCAGCTCGTCCGTGCAGCGGTAGGCCGGCACGAGCGTGCTGAGCGCACCGACCACCGTGCCCGCCACGCTGATGGGGGCGGACAGCGAGGTGACGTCCTTCTCCACGGAACGGGTGCGCAGCGTGTAGTCCCCCGCGGCCACGCTGCCGCGCAGGGCGTCGCCCACGGCCGTGCCCGCCAGGGGGACGGTGCGTCCGACCCAGTTCGTGTGGCGGACGGAGTGCGTGCCCTCCACGATCGCCAGGTAGACGGCGGAGTCCGGAGGGGTCGTCACCGAGAGGTAGACGGATTCGCCCGTGGCGGCCACGACGTGGTCCATCGGCCCGCGGGCCAGCTGCACGAGCGAGTCTCGGGAGAAGGCCCGCGCCCCGAGCTGGATGAGGCGCACGCCGGGGCGGTAGGCGCCGTCGTCGTCGCGGGCCACGAAGCCGGATCCCTCGAGGCTGCGCAGCAGGCGCAGCGCCGTGGACGCCGGCAGCTCCGTGGCGCGGGCGGCCTCGGTCAGGCTCAGCCGGGGCTGCTCGGTGACGGCGGCGAGCAGGTCCAGGGCCCGGTCCACGGTGCGCGTCGAGGCGGTGGGGGTGGTGGTCATGAGAGGGAGCGTAACGGGTGCGGGACACGCGGATCGGGCTTGCGCGTGAGCCGAGTCACTGTTTCAATGTTCGGAAAGTGCATGCCGAGCCGTGAAATCACCGGGGCTACCCGTCCCGGCGGCGCACGCACCCCGTCGAGAGGAACTGCCATGGCCGAGGGCTTCACCCAGCACGACCCGTCCCGCACCATCCGCGCCCCGCGCGGCACCGAGCTCTCCGCCAAGTCCTGGCAGACCGAGGCCCCGCTGCGGATGCTCATGAACAACCTGGACCCCGAGGTCGCCGAGCGTCCCGAGGACCTCGTCGTCTACGGCGGCACCGGCCGCGCGGCCCGCTCCTGGGAGGCCTACGACGCCATCGTCGCCACCCTCAAGGACCTCGAGGAGGACGAGACCCTCCTGGTGCAGTCCGGCAAGCCGGTGGGCGTGTTCCGCACCAACAAGTGGGCCCCGCGCGTGCTGATCGCCAACTCCAACCTCGTGGGCGACTGGGCCACGTGGCCGGAGTTCCGCAAGCTCGAGGCCGAGGGCCTGATGATGTACGGCCAGATGACCGCCGGCTCGTGGATCTACATCGCCACCCAGGGCATCCTGCAGGGCACCTACGAGACCTTCGCCGCGATCGGCCGCAAGCGCTACGACGGCTCCCTCCAGGGCACCCTCACCCTCACCGGCGGCTGCGGCGGCATGGGCGGCGCCCAGCCCCTGGCCGTCACCCTCAACGGCGGCGTCTGCCTGATCGTGGACGTCTCGGAGGACCGCCTGCGCCGTCGCATGGGCAAGCGCTACCTGGACGAGGTGGAGACGGACATCGACAAGGCCGTCGAGCGCGTCATGCAGGCCAAGCGCGACGGCGAGGCCGTCTCCGTGGGCCTCGTGGGCAACGCCGCCGAGGTGTTCCCCGAGCTGCTCGAGCGCCAGAAGGCCGGCACCGTCGAGATCGACATCGTCACCGACCAGACCTCCGCGCACGACCCGCTGTCCTACCTGCCGATCGAGATCGACGAGAAGGACTGGCACGCCGAGGCCGAGGCCGACCCGGACACCTTCACCAAGAAGGCCCAGGAGTCCATGGCCCGCCAGGTCGAGGCCATGGTCGGCTTCCAGGACATCGGCGCCGAGGTGTTCGACTACGGCAACTCCATCCGCGACGAGGCCCGCAAGGCCGGCTACTCCCGCGCGTTCGAGTTCCCGGGCTTCGTCCCGGCCTACATCCGCCCGCTGTTCTGCGAGGGCCTCGGCCCCTTCCGCTGGGCCGCGCTCTCCGGCGACCCGGAGGACATCCGCGTGACCGACGAGGCCCTGAAGGAGCTGTTCCCCGAGAACGAGCACCTGCACCGCTGGCTCGACGGCGCCGCCGAGTTCGTGGAGTTCGAGGGCCTGCCGGCCCGCATCTGCTGGCTGGGCTACGGCGAGCGCCACAAGGCCGGCCTGCTCTTCAACCAGCTCGTGGCCGAGGGCAAGGTCAAGGCGCCGATCGTGATCGGCCGCGACCACCTCGACTCGGGCTCCGTGGCCTCCCCGTACCGCGAGACCGAGTCCATGCTGGACGGCTCCGACGCGATCGCCGACTGGCCGCTGCTGAACGCGCTGACCGCCACCTCCTCGGGTGCCACCTGGGTGTCGATCCACCACGGCGGCGGCGTCGGCATCGGCCGGTCCATCCACGCCGGCCAGGTGGGCGTGGCCGACGGCACCGAGCTGGCCGCGGCCAAGCTCGAGGCGCTGCTCACCAACGACCCGGGCATGGGCGTCATCCGCCACGTCGACGCCGGCTACTCCCGCGCCGCCGAGGTGGCGAAGGAGCGCGGCGTCCGTGTGCCCATGGAGGCCACGATCCGGGACTGACCCCGGTCACGTCGTCGGACGACGACGGTGCCGCCGCGCCGTCGCCGTCCGACGACTTCACCGCCGCGAGCCGGACGGGCATCCGCTCGTCCGGCTCGCGATCGAAAGGACACCACGATGGACTCGTCCCGCCCCGCAGACCACGAGCTGCACACCGACACCACCGCGATGGCCGCGATCGAGGCCGACGCGCCCCGCCCGCCGGCGCGCTGGCGCATGATCGTCTACTCGGCGATCGGCATCGTCATGTTCTTCGTCCCCGTCACGATCAACGGGGCGAGCTCCATCCCGCTGGACCACCTGGTGACCTGGGTGCGCGGGCTGCTCGGCCCGGCCGACCGCTGGGTGGGCCTGGCCATCATCGCCGCAGGCGCCGTGTACCCGTTCGCCTCGGGTCGCTGGCGGACCAGCACCACGCGGACGGTCTTCGCGTTCCTCGCCGTGCTCGGCCTGGTCGCCTCGGCGATGATCGTGTTCGGCGTGGGCCCGAGCTGGATCCTGGACAAGAGCATCGGTCCGTTCCTGATGGACAAGCTCGTGGTGCCCGTGGGCCTGATCGTGCCCATCGGCGGCGTCTTCCTGGCCCTCGTGATCGGCTACGGCCTCATGGAGTTCGTGGGCGTCTACCTGCGCCCGGCCATGCGGCCGATCTGGCGGGTGCCCGGCCGCGCCGCCGTCGACGCCGTGGCCTCCTTCGTGGGCTCCTACGCCCTGGGCCTGCTGCTCACGAACCGCATGTACACCGGCGGCCGCTACACGGCCCGCGAGGCGGCGATCATCGCCGCCGGCTTCTCCACGGTGTCCGCGACCTTCATGGTGATCGTCGCCAAGACGCTGGGCCTGATGGACATCTGGCTCTGGTACTTCTTCGGCACCCTCCTGGTGACGTTCGTGGTCACGGCCATCACCGTGCGCATCCCGCCGCTGAGCCGCATCCCTGACGAGGTGTACCCCGGCGCGGTGCACTCGCCCGAGCAGGCCGTCACCCGGGACCGCTTCCGCGTGGCCCGTCGCGCCGCCGAGCAGACCCTCGCCGAGGCACCGTCCCTGCCGAAGAACATCTGGGTCAACTTCCGGGACGGCCTCGTGATGGTGCTCCAGATCCTGCCGTCCATCATGTCCGTGGGCCTGATCGCCCTGGTCCTGGCCACCTACACGCCCGTGTTCGAGTGGATCGGCGTGATCTTCTACCCGCTGTTCTGGGCGTTCGGCTACTCCGACCCCGGCCTGCTGGCCTCGGCCTCCGCCACCTCGATCGCCGAGATGTTCATCCCGGCCACGATGGCGGCCGGCCACGAAGACCTCGTCGCCCGGTTCGTGATCGGCGTCGTCTGCGTCTCCGCGATCATCTTCTTCTCCGCGGTGGTGCCTGCCATCCTGGCCACGGACATCCCCGTGAAGATGTGGCACCTCCTGGTGATCTGGGTCGAGCGCGTGGCGCTCACCATCGTGCTGGCCACGCCGCTGGCCCACCTGGTGGCCGCGCTCACCTGAGGCCCACCCCACCGCCCCCCCGTCCGTCCCGCAGAGAGGCCCCCATGCGCTCCACGCTCATCACCGACATCGCCGAGCTGACCACCGTCGACCCCGAAGGGCGGGTGCTCCAGGACGCGGCCGTCGTCGTCGAGGACGAGCGCATCGCCTGGATCGGTGCCGCCGCGGACGCCCCGGACGCGGACGACCGGGTGTCCGTGGGGGGTCGTGCCGTGCTGCCCGGCTGGGTGGACTCCCACACGCATCTCGTGTTCGACGGGGACCGCTCCGCCGAGTTCGAGGCCCGCATGGCCGGGGAGTCCTACGCGGCCGGCGGCATCGGCGTGACCACCTCCGCCACCCGCGCCGCCTCGGACGACCGCCTGGCCGAGCTGGTCCGCGGCCGGGTGGCCGACGCGGTGGCCGGCGGCACCACCTACCTCGAGACCAAGACCGGCTACGGGCTCACCGTGGACGAGGAGGCTCGCCACGCGCGCCTGCTGGCCGGGCTGCGCGAGGAGGGCCTCGTCGACGAGGTGACCTTCCTCGGCGCCCACCTCGTGCCCCCGGGCCGGGACGCGGAGGACTACCTCGACGACGTCGTCGGACCGATGCTCGAGGCCGTGCGGGAGCACGCGGGCTGGGTGGACGTGTTCTGCGACGCCGGCGCCTTCGACGCCGAGCAGACTCGCCGCGTGCTCGCCGCGGGCGTGGCGGCGGGACTGGGCGTGCGCCTGCACGGCAACCAGATCGAGCAGGGCCCGGGCGTGGGCGTGGCCGTGGAGTTCGGCGCCGCCTCCGTGGACCACGTCAACCACCTCTCCGACGCGGACGTCGAGGCCCTGGCCGGCACCTGGGCCGGCTGGGACCGCGCCTCGGCCACCGGGACGCCCGGCACCGTGGCCGGCTGCCTGCCCGCGTGCGACCTGTCCACCCGCGCCCCGCTGGCGCCCGCGCGTCGCCTGCTCGACGCCGGCATCGAGGTCTCCCTGGCCTCGAACTGCAACCCGGGCACCAGCTACACCACGTCCATGAACTTCAACGTGGGCACCGCCGTGCTGCAGATGCACCTGACCCTCGCCGAGGCCGTGCGCGCCGCCACCCTCGGCGGGGCCATCGGCCTGCGGGCGCAGGACCGCGTCGGCAGCCTCGAGGTCGGCAAGCGCGCCGACCTGCACGTGCTCGACGCCCCCGCCGCCATCCACCTGGCCTACCGCCCCGGCATGCCGCTGACCCATGCGGTCTGGCGCGCGGGCCGTCGGGCCGTCTGATCGACCGACAGCAAGGAGAACGCATCACCATGACCACCCCTCCCGCCACCGTCACGCTCGGCACGTCCGGGGCCACCCTGGACGACGTCGTCGCCGTGGCCCGCCACGACGCCCGCGTGGTGCTCGCCGACGACGTGCTCGAGACCGTCGGCGCGGTGCGCCGCCACGTCGAGGCGCTGGCCGAGGCCGAGACCCCCACCTACGGCGTCTCCACCGGCTTCGGCGCGCTCGCGGACAAGCACATCCCGCTCGAGTCCCGCGCGCAGCTGCAGAAGTCCCTGATCCGCTCCCACGCCGCCGGCATGGGCCCCGTGGTGGAGCGCGAGGTCGTCCGCGCGCTGATGTTCCTGCGGGCCACCACGCTGGCCTCCGGCCGCACGGGCGTGCGCCCCGTGGTGGTCGAGACCTTCGTGGCCATGCTCAACGCGGGCATCACCCCCGCCGTGCGCGAGTTCGGCTCCCTGGGCTGCTCCGGTGACCTCGCACCGCTCTCCCACGTGGCCCTGGCGCTGATGGGCGAGGGCGACGTCGTCGGGACGGACGGCGCGCTGCGTCCGGCCGGCGAGGCGCTCGCCGAGGCCGGGATCGAGCCGGTCGAGCTGCGGGAGAAGGAGGGCCTGGCCCTCGTCAACGGCACCGAGGGCATGCTCGGCATGCTGATCATGGCGCTGGCCGACCTCGAGGAGCTCGCCGACACCGTGGACCTCACCGCCGCGATGTCCGTGGAGGCGCTGCTCGGCACCGACCGCGTGTTCGTGCCGGAGCTGCACCTGCCGCTGCGCCCCCACCCGGGCCAGGCGACCTCCGCCGACCGGATGCTGAAGATCCTGGCGGGCTCGCCGATCGTGGCCAGCCACAAGGAGGGCGACTCCCGCGTGCAGGACGCCTACTCGCTGCGCTGCGCCCCGCAGGTGGCCGGCGGCCTGCGCGACACCCTCGCGTACGTGCGCACCGTGGCCGAGCGCGAGCTCGCCGCCACCGTGGACAACCCGGTGGTGCTCGACGACGGCCGGGTGAGCTCGAACGGCAACTTCCACGGGGCGCCCGTGGCGTACGTGCTGGACTTCCTGGCCATCCCGGTGGCCGACGTCGCCAGCATGTCCGAGCGCCGCACCGACCGCATGCTGGACCCGGCCCGCTCACACGGGCTGCCCGCGTTCCTCGTGGACGACCCGGGCGTGGACTCCGGCATGATGATCGCCCAGTACACGCAGGCCGGGCTCGTCTCGGACATGAAGCGTCTGGCCGTGCCCGCGTCCGTGGACTCTATCCCGTCCTCCGCGATGCAGGAGGACCACGTCTCCATGGGCTGGCACGCCGCCCGCAAGCTGCGCTCGGCCGTGGAGAACTTCCGCCGCGTGCTCGCCGTCGAGCTCGTGGCCGCCGCCCGCGCGATCGAGCTGCGCGCCCCGCTGCAGCCCTCCGCCGCGACCGGTGCCGCCGTCCGCGTGATCCGCGAGGCCGGCGTCCCCGGCCCCGGCCCGGACCAGTACATGGCCCCGCAGCTGGCCGCCGCCGAGCAGGCCCTGCGCGACGGGTCCGTGCTGGCCGCCGTGGCGGAGGCGCTCGCGGGCGTATCCGCCGATGCCGAGCCGCAGGACCTGGCCGAGGAGTCCGAGGGCGCCGAGGCCGAGGGGCACTGACGCCGCAGAGCGGTCCGACGCCACAGAGTGGTCACGACACGCCGCGTGCGCCTGCGCGAGACGGCGTGTCGTGACCACTCTGTGTGTGGAGGGGGCGGCCTGCGGGTCGGGCCGGTCGGCTCCGGCTCAGGCCGCCAGGTCCACGTCCTTCGTCTCCTTCATGAACAGGCCGGTCAGGCCGGTGAGGCCGCCGACCACCATGAGGTAGATCGGGAACGCGCTGGTCCACCCCTGCGCCGTCAGCCACGTGATCAGGTACGGCGCCGTGCCGCCGAAGATCGCGGTGGCCAGTGAGAGCATGGTGGCCACGCCCTTGGCGCGCACCGCTGTGGGCAGCGCCTCGGACCAGACGGCGCCGTTGACGCCGAACAGCAGCGCCACGGCCAGCAGGGCGATGGTCTGCACGAGCAGGAACGAGGCGAAGGTGCCGTCCAGCATGCCGAACAGCGGGAACGGCAGCACCACGAAGAGCAGGCCGAAGGCGATGACCAGCGGACGGCGGCCGACCCGGTCGCCCAGCAGGCCCGCCCCGAGGATGGCGGCCAGGAAGATCACCTGGGCCAGGAGCGAGGCCGAGAGGGTGGTGGACTTGTCCATCTGATGGGTCACCTGCGCGTGCGTGGGCAGGTAGATCAGCCACGTGTAGAACATCAGGGAGCCGCCCGCGGAGACCAGGAAGATCGTCAGCAGGCCGCGCCACACCGCACCTGGCCCCCGGCGGGGAGCGTCGTCGGCGGTGGGCACCACCTGCTGCGCCGCCGTGAAGTGCTCCGACTCCGTCAGGCTCCGTCGCAGGTACAGCGCGTAGAGGCCGAGGACGCCACCGATGCCGAACGCCACGCGCCAGCCCCAGGACGCCACCTGCTCGTGGGAGAGCAGCGTGTTGATGGCCAGGCCCACGAGCGTGGCCAGGATCGTGCCCACCACCACGGACACCCACGACGTCGCCCCGAACAGCCCGCGCCGGCCCTGCGGCGCCCGCTCCACGAGGTAGGTCACGGAGGTGCCCATCTCGCCGCCGTGCGCCAGGCCCTGCAGCAGGCGGGCGATGACGAGGATCACCGAGGCGAGGACGCCCACCGTGCCGTAGGTGGGGGTGAAGGCGATGATCAGGCTGCCGAGCGCGGTGATCATCATCGCCGCGAAGAGGCTGCGCTTGCGGCCCACCCGGTCCGCGTAGGCGCCGAACACGTAGCCGCCGATGGGGCGGGCCACGAAGCCCACCGCGAAGACGGCCAGGGTGGCGAGCAGCTCGGAGGTGGGGTTGTCCGCGTGGAAGATCTGCGCCGCGAAGACCGGGGCGAAGATCGTGTAGACGTTCCAGTCGTACCACTCCAGCGCGTTGCCGAAGTTCACGGCCAGCATGTCCTTCAGGCTCCGGGGGCGGGCCGCGGGCACGGGAGCGGGCCGGGCCGCGCCGGTGGCCGCGGTGCTCATGCCCGTCCCTCGAGGCCGGCCTGGGCATCGCCGTCGGCGCCGGGCACCCGCATCTCGAAGGTCTCCCGCACCACGGTGTAGTCGAAGTAGCCCAGGCGGGCGATCGGCTGGATGCGCGGGATGTCGAGGCGGCCGTCGGCGGTGATGACGTCGTCGTCGATGTGGATGGTGTCCACGTGGGCGAAGACCACGTCGATGGTGCCGACGTTCGAGTCGCCCTTGATGCGGTGCGTCGAGTGGTAGCGGCACTCGAAGCGCACGGGGGACTCGGCGACCATCGGGATGGGGTGGTTGTCCGCGTAGACCTTGGTGACGCCGTGCTCGGCGATGCGGTCCCACTCGCTCTCGCCCGGCTCCAGGGCCATGGCGGAGACGTTGACGGCCTCGCGCAGGTCGTAGGTGGCCATGTTCCACACGAACCAGCCGGTCTGCTCCGCGTTGAGGACGGTGTCCTTGCGGCGTCCGTCCGGGTACTGGTTCGCGGAGAACATCACCATGGGCGGGTCGAAGGTGAGGTTCTGCCACTGGCTGTAGGGGGCGATGTTCTCCCGGCCGTCCGTGCTCACGGAGGACAGCCAGCCGATGGGCCGCGGCACGGTGGAGCTCTTGAAGGGGGAGAAGGGCAGGGGGTTGGCCTCGTGCTGCGGGCGGTACTTCATGAGTCCTCCATGTGACGCCGGTAACAGGATGTGGGTCACGCTACGCCGCATATCCCGGATATATCAAGCGGATTGGGGGCAGATCACTGCCTACGCTGGGCCCATGAACAAGTCGGAGGAGGCCTACGCCCGCCTGATGCAGAAGATCGAGACCGGGGAGCTGCCACCGGGCGCCATCCTCAGCGAGGCGGACCTCATTGACGCCGCCGAGACGGGGCGCACGCCCCTGCGCGAGGCGGTGCAGCGCCTCATCCGAGACCACTGGCTCCTGGCCGGTGGGGGACGGGGACTGCAGGTGCCCCCGATCTCCGTGGACGACCAGCTGGAGAGGCTGGAGGTGCGGCGGTCGCTCGAGGCGCTGGCCGTGGGACTGGCCTGCGCGCGGGCGGACGAGGAGCAGCTGGCCGCCGTCGCGGCCCACGTGCGGCACCTGCGCACGGTGGAGGACCTGGCGGCGTACGTCGCTGCCGTCGGGCGCTCGCACGAACTCCTGCGCACGATCGCGAACAACCGCTATCTCGCCGATTCCCTGGTCCCGCTCCAGGGGTTGTGCCGCCGGTTCTGGCTCGCCACCACGAAGGGCCTGCCCGACGAGGTCGAACGCGGCCGGGCGTTCTACGTCCCGGCGCTGGAGGCGGTGACCCGGAGGGACGCCGCAGGAGCCCGGGCCGGGGTGCTGGCCCTGCACGACTTCCTGGCACGCTCGGCGCTGGACTACGCCGCCCGACGCGCGGCCCACGGCAGCACCGAGCCCCCGGCCCCGTGGGTGGAGGGACGCTGACGCGTGCGGCCCCCGCGCCTGAACGGACCCCCGGCCCGCCTCAGGCCAGCAGCGACGCGTCCGTCCGGTGACGGCTGACGATCGTGTGGATCAGCCGGGCCGCGGCCTTCGCCGTGCGGCCGTCCACGTCCAGGGCGGGGTTGAGCTCCACGACGTCGGCCAGGGCCAGCTTCCCGGACTGGGTGGCCTCCAGCGCGCACGCGTGGATCACCTCGTACGGCACGCCGAAGCCGGCCGGTGCGCTCACCCCCGGGGCGACGGCGGCCGGCAGCACATCCAGGTCGATCGTCAGGTAGAGCACGTCCACGGCGTTGATGAACGAGCGCACCCAGCGGCGCACGCCGGTGACGTCGGCGGTCTGGGCCTGCTCGTCGGTCACCCACGTGACCCCGCGTTCGCGCGCGGTGTCGAACAGGGCCCGGGTGTTGTTGGCCTCGCTGATGCCCACCACCGCGTAGGAGAGCTGATGCTCCGCCCCCTCGGCATCCCGCAGGGCCTGGAGGAACGGGGTGCCGGAGCTGGGCCGCGGCGCCTCGCGCAGGTCGAAGTGCGCGTCCAGGTTGAGGATGCCCACGCGGGTGCCCGCGCCCACGCGCGTGGAGCCGGTCAGGCCCGTGATCGAGGCGTAGGCGGTCTCGTGTCCGCCGCCGAGCACCACGGCCAGGTCGTGGGCGTTCAGCAGCCCGCTGACCACCGTGCCCAGCTCGGCCTGGCCCGCCTCGAGCTCGCCCGGGGCGGCGTCGTCGCCACGGTCCACGGACACGTCGCCCGCGTCCACGAGCGCGCCCGTGCCCTCGAGGTACGCGAGCGAGGCGAGCGCACCGCGCAGCGCCTCCGGGCCGTCCTCGGCGCCCACGCGGCCGTGGTTCCGGCGCACGCCCTCGTCCGAGGCGAAGCCGACGAGCGCCGTGGACCGCGCGCCCGACGTCGGAGCACCGGCACCGGGGTGGCGCTGCGGCGTCGTGGGCTCGCCGCGGCCGTCGGCGGGGCGGACGACCTGGTGCCAGCGCAGGTGCTCGGGGGCGTCGCCGTCGGTGCGGCCGGTCCAGGCGGGGGAGAGGGGGGGAGGGAGGGGGAGGGGAGCTCGGAGGTCATGGGCCCATCCCACGCCATCGACGGGCGGGTGCGCAACGAGGGCCGGACGACGCCCGACACGGGGCGTCGTCCGCCTAGCGGTCCAGTTCCTGGCGCCGCGAGCTGATCACGCCGGTGACGAAGCCGGCGAGGTTGAGCCCGCCATGGAAGCGGGCGTGCTCGATCTTCACGCAGCGGTCCATCACGATCTCCAGGCCCGCGGCCTCGGCCTGACGCGCGGCGTCCTCGTTCCAGATGCCCAGCTGCAGCCACACGGTCCGGGCGCCCACGCGGGCGGCATCCGCCACCACCTCGGGGGCGTCGGAGGACTTGCGGAACACCTCCACGAGGTCCGGGGTGACGGGCAGGTCGTCCAGCGAGGCGTACACGCGGTGGCCGAGGATCTCCTTGCCGGCCGCGGCGAGCACGGGATTCACGAAGTAGACGTCGTACGTGGTCGAGCTCAGCAGGTACGTGGCCACGAAGTAGGACGCACGGGCTGGCTTGTCCGAGGCGCCCACGATCGCGATCGACCGGGTGCGCCGCAGGATCGCCAGGCGCTCGGGGGCGCCGGGGCCGGTCCAGGTGCGCTCGGGGTGGGTGGTGCTCATGGCTCAGGCCTCCTGCTCTGCGGGGACGATGGCGCCGTCGCGGGTGCGGCCGGTGGCCTCGGTCAGGGCCTGGTCCAGGTCCCAGAGGATGTCCTCGACGTCCTCGATGCCCACCGAGATGCGGATCAGGTCCGCCGGGATGCCTGCGGCCACGAGCTGCTCGGCGGTGAGCTGCTGATGGGTCGTCGTGGCGGGGTGCAGCACCAGCGTCTTCGCGTCGCCGATGTTGGCCAGGTGGGAGGCCAGCTGCAGCGCGGAGATGAAGCGCGAGGCCGTCGCGCGCCCGGCCTCCGGACCGGAGGCGCCGTCGTCGGTGTCCGTGGCCGCCGGGGCCACGCCGAAGCTGAACACCGAGCCGACGCCCCGGGGCAGCAGCTGCTGCGCGCGGGCGTGGTGCGGGTGGTCGGGCAGGCCGGCGTAGCGGACCCAGGAGACGCGTGGGTCCTCGTCCAGCCAGGTGGCGACGGCGCGGGCGTTGGCGAGGTGGGCGTCCATGCGCGGGGCCAGCGTCTCGACGCCGAGCAGCAGCTGGAAGGCCGACTGCGGGGCCAGCGACGGGCCGAAGTCGCGCAGCTGCTCCGAGCGGAGCTTGGTGAGGAAGCCGTACTCGCCGAAGTTGCCCCACCAGGAGACGCCGCCGTACGACGGCACGGGCTCGGTCATCGACGGGAACTTGCCGTTGTCCCACGGGAAGCGGCCGGACTCCACCACGACGCCGCCGAGCGTGGTGCCCTGCCCGCCGAGGAACTTCGTGGCCGAATGGATGACGATGTCCGCGCCGTGCTCGATCGGCCGGATCAGGTAGGGCGGGGTGAGGGTCGCGTCCACGACGAGCGGCACGCCGTGCCGGTGGGCGACGTCGGCCAGGCCCGGCAGGTCCACGACGTCACCGGAGGGGTTGGCGACGATCTCCGTGTAGACGGCCTTGGTATTGGGCTGGAGGGCGGCCTCGAAGTCCGCGGCCTCGGCGGAGTCCACGAACGTGGTCTCGACGCCGAACCGGCGCAGGGAGACGTCCAGCTGGGTGATCGTGCCGCCGTAGAGCTTCGAGGACGCCACGATGTGGTCGCCGGCCCCGGCGAGGGCCGCGAAGGTGACGAACTCGGCGGCCATGCCGGACGCCGTCGCGACGGCCCCGATCCCGCCCTCGAGCGTGGCGACCCGCTCCTCGAACGCGGCGACCGTGGGGTTGCCGATCCGCGAGTAGATGTTGCCGTACTTCTGCAGCGCGAAGAGGTTGGCGGCGTCCTCGGCGGACTCGAACACGAAGGAGCTGGTCTGGTGGATCGGCACCGCGCGGGAGCCGTGGACGGCGTCCGGGACGGCGCCCGCGTGCAGCGCCTGGGTGCGGAAGCCGAACTCGTGGTCAGCCACGGGGGTCCTTTCGATGGAGGCTTCGGGACAGTCCGTCCCATTGTCCCGGGCGAGGCGCGCCGGGGGCAGGGTGGGGACGTCGCAGAGCGTCACGCGGCGCCGGCCGGTGCCGTGCAACGCGGGTTGAGTTATCACCGGTTACGCGGGCCTGGACCCGTGACAACTCAACCCGCGTTGGACGGGACCCGTGACAACTCAACCCGCGTTGGGACGGGCGGGGGCGGATCAGCGCGTGCGGGCGAGCCGACGCCGGACCAGCCCCACGATCCGCCCGAACCCAGCGCGCTGGTCCTCCCAGGTGCAGCGCAGGGTCGTCCATTCCCGCTCGAGGCAGTACGCGTCCCGACGGGCGTCCCTCGCCTGCTGCTGAGCCGTGCGGTGGCCGGCGCCGTCGTACTGGAGGGCCAGGCGCGCCCCCCGGTACCCGAGGTCCACGACGGGCGAGGTCGGGTCGGCCGGGTCGACGGCGACCTGCAGCTCCGGCTCCGGCAGCCCGGCCCGGATCAGCGCGAGCCGGAGGAAGGTCTCGGGCGGGGAGTCGGCCCCGACGCGCACCTCCGCCAGCGCGGCACGTGCGAGACGGACACCCGGCCGGCCACGGCAGCGGGCGAGCACCTCCGACAGCTCGGACACGGTGGCCACGGGATCCGCCCGGCCCGTCGGCGTCCACGGCGGACGCACCAGGTGGTCGCCGGCCGCGATGAGCCAGTCCACCTCGTGGGGGCGGAGCATCCCGGCGAGGTCGAACCAGGTGCGCGCCGCCGTCGTGACCCGCTGGCCGTCGGGAAGGTCGAGCACGTGGTCGGAGGGCAGCCGCACCCGGTGGCTGACGGCGCCGCCCAGGTCGGTCCGGTGCGTGCGCGCGGACCGGTCGAAGGTCAGGTGCAGCCCGGCCGGCCGCGCGAGGCGGGGCGGCAGCGGCAGTCCGTGCCAGAGGGCGGCAGAGACGTGGGAGACCACCCCGCCCGTGAGGCGGGCCAGCGCGGCCGCGCCGTCCGGGGCGCACGGGTCGGGTACGCCCGCGGTGTGCACGCCGCGGCAGATCCGGGCGAGGTCTGCCGCGAGGGTCCGGCGCCACGGCAGGCCGGCGGCGTGCAGCTCGGCCGTCGTGAAGGCGCCCTCGGCGAGGGCGGGCGGCAGGGGCGTGCGCGCGCTCATGGGGCGAGCCTGCCGCCCCCGGACCCTGCGACGAGCCGAACCGACGCGCCCTGGGGAGGGCCGCCGTCGTCGTGGTGGCTGTGCAGGAGCGGCCGGCCCGCCGGACACGGTGGCCCCGGCGCGACGCGGGTTGAGTTATCACGGGTGCGCGCCGCCTGGACCGGTGATAACTCAACCCGCGTTGCGGGGAGCGGCCGGCCCGTCGGTCACGGCGTGCGGTCGACCGGCACCAGCTCCACGTCCTCGAGCCGCCCGCCCCGCACCACCGCGCGCATCAGCGTGCACACCGGCTGCCGCCGCCGGTCCGTGCAGGAGCCGGGGTTGAGCAGCCGCAGGCCCGGGTTCGCGGTCTCCGGCCCGGCCACGGTGTCCCACGGGATGTGGCTGTGCCCGAACACCAGCACGTCCGCGTCCGGGAACGCCGCGGCCATGCGGCGCTCGCGGCCGGCCGCCGGGCCCGTCTCGTGGACCATCGCGATCCGCACCCCGCCGAGCTCCACGCGCGCCACCTCGGGTAGCCGCGCCTGCAGCCCCGGCCCGTCGTTGTTGCCCCACACGCCCACCAGCCGGGCGGCCCGCGCGTCGAGGTCGTCGAGCACGTCCTCGGCCACCCAGTCACCGGCGTGGAGCACGACGTCGGCCCGCGCCACCTCGGCCCGCACCTGCGCGGGCAGGGCACGGGCACGCCGCGGGATGTGGGTGTCCGCGATCAGGAGCAGGCGGACGGCGACGTCGTCGGACACGGTCCGCCTCACCGCGCGGCGTACGCGCCGAGCCAGATCGCCAGCGGCAGGCCGACGATGAACACCGCCACGAATCCGCGCACCAGCCACCGGCCCACCGGGGTGGCGAGGTTGATCGTCACGCCCACGCCGTAGCCGGGGCGCTTGGCGGGGAAGACGGCCGGGTCCTCGGGGTCGCGCTTGAGCCCCAAAGGCGTCCACACCTCGTCCTCGGCGCGTTCCGCGGCCGTGGGCCGGTACCCGAGCTCCGCCGCGACGCGGTCCGACCAGCGCGTCCACCGCCGGGTGCCGGCCCGCATCGCCGGGAAGATGCCCACCATGAGCACGGTCAGCGTGAGGGGCAGGAGCCACCAGGGCATCGTCCACGCTCCGGCGGCGAGCACCTCGGCCGTCGTCGGGGCCAGCACCAGCACGATGAGCACGCACGACCACCCGAGGCTTTCCTGGACCCCGCGGTGCACCCCCGCCTGGCGCACGCGCCGCCACGGGGACAGCCCCGGATCCGTGGGGACGAGGGCGGTGACCATCGCGGAGACCAGGGCCAGGAACCCCGTCATGCCGAGGCCGATCAGCGGCCCCGTCGCCACCGTGCCGAACGAGGTGTCCTCCCATGCATCGGGCCGCCCGTCGACGCCCCAGTGCGTGGGCACGCGCTCCGGCAGGCCCGGCAGGGCGACGAGGGCCCACCCCAGCAGCGCCAGGCACAGTGCGGCCGCGAGCAGGAACGGCAGCCACGGACGCAGCCGGCCACGGCGCAGGGCGGCGCACTCGGCGGCGGGGACGTCGTCGGG
>NZ_JABFAY010000012.1:0-9363 GCF_017168495.1 Micrococcus sp. KRD096 | reverse complement strand
CCCCATGACCACCGCCCCCGCCACCGCCGGCCGCGAGCGCCGGACGAGCGACGTCGTCGTGATCGGCGCCGGCCCGGCCGGCCTCATGGCCGCCCGCACCGCGAAGGCCCAGGGCCTGTCCGTCACCGTCCTGGAGGCTCGCCGGCGCGTCGGCGGCCGCACCTGGAACGGCCTGGTCGAGGGCGCCGACGGCAAGGACCACTTCATCGAGATCGGCGGCCAGTGGATCTCCCCGGACCAGACCCGCCTCATCTCCCTGGTGGAGGAGCTCGGCCTGCCGACGTTCTCCCGCTTCCGCGACGGTCGCAACGTCTACGTGGACCCGCGCGGAGAACGCCACGTCTACGACGGCCTCGACTTCCCGGTGGCCGAGAAGACGGACCGGGAGATGGATCGCCTGATCGCCAAGATCGACGAACTGACCGCCGAGATCGACGCCGCCGCCCCGTGGGAGCACCCGCGGGCCGCCGAGCTGGACAAGATCTCCTTCCGGCACTGGCTGGAGCAGCAGTCCGACGACCCGGAGGCCATCGACAACGTCTCCATCTACATCGCCTCCGGCATGCTGACCAAGCCCTCCCACACCTTCTCCCTGCTCCAGGCGCTGCTCATGTCCGCCTCGGCGGGGTCGTTCCGCAACCTGGTGGACGAGGACTTCATCCTGGACAAGCGCGTCGAGGGCGGCATGCAGTCCGTGTCCCTGGCCATGGCCGCCGAGCTGGGCGACGACGTCGTCCTCGGCCAGCCGGTGCGCACCCTGCGCTGGGCCGAGCCGGACCCGTCCACCGCGGACGAGAAGAACGGTGTGGCCGCAGACGTGCGCAACGGCGTGGCGCACGACGGCGCCGCCGGCGACGTCGTGGCGCTCACTGACGACTACGAGGTGCACGCCCGCTACGCGGTCCTGGCCGTCCCGCCGAACCTCTACAGCCGCATCTCCTTCGAGCCGCCGATGCCGCGCGAGCAGCAGATCGCGCACCAGCACATCTCCATGGGCCTGGTCATCAAGGTGCACGCCGTGTACGAGACCCCGTTCTGGCGCGAGGAGGGCCTGTCCGGCACGTGCTTCGGTGGGGGCCGTCTCGTCCAGGAGATCTATGACAACACCAACCGCGGCGAGAACCTGGCCGGTGGCGCCCCGGGCAAGGAGGACCCGCACGGCACCCTCGTCGGCTTCGTGTCCGACGTGTACGCGGAGCAGATGTGGGCCCTGC
Source organism: Micrococcus sp. KRD096 (assembly GCF_017168495.1). Classification (NCBI taxonomy): domain Bacteria; kingdom Bacillati; phylum Actinomycetota; class Actinomycetes; order Micrococcales; family Micrococcaceae; genus Micrococcus; species Micrococcus sp. KRD096. The sequence goes on along the minus strand of NZ_JABFAY010000012.1, from coordinate 8,149 downwards.
CGGAGGAGGAGCGCAAGGCCGCGATCCTCGGCGCCATGGCCGAGTACCTCGGCCCCCGGACCCTCGAGCCGATCGCGTTCTTCCTCTCGGACATGGCCGCCGAGGAGTGGACCCGAGGCGCCTACGCCACCAGCTACGACCTCGGCGGGCTCTCCCGCTGGGGCCACCTCCAGAACCGCCCGACCGGTCCCATCCACTACGCGTGCTCGGACATCGCAGCCGAGGGCTACCAGCACGTGGACGGCGCGATCCGCATGGGCGAGGCCGCCGCCCTGGCCATCGCCGAGCGGGAAGCCACCGACGCGGGGCAGCCCACCGGCTGACCGGCCCGACGGACAAGGACATCCTCATGAGCGCATCCACCCCACGACGCCGCGTCGTCGACAATGAGGGACACGAGCACGTGTACCCGACCACCTCCGCCATCGAGCAGGTCAACCTGCTCAACCCGGGCGGGGTGAGCAACAAGGGGCTCCAGGCCGGCAAGGTCGGCCTGCTCGGGGCGGTGGTGATCGGCGTCTCCGTCGTCGCCCCCGCCTACACGTTGACCTCGGGCCTCGGGCCGACCATCAGCACCGTCGGCACCCACGTGCCCGCGATCCTGCTGCTCGGCTTCATCCCGATGCTCCTGGTGGCCCTCGGCTACCGGGCGCTGAACACGCGGGTGCCGGACTCCGGCACGTCGTTCACCTGGGCCACGCACGCCTTCGGGCCGTATGTCGGGTGGATGGGCGGCTGGGGGCTCATCGCCGCCTCCGTGATCGTGCTGTCCAACCTGGCGGCCGTCGCCGTCGACTTCACGTTCCTGCTGCTCGCCCAGATCACCGGGAGCCAGGCCATCGCGGACCTGGCCGGCAACCTGTGGGTCAACATCCCCCTGACCCTGGTGTACCTGGCCCTGGCCGGATGGATCTCGCACCGCGGCATGGAGACCACCAAGCACCTGCAGTACATCCTGGTGGCCTTCCAGATCCTGGCCCTCGGTGCGTTCGCGGTCGCCGCCCTGACGCAGTCCTCCCGTGGCGCGGGCTTCGACCCCACCCCGGTGCAGCTGGACTGGTTCAACCCGTTCACCGCGGGCGACTTCAGTGTGGTCGCGGCCGGCGTCTCCCTGTCCATCTTCCTGTTCTGGGGCTGGGACGTGACCCTCACGATGAACGAGGAGACCAAGGACCCCGAGCGCACCCCCGGCCGGGCCGCCGCCGTCACCGTGTTCGTCATCATCGCCGTCTACATCCTGTCCGCCCTGGCCGTGATCTCCTGGGCGGGCATCGGCTCCGAGGGCCTGGGCGCGGGCAACCCGGACAACCAGGAGTCGATCTTCGCGGTCCTCGCCGGCCCGATCCTGGGCCCCTTTGCCGTGATCATGTCCAGCGCGATCCTCGTCAGCTCCCTGGCCTCCCTGCAGTCCACCATGGTCTCCCCGGCCCGCACCCTGCTGGCGATGGGCTTCTACCGGGCTGTGCCCGCGCGCTTCGCCGAGCTGAGCCCCCGGTTCAACAGCCCGGCCTTCGCGACCTGGGTGTGCGCGGGCTTCGCCGGCCTCTTCTACGTCGTCACGCGGCTGCTCTCCGAGAACGCCCTGTGGGACACCATCACCGCTCTGGGCCTGATGATCTGCTTCTACTACGGCATCACCGCCCTGGCCTGCGTCTGGTACTTCCGCCGCGAGTGGTTCACCTCGGTGGGCAACGCCCTCACCACCTTCCTGTTCCCGCTGATCGGCGGCCTCGTGCTGCTGGTGATGTTCTGCGTGACCGCGATGGACTCCACCGACCCCGACTACGGCTCCGGCTCCTCCGTGTTCGGTGTCGGCACCGTGTTCATCCTGGGCATGGGCGTGCTGGCCATCGGCGTGGTACTGATGATGTGGACGCGGCTGCGCCACCCGGCCTACTTCCGTGGCGAGACCCTGCCGCAGACGGACTCGACCCGACCCATCCCGATCATCCGTCCGGACGACGACGGCACTGCCGTGGTCCGGGACCCCAACGAGAGGACCCACTCATGAGCACCCCCACCGGCTATCGCGTGCAGGACCCCAGCACCGACCAGGTCGTGGAGACCTTCCCCGCCCTCGCCGACGGTGAGGTCGACCAGGTGCTGGCCGCCGCCGAGACCGCCCAGCGCGCATGGGCCGCCCGCCCCATCGAGGAACGCGCCACCATCGTGCAGAAGGTCGCGGACCTCTTCGAGGAGCGCAAAGACGAGCTCGCGCAGATCATCGCCACCGAGATGGGCAAGCGCGTGACCGAGGGCGTCGAGGAGGCGGAGTTCAGCTCGGCCATCTTCGGCTACTTCGCGGACAAGGGCCCCACCCTCGCCGCGGACCGCCCCATCGAGACCTACGGGGGCGGCCGCGCCATGATCCGCCACCTGCCCCTGGGTGTGCTGCTGGGCGTCATGCCGTGGAACTTCCCGTACTACCAGATCGCCCGTTTCGCCGCGCCGAACCTCATGCTCGGCAACGCGATCGTGCTCAAGCACGCCGAGATCTGCCCGCGCTCGGCCCTGGCCGTGCAGCAGATCATGGACGACGCCGGCGTGCCGGCCGGCGTGTACACCAACGTCTTCGCCACGCACGACCAGATCGCCGAGTTCATCGCCGACCCGCGCGTGGCCGGCGTGTCCCTGACCGGCTCCGAGCGGGCCGGCTCCGTGATCGGCGCGCTCGCGGGCCAGCACCTCAAGAAGGCCGTCCTCGAGCTCGGCGGGTCGGACCCGTACATCGTGCTCGACGCCGAGGACCCGGCCGAGGCCGCCCGCACCGCGTGGGCGACCCGCATGTACAACATGGGCCAGGCCTGCAACTCCAACAAGCGCATGATCGTCTCGGCGGACATCCATGACGCCTTCGTGGCCGAGCTGGTGTCCCTGGCCGACGCCATGAAGCCCGGGGAGGCCGCCGACGAGGACCCGACGGTGTTCACCCCGCTGTCCTCGCGCGGTGCCGCCGAGGGCCTGGCCGAGCAGGTGGAGCGGGCCCGTCAGCAGGGCGCGACCGTCCACGTCGGCGGGACCGTCACGGACGAGGCGGGCGCCCGCTTCGCCCCGGCCGTGATCACGGGCGTCACCTCCGAGATGGACGCCTACCGCGAGGAGCTCTTCGGCCCCGTCGCCGTCGTCTACAAGGTGGAGTCCGCGGACGAGGCGCTCGCTCTCGCCAACGACTCCCAGTACGGCCTGGGCGGCGCCGTGTTCTCCCAGGACGAGGCTCAGGCCGAGCGGATCGCCCGGCAGCTCGAGGTCGGCATGGCCAACGTCAACACGCCGGCGGGAGAAGGGGCGGAGATCCCGTTCGGCGGCATCAAGCGCTCCGGCTTCGGCCGCGAGCTCGGCCCGCTCGGCATGGACGAGTTCGTCAACAAGCAGATGTACTTCGTCCAGGACTGACACCCCACGACGACGACGGGCCCGCCTCCGGTGACCGGAGGCGGGCCCGTCCGCGTCCCGCCGGCGTGGCGGGAGCGATGGGTCAGCGACGCGCCAGACGTTCCAGTAGACGCTCCTCTGCGTCCTCGCCCGGGGTTATCCCGCGCGGGATGCGGAAGAGGAAGACGAAGCCGAGCAGCCACCACAGGCCGAAGAAGGCATAGGCCATCGGGGCGATGGAGGCGGGCATCCCCGGGATGTAGAGGCTGAGCAGCCCCGCTGTGAGGATCACACCGGTCACGCCCAGCACTCGCCCGGCGGTCGCGCCGCCCGCGCGGAAGGGGCGGTCCATCTCCGGCTCGCGGCGGCGCAGGAGCAGGAACACGACGCAGACCATCATGTAGGTGAACACGATGGACGGGGAGCCGGAGTCCACGAACCAGCCCAGGGCGCCCGCGCCGAAGAACGGCGCCGCGATGGAGAGCACGCCGATGAACAGCACCGCGTTCGACGGGGTCCGGTACTTCGGGTGGATGTGTCCGAACCAGCGGGGCAGCATGCCCGAGACGCCCATCGCGTAGAGCAGGCGAGCCGCGCCCATGAGCAGGGCGATCCAGGAGGTGAGGATGCCGGCCATGCCGCCCACGAGCAGCACGTTGGCCATGGCCGGGCTGTGGAACAGGGCCGCCATGGCGTCAGCCGTCACGAGGTCGGCGTTCACGAGCTGCTCACGGGGCATCGAGGACGCGTTCGTCAGGATCACCATGATGTACCAGAGGGTCGCGGCGGCCACCGAGGCGATGATCATCACGCCCATGCGGCGAGGGGGCATGTTGAGCTCCTCGGCCGACTGAGGGATGACGTCGAAGCCCACGAAGAGGAACGGCACGACGACCATCACCGTGAAGAGGCCCCGGGCGTCCGTGAAGAGCGGCTCGAAGTTCGCGACGGAGCCACCCGTTCCGGCCCCGAACACCAGGAGTGCGCCGATGACGAGCAGCGTGGCGACGACGATCGTCTGCACGATGCCGGCCAGTTTGACGCCGATGTAGTTGATCCAGGTGATGACCACGGCGGCCCCGGCGCCGACCAGCGCCCAGACGAGGTAGACGTCCGAGCCGAAGGCGTTCCACAGCGGGATCGACTCGATCTCGGGCCAGATGTACGCGGCGGTGCGGGGGAGGGCGACGGCCTCGAACGCGACGATCGAGATGTATCCGCCCGTGATGCCCCACGAGCCGAGGAAGCTCCACCGCGCGCCCATGCCACGCAGCAGGAAGTGATGCTCGCCTCCGGCCTTCGGGATCGCTGCGACGAGCTCGGCGTACACCAGCGCGACGACGGTCATGATCAGGCCGCCGGAGACGATCGCGATGATCGAGCCCAAGGTGCCGGCGTTCTTGAGCCAGCCGCCCACGAGGACGACCCAGCCGAAGCCGATCATGGCGCCGAAGCCCATGGCGTAGGCGTCGAGCGACGAGAGGGTCTTCTTGAGACCCGGCCCTGTCGCGGGCGGGGAGGAGGTCACGTGGCTCATGGAGCCCCCTTTCTCGGGGGTGGGGAAGTGATGACCGCCATATTCTCCCCGATCGTCGGCCAGGGTCGTCTCCGTCGGCTGGGTGCCTGTCGCACAGCGGGTTCTAGGCTGGCGCGCCCTTGTCCCTTCATCCGAGGCGTGGCCATCATGGATCGGATCCCCGTCGAGAACTGCAGAATCGAGAATGTCTGATGTACCCCACCCCGATTACCTTCGACGTGGCGCGCGCCGGCCGCGCTCTCGCCCAGGTCAGTGTCCGCACCCTGGCCACCGCGGCCGGTCTCGAGAAGGAGCAGTTGCGCCGCTTCGAGAAGGGGCTGGCCGACCTGCGGGTGGACGAGCGTCTGCGTCTGGAGAAGGCCCTGCTGAAGTACGGCGTCGGGCTGGTCCCGGAGGACGAGTTCGGCGGCACGGGGGTCCGCCGGATCTTCACCGCCGAGAAGTCCCGGCGCATCGAGGCCATGGAGAACGAAGGCGGCCCCGCGTACGAGGACGACATCTGAGTCCTCCGCCGACAGGCGGACGGCCCCGCATCCCGGGCAGGGATGCGGGGCCGTCGTCGTCGGTCCGCCGGTGGCGGGCGCTCAGGCGGACTGCAGCGCCTTCGTGACCTCGCTCAGGCCCTCCTTGAGGAGGTCCTCACCGATGGTCAGCGGCGGCAGGAAGCGGACGACGTTGCCGTAGGTGCCGCACGTGAGCAGGATGACGCCGGTGGCGCGCACGGCCGCGGCCACGGTGGCGGTCAGCGTCGCGTCCGGCTCGCCGGTGGCGGGGTCCACGAACTCGATCGCCATCATCGCGCCGCGGCCGCGGACCTCGGCGATGCGGTCGTCGGCGTTCTGCGCGAAGTGCTCGCGGATGACCTGCTCGATCCGGCGGGCCTTCTCCAGGAGACCGTCCTCCTCGACGGCCTCGAACACGGCGAGCGCCGCCGCCGTGGCGACGGGGTTGCCGCCATAGGTGCCCCCGAGGCCGCCCGGGTGCACGGAGTCCATCACCTCGGCGCGGCCGGTGACGCCGGACAGCGGCATGCCGCCGGCGATGCCCTTGGCGGTCGCCATCAGGTCCGGCTCGATGCCCTCGGTCTCGGAGGCGAACCAGGCGCCGGTGCGGGCGATGCCGGACTGGACCTCGTCCGCGATGAACAGGACGTCGTTGGCCTTGCACCACTCGACCACGGCCGGCAGGAAGCCCTCGGCCGGGACGATGAAGCCGCCCTCGCCCTGGATCGGCTCCATGATCACGGCGGCCAGGTCGTCGGCACCGATCTGCTTCTCCAGCGCGGAGATGGCACGCTGCGCGGCCTCGGCGCCGGACAGGCCGTCCCGCAGCGGGTAGGAGCCGGGCACGCGGTAGATCTCGGGGGCGAACGGTCCGAAGCTGTGCTTGTAGGGCATGGACTTGGCGGTCAACGCCATCGTCAGGGTGGTGCGGCCGTGGTAGGCGTGGTCGAACGCGGCCACGGCCTGCTTGCCGGTGTAGGCGCGGGCCACCTTGACGGCGTTCTCCACGGCCTCGGCGCCGGAGTTGAACAGGGCGGTGCGGGTCTCGCCGGGGATCGGGCTGGTGCGGTCCAGCTGCTCGGCCACGGCCACGTAGCCCTCGTAGGGCGTGATCATGAACGAGGTGTGGGTGAACTGCGCGACCTGCTCCTGGACGGCGGCCACGACGCGCGGGTGGGAGGCGCCCACGGAGGTGACGGCGATGCCGGAGGCCAGGTCGATCAGGCGGTTGCCGTCCACGTCCTCGAGGATGCCGCCCGCGGCGCGGGCCGCGTACACCGGCATGGTGGTGGCCACGCCGGCCGGGACGGCGCGCTTCTGGCGCTCGGCGAGCTCACGGGAGCGAGGGCCGGGCAGCTCGGTGGCCAGATGGCGGGTCTGCTCGAGGTCGGGGGTGGCGGTCATGGGGATGCCTCCTGGGGACGGCTCACGGGGAGCGTGGACGACGGGTGGGCACGACGACGACGCGTCGGGCCGCGTCCTCCCATGGTGGGGTATCGACTCCATGCCGTCCAGTGATGATCCGGCATGGCGGCTATGCTCATCCGGCATGGAGGAGAAACTGCTCAGGGCCTTCGTCACCGTGGCCGAGGTCGGCACGGTCTCGGGGGCCGCGATCCGCCTGGACCTCGTGCAGTCCGCGCTCAGTCGGCAGCTGCAGCGGCTTCAGCGTGAGCTGCGCCTGCCCCTGTTCGCCCGGGTCGGTGGCCGGCTCGAGCTGACGACGGCCGGCGAGGCGTTCCTCCCGGTGGCGCGCGAGGTCCTCGTCGCCCATCGACGGGCGGAGCAGGCGGCCCGCGCGCTCGCCTCCGGTCGGCTCACGGACGTGGCCGTGGCCGCGCCGGGCACCACCCTCATCGACGTCGTGCTGCCGTTCGTGGCCACCTTCGGGGAGGAGGACCCGCGCCCGCGCGTCGCGGAGACCCAGCTGGACGACTCGCTGCTCGACGCCGTCGCGCGGCACGACCTCGTGGTGATGCCGACGGTTCCGCCGCCCTCCGTCGCGTCGCTGCCGCTGATGGACCTGCCGGTCTGGGCGTACGTCGCCCCGGGCCACCCCTGGGCGGGCCGGACGCGGGTGTCCCTCGACGACCTCGTGGCCCAGCCCATCGTCGCGCCCGCCCGCACCTTCATGGCGCGGCGCGTCCTCGACGGCGCCGTGGCCGTGGCGGGCCTCACGCCGCCGGCTCTCACCGAGGCGAACTCCGGGCGGGTGGCCCAGGCCCTGGTCGCGACGGGGGCGGGCGTCGCCGTCGTCACCGAGGACCCGGCCTTCGAGCTGACGCCGGTGCGGGTCATCGCGCAGGGGCGGGCGCTCGCGGTGCGACTGCACGCGGCGTGGCGGGAGGACCACTTCGCCACCGCGACGCTGGAGAAGATCGCCCGTCGGCTGCAGGCCTTCGTCCGGGACCGCTATGCCGAGCCCGGAGACGACGCGCCGGGCCGAGGCCGGAGCGCGTGAGACCATGCCGTCGTCGGACGCGGCCCCGGGCGGGCCGCGTCGATGCACACGAGGGGAGAACCCGGATGAACACCACCGTCCGACGCGCCCTGTGGGTGGTCCTGGTGCTGCTGTGCCTGGGACTCGTGTTCCTCGCGCTGCGCGGGGTGCTGGCGGTCGGCGCCGTGCCGATCAGCGCCGCCCCCACCCTCAGCGCCACGGCGTCCGCGACCCCGTCGCCGTCGCCGTCGCCGTCCTCGGCACGCTTCACGCCCAGCCCCGCAACGACGGCCACCC
>NZ_JABFAY010000011.1:8581-33399 GCF_017168495.1 Micrococcus sp. KRD096 | reverse complement strand
GGGTGGGGGAGGGGCTGGTGCTCTCCGACGGCGACGGGGTGTCCGATGCGGACTCGGACGACGCAGACTCGGACGACGCGGCCGCGGCCTGCGGGGCCGGCCCGCCGCGCAGGTTCTGGGCCAGCAGCACCCCGCCCACGACGAGCGCGGCGAGCAGGCCGAGCACGAGGAGCAGGGCCAGCGGGCCGGCGCTCTTCCGGCTGTCCCCATCGCCTGGATCGGCCACCGTGGCGCCCTCGCCGCCCCCGGCCGGCGGGGCGGACGCGGCGGTCGATGCGTCCGGAGCCGCGGCGGCGGCCGTCGACCCCGCGGTCGCGGCATCCGCAGCGCGCATGGCCGCGGCACCGGCGGCCACCGGCGCCGCCGTGCCGCGGGACTTCTCGTCGACCGCCGGCGCGGACTCGGTCTCCAGCACGCGGCGCGGGACGGGACGCTGGCGACGCACGGGGATAGCCTCGGTGTCCGGGGCGGCCGGCTCCGGTGCGTCGGTCTTCTCGGCCGCCACGGGCTCGACGGGCTCGGTGGGCGGCGTGGCCCCGTCGGCATCGGCGTCGGTGGCCTGCGCGGCGGCGGCCCCCGCCGCGACGGCCGGGAGTGCGGCGGTGCCCGCCTGGGCCTCGCGCTTCTCAGCTTCGCGCTCCGCGGCCTCGCGTTCCTGGGCCGCGCGCTTCTCAGCCTCGCGCCGCTCGGCCTCCCGGGCGCGCTCCTCCTCGGCACGACGGCGGGCCTCGGCCCGGCGCTCGAGCTCGCGGCGCTCGGCCTCCTCCCGCTCCGCGGCCAGCCGGGCCTGCTCGGCCTCCCGCTCGCGCGCGGCCCGCTCCTCAGCCTCCTGCTCCGCCTGGCGACGGGTGCGCTCGGCCTCGGCGCGGCGCTCCTCCTCGGCACGCTCCTCCGCCTCCCGACGTTCGCGTTCTGCGCGTTCGGCGGCTTCCTTGCGCTCCCGCTCGGCCCGCTCCGCGGCCTCCCGTTCGGCGCGTGCCTTCTCCTCGGCCTCCTTGCGCTCGCGTTCTGCACGCTCGGCGGCCTCCCGCTCCGCGCGCTCGCGCTCCTCCTGCTGCTTCCGGGTGGCGGCGTCCGCCGCGGCCAGGGCCGACGCCCCGGCGGCCGCCTTCGCCGCGGTGCCGTCGGAGGGACGAACCCGCTCGGCGAGGCGCTCGGAGAGGCGGTTCAGGAACCCGGGACGACGCTGGGCCTCGTCCTCGTCCGCGCGGAGCCGGCGGTCGAGGTCGGTGTAGTACGCCTCGTCGTCGTCGTAGGCGTGGGGGTCTCCGGTCCGCGACTCGCCGAACAGCTCGGAGCCGAGGCTGTCCGTCTGGAACGGCTCCACGTACAGCTCCTGCGGGTACGCCAGACCCAGCAGGACGTCCGGGTCGGGGTCCCCGCCGGCGATCAGGTACGTACGGCCCTCGGACAGGCCCAGGTCGAGCACCTGCACGTCGTCGGTGCGCTCGCCCGTGGCCAGCTCCCGCGCGGACGAGGCCACCTGCGTGGCGTTCTCACGTGAGGCCACGAGCACGGTGACGCGGCGGTTGAGCACCTGGTCCGTGCCCAGGAACACCATGTCCTGGTCCGCGGACGTCACCACGTGCTGGGTGATGCGATAGCGGCCGCCCAGGACGGCGCCGACGGCGATGGGCTGGGGCACGGGCTCTTCTCCTGACGACGGGGTCGGAATCCGATGATACGTGGCGTGGCCGTCGCGGCCAGAGATCAGCCGACGCGCAGCAGACGACCCAGCGCCGGCACGCGGGCGACGAGCGGCCGGAGGGCGTCGTCCAGCTCGGGGAACCGCATGGCCCGCAGCACCATCAGGTACACCGGACCCATCGCCACGGCCGCCACCGCGCACGTGAGCAGCGCCGTCCCGATGGAGTTCCACGCGAACCCGCCGGTGTACCCGCCCAGCAGCCACACGACGACGACGCCCGCGGCCGCCGCGGCCAGCGCGGCCAGGCCGGTCTGGACGTGGGCACGCAGCACGGATGCGAGGCCGTAGTCCCCGAACCGGCGCACGGTGAGCACATGGGTCAGGACGAACTGGTACACGTACGAGACGGACGAGGCGACCGCGACCCACAGGGCCATGGACCACAGCGGCAGCAGCATCGCGCCCGCCCACGAGAGCAGCAGCATCAGGAGCGAGCCGCTGACCTGGACCACCATCGGCACCTTGGCGTCCTCGGCGGCGTAGAACACGCGCAGCAGGTAGAAGGAGCCCGAGCGGAACGGGATGGACAGCGCCAGCGCGAGCAGGACCGAGCCCACCGCGACGCCGGCCACCATCGCCGTCTCGGCCGTCGAGCCGAAGACGCGGCCCAGGGGGCCCGCCAGGACCACCACGCCGGCGAGGCAGAACATCAGCGGCACGGTGAACGCGCGCAGACCCTGCGCCGTCGTGCGCCGCACCGCGGACATGTCCTGGCGGCCCATGGCGCGGGCCAACCGGTTGAAGAGCACGGTGGCCAGGGAGAGCACGAACACCGAATGGGGCAGCACGGCCATCAGCATCGCCATGTTGTACGCGGCCACACCGGGGATGGCCGCCTGCGCCATCTCGGCGCTCCAGGTCTCCGTGCCGGGGATGCGCAGCTCGCCGCGGTCGCGGGCCTCCGTGGCGGAGGTGACGTACCGCTGGCACAGCAGGAGCACCACGTTCGTGGCGACCATCGTGATCAGGGTGTACCCGGCGATCCGGCCGGTGTCCCGCAGGCCGATGCCCTTCCAGCCGAACCGCGGGCGCAGACCCAGGCCGAGCCCGCGCAGCGGCAGGAAGAGGATCACGGCCTGCAGCACGACGCCCAGGGTGTGGCCGCCGGCCAGCACGACCGTCTGTGCGCTCGTCCACCCGGCGAGGTCGTCCCCGGCCCGGTACGCCCCGAACATGCCCAGGTACAGCACGATCGCGCCGATCGCGACGACGTTGTTCAGCACCGGCGCCCACATGTAGGCGCCGAAGCGCCCGTTGGCGTTGAGCACCTGCCCCACCAACGCGTACATGCCGTAGAAGAACACCTGGGGCAGACACCACAGGGCGAACACGGTGGCCATCTCGAGCTTCTCCGGCGACCAGCCGCGGGTCAGGGCCGTCATGAGCGGGGCCGCCGCCAGCATGACCACCACCGTGCCGGCGAGCATCACGAGCGTGCCGAGCGTCATCAGGCGGGAGGTGTAGTCCGCGCCCCGGTCGGCGTCGCGGGCGTGCTTGATCAGCTGCGGCACGAGCACGACGTTGAACACGCCGCCCACCAGGAGCAGGTAGATCACGTTCGGCAGGGAGTTGGCGATCTCGAAGATGTCGGCCATGTCCGCGGACAGGCCGATCGCCACCGTCACCAGCGTCGCACGGACGAGGCCCAGCACGCGGGAGAGGAGCGTGCCGGAGGCCATGATCGCGGTGGACCGGCCGGCGCGGCGCTCGCCCTCGGGGGTCTCGTCCGCGGGGTCCACGGCGGCCGGATCCGTGGCGGGGGCGGGGTCCGTCGTCGTCGGCTCCTCGTCGGCGACGCCGGCGGATCAGGGGCGGGGGCCCCGGGCACCGCCCGGGGGGAAGTGCTGGTCGACCACCTGGCGGGCCAGGTCGACGATCCGGCGCTCGTTGGCGAAGGAGAGGCGGCGGGCGACGTCCTCGAGGCGCACCCACGCGACGTCCACGGCCTCGTGGTCCGGGTCGTTCTCCGTGGTCAGCTCGCCGCCCGTGGCGCGCAGCAGGAAGTGGTGCACGGTCTTGTGGACGCGGTGCCGGGCGACCGTGAACCAGTAGTCGATCGCGCCGAGCGGCTCGAGGATGTGGCCGGCGATCCCGGTCTCCTCCTCCACCTCGCGCACGGCCGCCTGCCGGTGGTCCTCCTCGCCCTCGGGATGGCCCTTGGGCAGGCACCACTCGAGCCGGCCACCGCGGTTGTAGCGGGCGATCACGGCCACCTCGAGGCCGCCGTCATGCTCGCGGACGATGACGCCGCCGGCGGAGACCTCCTCCACCGTGGGCAGGGAGGCGGCACCGGCGGAACGGGGTCCCGCGGGGGCCGAGGTGACGGGGCGCAGAGGCGGCTGCGGCCGGCGACGCCACGCCCCCAGCGCGGAGGGCAGGGGGGCGCCCCGGTGCGCGGAGGGATCGGGGCGGGTCATGCCGTCAACTCTAGCTGTAAGAGGTCATGACGTTGTTGACTCGGGCCGGGGCCAACGAGGCCGGAGGGGCGTCCCCGCAGGAGGTATGAGGCCGATGGTAGTTGTAGTGGTTCACCCACACTGCCAACGCCTCACGCCGGGCCGTCTCTGAGGAGTACGGGCGGGCGTAGAGGACCTCATCGACCATCAGCCGGTTGTAGCGTTCGACCTTCCCGTTATGGCGGGGCGTGTAGGGCCGGATCCGGTGGTGCCGGCCCCCGAGCGAGACCACCTTGGCGGTGAAGTCCACGGCCCGGTAGTTGTTCCCGTTGTCCGTGACCACCCGGTCCACGGTGATGCCGTGCGCGGCGAAGAACGCCCGCGCCCGGCAGAAGAACCCGATCGTGGTCACCGTCCGCTCATCCTCCAACGCCTCGGTGTAGGCCAGGCGGGTGAACCCGTCGATCGCCGAGTGCAGGTAGGTGTAGCCGACCCGTCGGCCAGGCCCGCGCTTGGCTGCTCGCGCGTTCTCGGAGTCCCGGCCGTGAGCACGCCAGCCGCCCCCGTCAGGGATGCGCCCGATCTTCTTCACGTCCAGGTGCACCATGTGCCCCGGGCCGCGGGCGGTGATCTTCTGCGGTCGTTGGCGCAGGTCCTCACCCGTGGGCGCGAGGTCTGGCAACCGGGAGATGCCCAGCCGGTGCAGCCACCTGCCCACCGTTCGGAGGCACACCCGGTGGCCCTCGGAGACGAGGTGGTGATGGATCCGGCGGGCCGACCACTTCTCCCTGCGACGCAGGGTCTGGATCTGGGCCACCACCTCGGGGTCGAGCTGGGCGGGAGAGCGTCGTGGCCGGCAGGAGCGGTCTTGCAGTCCTGCCTCGCCCTCGGCGCGGTAGCGGGCCACCCAGGTGGCCACCGTGGGCCGGCTCACCCGGAACTCGGCGGCGACATGGGCTTGCGGGATGCCGTCGTGCAGGTGGCGGTGGACCATCCTGAGACGGCCGGTGGGGGTCAGGGGTGCGTTAGCGTGGGTCATGAGCGGGCTCTTTCCAGCGGATGGGTTGTTGAGGAACTTCCATCCTGCGGCAGGGGCCCGCTCGTCTCATCTCAGCCCGGCCCTCGTGCCAAGAACCTCATGACCCACAACATCTAGCCCGGCCCGCGCGGGCCCGTGCCGGGACCGTCTGGCACCCTTGTAGGCATCATGGATCTGACCACCGCCACCCACGCGCTGCCCCCCGGCTTCCCCGCGGACGCCACCCTGCCCGCCGTCGTCGTGGAGCTGGGGCGGAGGTTCGAGGCCGCCGGCCACGAGCTCTCCCTGGTGGGCGGCCCGGTCCGCGACCTCTTCCTGGGACGGCCGTCGCCGGACCTGGACTTCACCACGGACGCCGACCCGGACGCGTCCGAGGCCGTGGGCGCCGGCTGGGCGGACGCCACGTGGGACGTGGGGCGGCGGTTCGGGACCATCGGCTTCCGCAAGGCCGGCTGGCAGCTCGAGGTCACCACCTACCGGGCCGAGCAGTACGACCCGGCCAGCCGCAAGCCGCAGGTGGCCTTCGGCGACAGCCTCGAGGACGACCTGCTGCGCCGCGACTTCACCGTCAACGCCATGGCCCTGCGCCTGCCCGCCCTCGAGCTCGTGGACCCCTTCGGCGGCATGCGGGACCTGCACGCCGGCGTGCTGCGCACCCCCGGCACCCCTGAGGACTCCTTCTCCGACGACCCGCTGCGCATGATGCGCGCCGCCCGCTTCGCCTCCCAGCTCGGCTTCGCCGTGGCCCCCGAGGTGGAGCAGGCCATGACCGCGATGGCCGAGCGGATCACGATCATCTCCGCCGAACGCGTCCGCGAGGAGCTCGTCAAGCTCGTGTGCGGTGCGCACCCGCGCGCCGGCCTCGACCTGCTCGTGCGCACCGGCCTGGCCGACCACGTCCTGCCCGAGCTGCCCGCCCTGCAGCTCGAGTCGGACGAGCACCACCGCCACAAGGACGTCTACGCCCACTCCCTGACCGTGCTGGAGCAGGCCATGGAGCTGGAGGGCGAGTACGCGCCGTCGACCCCTGACCCCGTGCTGCGCCTGGCGGCGCTGCTGCACGACGTCGGCAAGCCGGCCACGCGTCGCTTCGAGAAGGGCGGGGCCGTCACCTTCCGGCACCACGAGACCGTGGGCGCCAAGCTCGTCCGCAAGCGGCTGCGCGCCCTGAAGTTCGACAACGACACGATCAAGGCGGTGGCCCGCCTGGTGGAGCTGCACATGCGGTTCTACGGCTACGGCGACGCCGGCTGGACCGACTCCGCCGTCCGCCGGTACGCCCACGACGCCGGCGACCTGCTGCCCCGCCTGCACGCGCTGACCCGCTCGGACGTGACCACCCGCAACCGGCGCAAGGCCGAGCGGCTGGCCCACGCGTACGACGACCTCGAGCGGCGCATCGCCGAGATCGCCGAGGCCGAGGAGCTCGCCGCCGTGCGGCCGGATCTGGACGGGCAGCAGATCATGGCGCTGCTGGGGATCCGCCCGGGCCCGGTGGTGGGGCGGGCGTACACCCACCTGCTCGAGTGGCGCCTGGACGAGGGGCCGCACGAGCCGGCCGAGGCCGAGGCGGAGCTGCGGCGCTGGTGGGCCGAGCAGCCGGAGGCCCAGCAGGACTGAGGCGGCGCGGCGGACCTTCCACCCGTCGTCGGGCCGGGACCACACTGGCCGCATGGCTGAGAAGAAGACCGAGAAGAACGGCGCCCCCATGGGCCCCGGCACCTCCAGCATCAAGGACCCCGAGGTCTACGAGGCGCTGCGCCGCGAGGGCGCGAGCGAGGAGAAGGCCGCGCGGATCGCCAACGCCTCCGCCCGGGACGGCCGGGACGAGGTCGCCGAGCGCGGCGGCGAGGCCGGCTCCTACGAGGACTGGACCAAGGACGAGCTCGCGAAGCGGGCCCGCGAGCTCGACATCGAGGGCCGCTCCACCATGACCAAGGACGAGCTCATCGAAGCGCTGCGCGACCACTGACCGGCGCCCGCCCCCCGCTTCCGGGGCGGAACCCGGTGCTTTGGGAGCGGAATACCGCCGGAAACCGCCCCCAACGCGGTGGGGCGGGGGGGGATAGCCGGAGGCTTTGGCCCATCCAGGTCGGGATGGAATGATCGACCGCTGTGAGTTCCGACCAGCGCACCGCGCCCGTGCCCCGCCATGCCCTGTCGCCCCAGGACGGCGTGCCCGCCGTCAAGGTCGGCACGCGGGTCAGCCGCGGCCCCGGCCGGGTGACCGCCCTCGACGGGCTGCGGGGGATCGCGGTGCTCGCCGTGCTCGTCTTCCACGCCTGGCCCACGTTCCTGCGCGGCGGGTTCGTGGGCGTGGACATGTTCTTCGTGCTCTCCGGCTTCCTCATCACCACCGGCCTGGTCCGCGGTGTGGACGCGGGCCGGGGCGTGGCGCTGGGCACCTTCTGGATGAAGCGCGTCCGACGACTCATCCCGGCCATGCTGATGGCGCTCGTGGGCACCACCGCGCTCGCGTGGCTGGCGGTGGACGAGTTCCCCGCGGGCCTGGGCCGCCAATGGTTCGGCGCCCTGACCTACACCAGCAACTGGGTGATGATCCTGCAGGGCGGGGACTACTTCAACCGCGCTTCGCCGCCTCTGTTCGAGCACCTGTGGTCCCTGGCGATCGAGGAGCAGTTCTACATCCTCTGGCCCCTGCTCCTCTGGGGGCTGCTCCTGCTCACCTGGCCGCCGCGCAGCACGGTGAACTCGGGGCGGGTGGCGGACCGACGTCGTATCCTCGCGGTCGCGGTCGCGGCCGTGGCCTCCGCGGCGTGGATGGCCTGGGGCTCGTGGCACGGGTTCGAGCAGGCCCGCCTCTACTTCGGCACGGACACCCACGCCTTCGGCCTGCTGTTCGGCGCGTGCGTGGCGATCGGCCTGGCCCATGTGCCCCGGCCCGAGCACGGCGGCCCCGAGCCGCGGACCTCGGCCACGCGGGTGGCTGTCGCGTGGGGCGCCGTCGCGGTGCTCGCGGCGGGCTTCGCCCTGGTCGACGGCGGCCACGCGAGCACGTACCGCGGAGTGCTGGCGGGCCTGTCCGCCGTCGTCGCGTTCATCGTCTGGCACGTGGTGCAGGGCGACCGGCGCGACTCGCTCTCTCGCGCGCTGGGCAACGGGTTCCTGCGCTGGTGGGGGCGCCGCTCCTACGCCGCGTACCTGTGGCACTGGCCGCTGCTCGTGATCATGCGCGTGATGGTGCCCGTGGACGCCCCCGGGTGGGTCGAGCCCGTGGCCGCCGGCGCGATCCTGCTGCTGACCGCCCTGATCGCCGACCTGAGCACCCGGCTGATCGAGGAGCCCATCCTCCACGAGGGGTTCACGGGTGCCTTCGGTCGCTGGGGCGCAGCCGCTCGGCGGGCGTTCACGGGCGGGGCCGGGCCGATCGGCCGGCTCGCGGCCGCCGCCACGGCGCTGGGGCTCGTGGCCGTGCCCGCGGCGGCCGTGGCCGCCGTGGTGCACTCGCCCGCGCAGACCCAGCTCGAGCAGGACATCGCCCAGGCGGAGGAGTCCCTCAAGGCCGCCGAGGCGGCGCAGCAGGCGGCCCGCGAGTCCCGGGCTGCGGAGCAGTCGAAGCGGGCCGAGGCATCGGCCTCGGGGGCACCCGGCTCGGCCGCCCCCGGGGACGCGGAGGGCTCCGCCGGTGCGACGCCCTCGCCCGGGTCGTCCGCCGAGCCGTCCGGGCTCGGGCTCGGCGACCCGGCCGTCACGCGCCCCACGTACTCCAAGGAGCAGCTCACCGCGGCCCTGCCGCCGTCCGAGCTCGGCCCGGACGTCACCCTGATCGGCGACTCCGTCTCGCTCTCGGCCGCGCCCACGCTCCTGGAGCAGCTGCCGGGGATGCTGCTCGAGGCGGAGGTGGGCTACCAGATCTGGGACGCCGCGGACGAGCTCGAGAAGCTCAAGGCGGACGGCCAGCTGAGCGACGTCGTCGTGGTGGCCCTGGGCGCCAACGGCACCACCCATCGGGGCGACTGGGAGAAGATCCTGGCGGCCGTCGGCGAGGACCGGCTGCTCGTGCTCGTGGTGCCGCACGGCCCGATGGACTGGATCGCGGACGTGCAGGTGCAGATGGAGGCGCAGGCCAAGGCCCACCCGGACCGGATCGTCCTGGCGGACTGGGACGCCGCGGCGAAGCAGCACGTCACGGACTTCTCCGCCGACGGCGTGCACCCCCGCGCCGACGGCCAGGCCATGTACGCCCAGCTCGTCCGGCTCACCATCGAGGACCGGCTCGGCGCGC
The DNA here is from genome assembly GCF_017168495.1 of Micrococcus sp. KRD096. Taxonomy (NCBI): domain Bacteria; kingdom Bacillati; phylum Actinomycetota; class Actinomycetes; order Micrococcales; family Micrococcaceae; genus Micrococcus; species Micrococcus sp. KRD096. The sequence goes on along the minus strand of NZ_JABFAY010000011.1, from coordinate 24,010 downwards.
GGCGCTGAGCGCGGTGGCCGGGGCGGCACGCGCCCCCACGACGACGCCGGCCCGTCACCTCCACGGGGAAGGTGACGGGCCGGCGTCGTGCGCGGTCCGCGGGGACCGGGCTGGTCAGCGCTCGATGTCGCCGCGGATGAAGGCCTCCACGAGCTCGTGCGCCGCGTCGTCGTTGTGCTGCACGGGCGGGGACTTCATGAAGTAGGACGAGGCCGAGAGGATCGGCCCGCCGATGCCGCGGTCCAGGGCGATCTTCGCCGCGCGCACGGCGTCGATGATCACGCCGGCCGAGTTGGGGGAGTCCCACACCTCGAGCTTGTACTCGAGCGAGACGGGGGCGTCGCCGAAGTTGCGGCCCTCGAGGCGCACGAACGCCCACTTGCGGTCGTCGAGCCAGGCCACGTAGTCGGACGGGCCGATGTGCACGTCCTTCTCGCCCAGCTGCGCGGAGGTGTTGGAGGTGACGGCCTGCGTCTTGGAGATCTTCTTGGACTCCAGGCGCTCACGCTCGAGCATGTTCTTGAAGTCCATGTTGCCGCCCACGTTGAGCTGGTAGGTGCGGTCCAGGGTGACGCCGCGGTCCTCGAACAGCTTGGCCATCACGCGGTGGGTGATGGTGGCGCCGATCTGGGACTTGATGTCGTCGCCCACGATCGGCACGCCCGCGGCGGTGAACTTCTCGGCCCACTCCGGGGTGCCGGCGATGAACACGGGCAGGGCGTTCACGAACGCGACGCCGGCGTCGATCGCGGCCTGGGCGTAGTGCTCGGTGGCCCGCTGCGAGCCGACGGGCAGGTAGCAGACCAGCACGTCCACCTTCGCGTCGCGGAGGGCCTGGGCCACGTCCACGGGCTCGGCGTCCGACTCCTCGATGGTCTCGGCGTAGTACTTGCCGAGGCCGTCCAGGGTGGGGCCGCGCTGGACGGTGACGTCCGCGTGGGGCACGTCCGCGATCTTGATGGTGTTGTTCTCGGAGGCGGTGATGGCCTCGGACAGGTCCAGGCCGACCTTCTTCGCGTCCACGTCGAACGCGGCCACGAACTCGAGGTCCGACACGTGGTAGTCGCCGAACTGCACGTGCATCAGGCCCGGGACCGTGTCCGTGGCCTTCGTCTCGCGGTAGTACTCCACACCCTGGATGAGGGATGTTGCGCAGTTGCCCACGCCGGCGATGGCGACGCGGATGGGGTTGGTGGCCACGGTCTGGTTCTCTCCTCGACTGTCCGGAACGGGTGCGGGCACGCGGAGCGCGCGCAGGGGGCCCACACCGTTCGGCGGGGCGCTCACCCGGGGATCAACCCCGCCAGTCTACGACCGACGACGGCGGCCCCGCCCGTCCGGTGTCCGGGCGGCTTCCTAGGATGGGGGCATGAGACCGGCCCCCGCGCATGCCGCGACCCCCAGCGAGCCGCCTACTCACGCCGCGGACGGCGCCCCGTGCGACGCCGTGGCCGACCCGGGTGCCCCCGCCGGGCGTTCCGCTGACAGCGCACCGTCCGGGACCCTGCCCGCCCCCGGCGAGCGCGGCGGCCGCTTCCAGCTCGCCGGCGGCCTCGCGGCGAACGGCCCGGGGCGGGGGACCGGCTCCTGGGCCGGGCCCGCGGCGCTGACGGGGCTGCTGGTGGCTCTGGCCGCCGTCGTGACCGTGCTGCAGAAGTCGCCGTGCCTGCTGCACGGCTGGGGCGCCCCGGACGTCTACTACGCGGGCTGCTACTCGGACTGGGCCGCGCTCTACGGCGGGCGGGGGTTCGCGGCGGACCCGTGGGCGCCGTTCCGGGCGGGCTCCACGTTCGAGTACCCCGTGCTGATGTCCGTCGTGGGCTCGGTGGCGGCCTGGATCACGCAGGCGCTGCCGTTCTCGCCGGAGCAGGGCACGGTGGTGTTCTGGCTCGTGAACCTCGGGTTCGTGGTGGTGCTGTGGGCCGTCGTCGCGGTGCTGACCGTCCGGATGGCGGGGCGTCGGTGGACGGACGGGCTCATGGTGGCCGTGGCCCCGGGGATCGTGCTGGCCGGCACCATCAACTGGGACCTGTGGGCCGTGGCCCTGCTGGCGTGCGGCATGTACGCGTGGTCGCGCGGCCGGTCCCTGACGGCGGGGGTGCTGTTCGGCCTCGGCGCGGCCATGAAGCTGTATCCGCTGCTGATCCTGGGGCCGCTGCTGATCCTGGCGGTGCGCTCGCGGCGGTGGCGGCCGTTCCTGCTCGCGGCCGGGGGCACGGTGGCGGCGTGGGCGGCGGTCAACGTGCCGCTCATGGCGGTGAACTTCCAGGCGTGGTCCGTGTTCTTCACCTTCTCCGGCGAGCGCGGGCCGGGCCTGTCCAGCGTGTGGCACGCGTGGGACGTGACCGCCGCGCAGGCCGGGTGGGCGTTCGTGCCGGAGGACTCCCTCACCCTGCTGGCCTACGGCACCTTCGCGGTGTGCTGCCTCGGGATCTTCGTGCTCGGCGTGCGGGTGCGGCACACCCCACGGCTGGCCCAGCTGACGTTCCTGGTGGTGGCGGCGTTCGTGCTCACCAACAAGGTGTACTCACCGCAGTTCGTCGTCTGGCTGATCCCGCTCCTGGCGCTCGCCCTGCCGCGCTGGCGGGACTTCTGGGTGTGGCAGACGGTGGAGGCGCTGCACTTCTTCGCCGTGTGGATGTACCTGGCCAAGGGGGTGGCCGAGACCCCGCCGCAGCACTCCATGGACGACTCCGTCTACGTGGCCGCGATCCTCGCCCACATGCTCGCGGTGCTGTGGCTGTGCGGGCGCGTCGTGTGGGAGATGCTGCACCCGGCGGAGGACCTCGTGAAGCGCGACCACGGCGGCCACCCGGACACCGACCCGCTCGCCGGCGCGTACGCCGGCCCGGCCCGGGGGCGCTCAGGCCGGCCGGCCGCGGTTCAGGCGTAGTCCCAGCGGTGGATCGGGCAGTCCGGGGACGACGGCGGCGTGCTCGTCCCCGCCTCGGCGGCGCCGCCCTCGCGGGGTGGCGGGCAGACGCACTGCGCCCCGGAGGCGGCCGTGGCCGCCTTCATCTGTTCGCGCCAGATCACGTGGGGGTCGGTGGCCGGGTCCGCGGCCGCGCCGGGGTGCGCCGGACGCGCGGCGCCGTCGTCGTGGGCGTCGTGGGCGGGGGTGCGGGCCGCGTCCCCGTCCCGGGTGAAGCCCATCCGCACGATGGCCCAGCCGCCCACGGTCCACGCCACCAGGAGGAAGACCCCCACGGCGACGGCGATCATGATGTCCACGGCGGGCTCCTCCTGCGCTGACGGGCGGGCGATGCGGCCGGGGCCGCTTTCGGGCCAGGGTAGTCGGACGGATGGTGGGGCGCGGTACGGTCGGGGCATGACCCCCGTGACCCGTGACACCGCCGCCGAGCTGCCCGCCCACCTGCGGGACCTGGCCGAGTTCGTGACCGCCTCGCCCTCCAGCTACCACGCCGCGGAGGAGGTCGCACGCCGCCTGGAGGCCGTCGGCTTCACCCGTCTGGATGAGACGGCCGACTTCCCGGCGGCCCCGGGCGGCTACGTGGTGGTGCGCGACGGCGCGGCGGTGGCCTGGATCGTGCCGATGGGTGCCGGGGCGCTGGGCCGCCACGAGGGTGCTGAGGCGCGCGCGGCCGGGCCGGACGAGGCGGGGCAGAGCGCCGGCGTCGTGCCGGTGTTCCGCGTGCTCGGCGCACACACGGACTCGCCGGGGTTCAAGCTCAAGCCGAACCCGGCCACCGTGACGGCCGACGGCTGGGTGCAGGCCGGCGTCGAGGTGTACGGCGGCCCGCTGCTGAACTCGTGGCTGGACCGTGAGCTGCGGTTCGCCGGGCGTCTCGCCCTCGACGACGGCACGCAGGTGCTCGCCGCGACCGGGCCCGTGGGGCGCATCCCGCAGCTGGCCATCCACCTGGACCGCGAGGTCAACGAGGGGCTGACGCTGAAGCGGCAGCGGCACACGAACCCCGTCGTGGGGGCGCTCGCCCCGCGCGGCGAGGGCGCCGGCGAGGCGGAGGCCGACGGTCTGGCCGCCCGCGTGCCCGGTGACGTACTGACCGCGCTCGCGGCCGCCGCCGGCGTGGACCCGGCCGCGGTGCGCGGGCACGACGTCGTGGTGGCCGACGCCCAGGCGCCCGGACTCTTCGGGCTGGCGGGCGAGTTCTTCGCGTCGGGCCGGCTGGACAACCTGAGCTCGGTGCACGCGGGCCTCGTGGCGCTCGAGGAGCTGGCGCGCGAGCACGGTGGCGCCGAGGGGGCGATCGCGTACGAGGGGACCGTCGCGGGCGGGGTGGCCGGTGAGGCGGCCGGCGCCCCGGTGATCCCGCTGCTCGCCGCGTTCGACCACGAGGAGCTGGGGTCGGCGTCGCGGTCCGGGGCGGCCGGGCCGCTGCTCGAGGAGGTCATGGGGCGCGTGCTCGAGGCGCTCGGCGTGGCCGGGCAGGGCCGAGCGCGGGCGATCGCGGGGTCCTGGCTGCTGTCCGCGGACGCCGGCCACCTGGTGCACCCGAACTACGCCGAGCGGCACGATCCCGTGAACCACCCGCGCGTGAACCACGGCCCGCTGCTGAAGATCAACGCCAACCAGCGCTACGCCACCGACGCGGGGGGAGAAGCCGCGTTCGCCCGCTGGTGCGGCGTGGCGGGGGTGCCGTTCCAGGAGTTCGTCTCGAACAACGACGTCCCCTGCGGCTCCACCATCGGCCCGATCTCGGCGACCCGCCTGGGCATCCGGACCGTGGACGTGGGCCTGGGCCTGCTGTCCATGCACTCGGCGCGCGAGATGTGCGGCGTGCGGGACGTGGAGCACCTGGCGGCGGCCGTGCGGGAGTTCTTCCGCGGGGTGTGAGGCGCGGCATGGGGGGCGCCGCGAGCGGCGTGCGCGGGGCTGCGTCAGCCGGCGGAGCCTGGGGTCACAGCTGTCGGTAGGTGCCGACATTGACCAAGGGCGTGCCGTTCACGACGGCACTGCCGCGGCCGTTGACCGACACGCCGGCGAGGGTCGTGCTGCAGTTGCTGTACCACCCGATGATCGGCAGGGTGATGGTGCCTGAGACGGGGGCGGGTACCGGGGTGGAGAGCTTGCTGACGTAGCGGTAGTACTGGATTCCATTGTTGGTGTACAGGACCGGACTGCCGGTCCCGGAGACCTCACGGACGGGGGTGCTCCAGGACGGTGTAGCGCTGCTCGTCCAGGTGAAGGTGGTGGGGTTCTTCCCAGTCTCCATCGCATCCACCATGTCCTTCTGCACCAGGACGGAGGCGGTCACATCCGTCACCGTGGAGCCGGTGCGCACATTGGCGATCCGGTAGTAGGTATTGACGTCGTCCGTGGTGACGCTCAAGCGGGTCGAACCCGAGCCGCAGGCCGACACCGACGCGCCGGGTACGGCTGCTGTGGTGGCGCGGCGGATACTGAACACGCGGTCGATCCGCGGGAGAGGGCTGGCCGCCTCGGCGGGGGCAGCGGCGGCGGCGACGACGGTCGGCACCGCCCACGCGAGGCTGCTGGCGACTCGGCGGCGGGAGGGGACGGACTGGGACGGCTGGGGCGCTGCCGACGTGGACTCTGACATGGATGCTCCGAAACGTGAGAGGGGTGTGACACAGGATGTGTGTCCTCCTTCCAAGGTACGTCGTCGTCGACCGAGGGCAAGCCCCGGCCACCCCACGGCCCCCTAGGGGTGGCACCTCATCTGCGGAGGCGCAGTGCTGGTATTCTTGACGGGATCCCCTGCGTGCCGCCGAAGAGTGCGGATGCATGCGTAAGGGGAGAACGCAGAACCTCCTGCCGCGGAGAGACCGCGGCCGCAAGCCCAGAGGAGGTGGGTTCGCATGCGTGCTTATGAGCTGATGGTGCTGATCGACCCTGAGGTCGACGAGCGCACCGTGGAGCCGACCCTGAAGAAGTACCTCGAGGTCGTCACGAACGCCGGCGGCACCGTCGACAACATCGACGTGTGGGGTCGCCGCAAGACCGCCTACGAGATCCAGAAGAAGTCCGAGGCCATCTACGTGGTCGTCAACTTCCAGTCGGAGCCGGCCGCCACCCAGGAGCTGGACCGTCTGCTGAACCTCAACGAGACGATCCTGCGCACCAAGATCATCCGTCCGGAGGAGCAGAAGATCACCGCTGAGTGATCCTCGTACCGTGTCCGGAGGGTCTGAGAGCATCGGATCAGTCCCCGACGCCCCCACCGGAACCCCGCTGAGCAGTCCCGGATCCCCGGATCCGGTCACTGACCGGCAGAACCCCCGAAGACAGGAGTGACCATGGCAGGCGAGACCGTCATCACCGTGGTCGGCAACCTCACCGCCGACCCGGAGCTGCGCTTCACCCCGAACGGCGCGGCCGTCGCGAACTTCACCGTCGCGTCCACGCCCCGCACGTTCGACCGCCAGACCAACGAGTGGAAGGACGGCGAAGCGCTGTTCCTGCGCTGCTCGGTCTGGCGCGAGGCCGCGGAGAACGTGGCGGAGTCGCTGACCAAGGGCATGCGCGTGATCGTGCAGGGCCGCCTCAGGGCGCGCTCCTACGACGACCGGGACGGCAACCGTCGCACCAGCTGGGAGCTGGACGTGGACGAGGTCGGCCCGGCGCTGCGGTTCGCCACGGCCAAGGTCACCCGCGCCCAGCGCGGCGGTGGCGGCGGCGGTGGCTTCGGCGGCGGCCAGCAGGGGGGCGGCTTCGGCGGCGCCCCGGCCGGCGGCGGCTTCGGGGGGAACAACGACGGCGGCTTCGGCGGCGCCCAGCAGGGCGGCGGCTGGGGCGGCCAGCAGCAGGGCGGCGGCCAGGCCGCACCGCAGGACCCCTGGTCCGGCGGCGGCGGTGGCGGCGGATGGGACACCCCGTCCTCCAACGAGCCCCCGTTCTGATCCTGCACTGACCGGGCGCGGCCCCCACGGCCGCGACGGACACGGAACACCACGGACCTCTCCGTCCGGGCGCACCTCGCCCGGAGGGCCGCCCCGGCGGCCCATCCCCCTCGCGACCCGGCACCGCCGGGCCGCACTGCACACGGCCCCGTGCCCGGCACGGGACGCCGCGTGATCCCATCCCGCAGAACCGTTCTGCGGGCTCCAGAGAACTCTGAAGGAGCACCACGATGGCGAAGGCTGAACTCCGCAAGCCCAAACCGAAGTCCAACCCGCTCAAGGCCGCCAAGATCACCGAGATCGACTACAAGGACGTGGCCCTGCTGCGCAAGTTCATCTCCGACCGCGGGAAGATCCGTGCCCGTCGCGTGACCGGCGTGACCGTCCAGGAGCAGCGCAAGATCGCCCAGGCCGTCAAGAACGCCCGCGAGGTGGCCCTGCTGCCCTACGCCGGCGCCGGCCGCGGCTGATCGAGCGAGCGAAGGAAGGAACACCCAGATGGCAAAGCTCATCCTGACCCAGGAAGTGGCCGGTCTCGGCACCTCCGGTGACGTGGTCGAGGTCAAGAACGGGTACGCCCGCAACTACCTGCTCCCGCGCGGTTTCGCCACCGTGTGGACCAAGGGCGGGGAGAAGCAGGTCGAGTCCCTGCAGAAGGCCCGCGCGGCCCGCGCCGTGGCGAACCTGGAGGACGCGCAGGCCCAGGCCGCGCAGCTCCAGTCCGCCACCGTGAAGCTCGAGCGCACCGCCGGTGCGGAGGGTCGCCTGTTCGGCGCCGTCCAGACCGCCGACGTCGCCGAGGCGATCGAGGCCGCCGGCCTCGGCTCCGTGGACAAGCGCTCGATCACCCTGCCGGCGCACATCAAGTCCGTGGGCAACCACGAGGCCCAGGTCCGCCTGCACGAGGACGTCATCGCGACCGTCCAGCTGCAGGTCGTGGCCGCCAAGGCCAAGAAGTGATCAACCGCTTCTGAGCCCGTCGCGCCCGCAACGCGCACCCGAGGCCCCGGTCCGCTCTTCACGAGCGGGCCGGGGCCTCGTGCCGTGGGGGAACATGGAGATCATGCCCTCCGCCCCACCGCCCTCCGACCCCGCCGGCTCGACGGCGGCCCCGCGCCCGCCCCTGTGGACGCGCCCGTTCATCCTCGTCAGCGCCACCTACCTGTTCGTGGCGATGATCTTCTACACGCTCATGACCGCCATGGCGCTCTACGCCGTCACGTCCTTCGGCGCGTCGGACGCGGAGGCCGGCGTCGTGGTGGGGGCGTTCGTGCTGGGCGCGGTCCTCACCCGCATGACGACGACGCCCGCCACCTTCGCGTGGGGGCGGCGGCGGGTCCTGCTCGTCGCCTTGGCCTGCTACGTCCTCACGACGGCGGCGTACCTCTGGGCGGACTCCCTGGCCACGCTGACCGCGGTGCGGCTGCTCAACGGCATGTGCTTCGGCGCGGCCGGCACCGTGCTGGCCACGGCCGTGCAGCGGATCGTCCCGCCGGTGCGCCGCTCCGAGGGCACCGGCTGGTTCTCCACGTCCATGACGCTCGCGGGCGCCGTCGGGCCGATGGTGGCCCTGCAGCTGAGCACCGCCCTCGGCTACGACGCCCTGTTCTGGGCGTGCATCGGCTTCACGGGCATGGCCCTGCTGATCGCCCTGTTCCTGCGCGTGCCCGAGCCGCCGCTGACGGGCCGGTTCCGGCTGCACCGGGCGGACGTGTTCTCCGCAGAGGTGGCGCCGGCGGCGGGCGTGGCCCTGGCCTCCGGGTTCATGTACGGCGGCATCCTCGCGTTCATGGCCACGTTCGCGCAGCAGCAGGGCTACCCGGCGATGGTGCCGAGCCTGTTCTTCCTGCTCTTCGCCGCGGGCACCATCGTGGGCCGTGCCGTCCTGGGCGTGCTGCACGACCGGCACGGGGACAACGCCGTCGTCTACCCGATCCTCGCGGGCATGGCCGTCTCCTACGCGGTGCTGGCGCTGTGGCGGGAGCCGGCGGGCATGCTCGCGGCCGGCGCCCTGCTGGGGCTGACCTACGGGCCCGTGGTGAGCGTGTTCCAGACCATCGCGATCAAGGTGGTCCGGCCCACCGAGATCGGCGTCGCCACGGGCACGTTCTTCCTGCTCCTGGACCTCGGCACCGGCCTCGGCCCCATGGTGCTCGGCGCGGTGGTGGCCGCCGTCGGGATCCCGGTGATGTACCTGCTCTCCGGCGGCGTCGGGGTGGCGCTGCTGCTCTACTACCGGCTCGTGCACGGCGGCCGGGCCATCGCCCGGCGCCCGTCCCCGGCCTGAGCGGGGCGGCGCGCTCAGGCGGGCCCGTGCCGGCGCGCCTCCTCGACGGCGCTCGCGACGCCGCTGTGCCACGGTTCGCCGTGACCGGGCAGGACCGTGCCGGCTCCCGTCGCGGCGAGGGCGTCCAGCGAGCGCAGGGCGAGGCCGCTGTCGGCGGTCGCGGCCCCGGCGATGATGCGCGGGCCGCGGCGACCGGTGTAGGGGTCCAGGGTGACGAGGGCGTCGCCGGAGATGAGGACGTCCCGGTCCGGCAGGTGCAGGGCGCAGTGACCGTGCGTGTGGCCCGGGCTCGGCACCACCACGGGGCGCCCGGGGACGGGCACCGTCTCCCCCGGGGTGAGCTCGGCCGTCGCCCTGACGCCCTTCACCGTGAACACCCCGGCGGCCACCATCGAGCCCAGGATCGGCAGCGCGGCCGGGTGGCGGAGCGGGTAGAGCGCGCGCGGGTTCTCGTGCGCGTAGGAGTAGGGATGGGCGGCGAGGTAGTGCTCGGCGCGGTGGGCGTACACCGGGACCCCCAGCCGCTCCACGAGGCGACGCGCGGCACCGACGTGGTCGAAGTGCGCGTGCGTGAGCACGAGGGCCTTGATGTCCTCCGGGCGACGCCCGAGCGCGCGCACGGCGTGCCCCAGCGGGCGCCACACGGCGGGCAGGCCCGCGTCCACGAGGGTCAGCCCGTCCGTGTCCTCGATGAGGTAGCAGTTCACGTTCGCGTGCTGCACGAGGTGGATGCCGGGGGCGACGGGACGGGCGGTCATGACGGAACCTCCAGGACGGTGGGCGGGTCGCACCGCCGGCCCGGCGAGGGCCTCGGCGGGCGGTTCGGACCCCCAGTGGAGCATCGGCGCGCGTGGCCGCGATAGGTCTCAGCCTCCCACGCCGCCCGACGACGGCGCCCCGCGGCCCCGGTGAGCCCCGCGGCCCCAGTGTCAGCGCGCGGGCGCGCCGGGGGCCGCCGTCGTCGTGGTGGTGCTCATGCGTCCCATCCCCCGATGTGCACGAGGGCGTCGCCGCGGTGCACCAGGGGTGCCTCGGTGCGGCCGATGACCACGCCGGTCAGCTCGGCCTTCACGTGCGCGAGGCGGCGGCCGAACGAGTTGTAGAGCGCGCCGATGCGGTCCCCGGCGCTCACGCGTTCGCCGAGGGAGACGTCCAGGTGCACGAGGCCGTCCGCGCGGGCGCGCACCCACGTGGAGTGCCACACCAGGTACGGGGCGTCCTGCTCGCCGTCGACGACGTCGGGGTGGACGGCGGCGGTGTCCTCGCCGGTGGCGTCGGTCGCCTCGGGCACGTCCGTGGTCCGCTCCTCGGGGACCTCGCCGGGCAGCTGACCGGGGGCGTCGACGACGGCGTCCGGCCCGGGCTCGGTGAGCCCGACGTCGGCGGGATCCACCATGTCCAGGGCCGCGAGCACGCGCAGGACCCCGTCCACGCCGGGGGCGATCGCGTACTCGTCGAACCGCCAGGCCTCACCGGCCTCGTAGAGCAGCACGCGCGCGCCGGTCTCGCGGGCCGCGGCGCGCAGGGAGCCGTCCCGCAGGCGGGCGTGGAAGAGCACGGGCGCGCCGAACGCCTCGGCGAGCGCGCGGGTCTGGGGGTCCTCCAGGTCGCAGCGGATCTGCGGCAGGTTGGAGCGGCGGTCCGCGCCGGTGTGCAGGTCGATGCCCACGGTGCAGCGGCCGATCACCTCGGTCATCATCAGGTGCGCGATGCGCGAGGCCAGCGAGCCCCGGGCGGAGCCGGGGAAGGAGCGGTTCAGGTCGCGGCGGTCCGGCAGGTAGCGGTCCCCGGCCATCACGCCGAGCACGTTGACGATGGGCACGGCCAGCAGGGTGCCGCGCAGCTGCGTGGGCTGCAGGCGCTCCAGGACGCGGCGGACGATCTCGACGCCGGCCACCTCGTCCCCGTGGATCGCGGCGGAGACCCACACGGTGGGCCCGTCCTCGCGGCCGTGCAGCACGTGCACGGGCAGGGTGACGTCCGCGCCGGTGACGAGCTGGGAGATCGGCAGGGACAGCTCGTGGCGGCGGCCGGCCGGCACCTCGACCCCGCCGAACGCGAAGGGGGCGCGGGCGGGGCGACGGCTCACGCGCGTCCTCGGTTCCGGCGGCGCACGCCGCGCGGCGGTTGCCCGCCCACGTACGAGGCGGCGGGGTCCACGAGGAGGCCGCCGGCGGCCAGCGCGGTGCGCCCCACGAGCATGCGGAAGCCCATCTCGTCCCGGTGGGTCAGGGTCACCTCCGCCTCGATCGTGCGGCCGGCCAGGGTCAGCGGCATCACGACGACGACGCGCTCCTGCGCCTCGCCGTTCGAGGAGCGGACCGTGCGCAGGTCGGCCACCGGCAGCTCGGCCGTCCGCGCGTCCGCCGCCGAGGTCTGCCACGGGTGCACCTCGAACCGGACCCACGCGGCGCCGTCGCGGGTGAACCGCTCGATGCCGAAGGCGTGGAGCGCCGAGGTGCGGGCGCCGGTGTCGATCTTGGCCTTGATCCAGGGGGTGTGGGCGGTGGGCAGGCCGACCCATTCGCGCCAGCCCACCAGCCCCGGGCGAGCGGCGCCGTCGTCGGTGGGGGGCACGCCGTGGGGGGCCGGGGCCGTGTGCTTAGATTCAGACACGCCCCTCATCCTCCCAGGAAAGCGGTCATGAAGCTCGCCATCCTCTCCCGTTCCCTGCGCGCCTACTCGACGCAGCGCCTCAAGACCGCGGCGCTCGAGCGCGGCCACCAGGTGAAGGTCCTGGACACCCTGCGCTTCGGCATCGACCTCAGCTCGGACGAGCCCGATCTGATGTTCCGCGGCCGCCCCCTCTCCGGCTACGACGCCGTGCTGCCGCGCATCGGCAACTCGGTGACCTACTTCGGCACCGCCGTGGTGCGCCAGTTCGAGCAGATGGACGTCTACACGCCCAACACGGCCGCCGGGATCATGAACTCGCGGGACAAGCTGCGGGCCACCCAGATCCTCTCCCGCCACGAGATCGACATGCCCGCCACCGTGTTCGTGCGCAACCGCGGCGAGGTCTCCACGGCGATCGACATGGTGGGCGGGGCGCCCGTGGTGATCAAGCTGCTCGAGGGCACCCAGGGCATCGGCGTGATCCTGGCGCCGACCAAGAAGGTGGCCGAGGCGATCATCGAGACGCTGCACGGCACCAACCAGCAGGTGCTCATCCAGCGGTTCGTGGAGGAGTCCAAGGGCACGGACATCCGCGCACTCGTGGTGGGGGACCGCGTGGTGGCCGCGATGCGCCGCCGGGCCCAGGGGGACGAGTTCCGCTCCAACGTGCACCGCGGCGGCACCGTGGAGCGCGTCGAGCTCTCGCCCGAGTACGCCGAGACCGCCGTGCGCGCCGCCCACATCATGGGCCTGCGCGTGGCCGGGGTGGACATGCTCGAGGGCGAGCACGGTCCGCTGGTCATGGAGGTGAACTCCTCGCCGGGGCTGCAGGGCATCGAGGCCGCCACGGACCTGGACGTGGCCGGCGCGATCATCGACTACGTGGCGGACCAGGCCGGCTTCCCCGACATCGACGTGCGCCAGCGCCTGGCCGTGTCGACCGGGTACGGGGTCGGTGAGATCACCGTGCACGCCGGCTCCGGCTGGGTGGGCCAGTCCATCGAGGACTCCGGGCTGCTCGCGAAGGACCTGCAGGTGCTCACCCTGCACCGCGGCACCTGCGTGTTCCCCAACCCCGCGGACACCAAGGTCCTCGAGGAGGGCGACCGGCTGCTCTGCTTCGGCAAGACCGAGAACATGCGCGCCCTCATCCCCGCCCGCGCCCGCCGCCCCAAGCGCGTGCGGAAGCTGCCGGCCACCCCGATCCTCGCGTCCGTCGCCGAGGAGGTCCCGGCGCCCGAGGTGCCCGCCGACGACGCCTGAGCCCGGGCGCGGGGCTCAGCGGGCCGGGGCGAACGCGCCGATGCCCGTGAGGTGCCGGCCGAGCGTGAGCTGGTGGACCTCGTCCGTGCCCTCGTAGGTGCGCACGGACTCGAGGTTGTTCGCGTGCCGCAGCGGCGAGTGCTCCAGGGTGATGCCGTTGCCGCCGAGCATCTCGCGGGCCTCCCGGGCGATGCCGATGGCCACGCGGCAGTTGTCCAGCTTGCCCGCCGAGATCATGGCGGGGGTGAGCGGGCCGGCGTCCTTGGCGCGGCCGATCTGGTGCGCCAGCAGGTAGCCCTTGCCGATGGCCACGGCCATGTCCGCGAGCTTGGCCTGCGTCAGCTGGTGGGAGGCCAGCGGCACCCCGAATTGCTGCCGCTGCATCGCGTAGTCGAGGACGGCGTCGAAGGAGTCGCGGGCGGCGCCCATCGCGCCCCAGATGATCCCGTAGCGGGCCTCGTTGAGGCACTGGAAGGGGCCCTTGAGCCCGACGGCGGAGTCGGCCGGCAGCATCGCGGAGGCGGGCAGGCGCACGCCGTCGAGGTGGATCTCGCACTGCACCGAGGCCCGCATGGACAGCTTCTGGGTGATCGCCTCGGCACGGAAGCCGGGGGTGTCCGTGGGGACCACGAAGCCGCGCACCCCGCGCCCGTCGCCGGGCTCGCCGGTCTGCGCCCAGATGATCGCGACGTCGGCCAGGGTGGCCAGCCCGATCCACCGCTTGACCCCGTCGAGCACCCAGTCGCCGCCGGGCTCCTGGCGGGCCGTCGTCGTCATGGAGGCCGGGTCCGAGCCGGCGCCCGGCTCGGTGAGGCCGAAGCAGCCGACCGCCTCGCCGGTGGTCATGCGCGGCAGCCACTGCGCCTTCTGCTCCTCGGAGCCGTGCTTGTGGATCGCGCCCATCGCGAGCGAGCCCTGCACCGAGACGAAGGTGCGCAGGCCGGAGTCGCCGGCCTCGAGCTCCTGGGCGGCGAGGCCGTACTCCACCGCCGAGCGACCGGGCATGCCGTGGCCCTCGTAGGGCATGCCGAGCACGCCGAGGCGACCCAGCTCGGGGACGATCTCGCGCGGGAACACCGCGTCGTCGTACCAGCGGGCGATGTGCGGGCGGATGTGCTCGTCCACGAAGCCGCGCACCTGCAGCGCGACGGCCTTCTCCTCGGCGGAGAACAGGGAGTCCAGGCCGACGACGTCGGCGCGGCCGAGGAACGAGTCGGCTTCGGCGTGGAACGGGGTGGTCATGGCGGGGGTCCTCTCTGCGGGGTGGTCAGCGGGCGTCGAGCCAGGTGTTGACGGCCGCCGTGTCCGCACCGAGCGCGGGCGGCGCCTGGTGCGGGTGCGCCACGGGCGGGTCCCACTGCACCGGGTGGCGGAACTGCCGGCCGGCGGGGGCGCCGGAGCGGTCCTGGACCTCGACGGTCGGCTCGAGGCCGAGGGACTCGGCCAGCTCGACGCCCTCGGCGACGGTGGACACGAGGCCGACCGGGAGCCGCTCGGCCTGCAGCACGTCCCGCCAGTGGGCCGCCGTCTCGGCCGAGAGCGCGTCCTCCAGGGCGGTGCGCAGCTCCTCGCGGTGCTCGACGCGGTCCGTGTTCGTGGTGAAGCGCGGGTCCTCGGTGAGCTCGGGGACGCCGAGGGCCGCGGCGAAGGTGCGGAACTGCGCGTCGTTGCCGATGGCGACGGCGAGCGGCGCGTCCCGGCACGCCAGCAGCTGGTAGGGGGCGATCGAGGGGTGGTCGTTGCCCATCCGCCGCGGGACGACGCCGGCGCCGAGCCAGGCCTGGCCCTGGTTGGCGAGCGCCCCCTGCAGCGAGGAGAGCAGGTTCAGCCGCAGGTGCGCGCCCTCCCCGGTGCGCTCGCGGCGCAGCAGGGCGGCGAGCACGCCGGCGGTGAGGTCCTTGGCCGTGAGCACGTCCACCAGGGCGACACCCGCCTTCATCGGGGCGTCCGGTTCGCCGGTGATGCTCATGAGCCCGCCCGCGGCCTGGACGATGAAGTCGTAGCCGGGCAGGTCCCGGCCCTCGCGGTCGCCGAAGCCGGAGACGGCGGCGTAGACCACGGACGGGTTCTCCCGCGCGACGTCGTCGTAGCCCAGGCCGAGGCGCTCCATGGTGCCGGGCTTGAGGTTGTGGACCACGACGTCGGCCCGGGCGGCCAGGGCGGCGGCCCGCCGCTGGTCCTCGGGGTCCTTCAGGTCCCAGCCGACCGACTCCTTGTTGCGGTTCACGGACTCGAAGTAGGTGGCGCCCGTCGCCGAGCGGGGCGGGGCCCAGCCGCGGGTGTCGTCGCCGCGCTCGGGGTGCTCCACCTTGATGACGCGCGCCCCGAGGTCCGCCAGCGTCATGGTGGCGAGCGGGCCGGCGAGGACGCGGGAGAAGTCGGCGACGAGGACGCCGTCGAGGGGGAGCGAGGCCGGGGAG
>NZ_JABFAY010000011.1:1020-8481 GCF_017168495.1 Micrococcus sp. KRD096 | reverse complement strand
CCTCACTGTGGCGGACGACACGACGATGCATCCCACCCAAGCACCGTGCTTTCATTCCGTCCAATGACTCTTGCGCGGCCCACTGATGCGCCGGAGTCATCGGTGCCGGGCGGCCCGGGGAGGCCGGGAGAGGAGGACACGTGGAGGTCCACCACGCACGGGCGTTCCTGGCCGTCGCCGAAGAGCTGCACTTCGGGCGGGCGGCCCAGCGGGTGAACCTGACGCAGCCCGCGTTGAGCCGACTCGTGAAAGGGCTGGAGCGCAGCCTCGGCGCGGCCCTGTTCGACCGGACGACGCGGAAGGTGGCGCTGACGCCCGCCGGGGAGGCGCTCGTGCCGGTGGCCGAGGACCTGGTGCACGCCGCCGAGCGGGCGGGGGAGGCCGTGCGCGGTGCGGTCGCGGGGGAGACGGGGCGGGTGCGTCTCGGTTTCGCCAGCGCGTCGGCCATCCGGCCCGTGGCGCGACTCGCCCGTGAGGTGCAGTCGCGGGCGCCGGGGCTGCGGCTCGAGTTGGAGAGCGCGCACTTCTCGCCGCAGGGGCTCGAACGGGTGCTGGAGGAGGAGCTCGATCTGTGCCTCGGCCGGTGGGACTACCTGCCGCCCGCCGTCGACGCCCTGGTGCTCGCCCAGGAGCGCCTCGTGGTCGCCCTGCCCCCGGGGCACCGGCTGTGGGGCGCCGGGACGGTGGCGCTCGCGGACCTCGCCGAGGACCGCTGGATCACCATCCCCGGCGGGCCCGCCTCCGCGCTGGGCGCCCGGCTGCCCGCGCTCGCGCAGGCGGCCGGCTTCGTGCCGCGCATCGCGCAGCAGGCCCCGGACTCGTGGTCCCAGGTGGTGCTCGTCGACGCCGGCGTCGGGGTGGCCCTGACCGTGGACTCGGTGCGGGAGAACATCCGCGGCGAGGCCGTCGGCTGGGCCGAACTGGAGGACGCCGGGCCGCCGTTGGACGTGCAGCTGATCTGGCGGGCCGGCCGCGGGGACCCCGCCGTCGCGCGCGTGGTGGCCATCGCGGCGGCCCTGCTCGGTGGCGAGGGACCGGGCGACGTCGACGGCCAGGACGGCCGGGAGAGGCCGCGCTGACCTGCGATGCCGGCCGTGCACAGACGCTGTCAACTTCGCCGTCCCCAGATCCGGGCACCTTGTCCACAGGAGTTGTCCACAGATGTGGAGGGTGTGGACGACGGTGTGGATAGGCCTGTACCAGGCGGTGTGATGAGGGCGCAAACGAGGGTGCTGTCAAGTTGGATCGACGGGGCCGAGAGGGGGGTGGAGAAACTTCCTCCACAGCCCTGGAGATCGCATCGTCCCAGGTCAGAGCCGGATTCTGGGAGTGGTCGCGCGGTTGTCCCCAGCGTGGTCCCCAGGCGATCCACACGACACGCCGCCGAATCCACACGTTGTCCACAAGGCCTGTGGGAAACGCGGTTGCCCAGCCTCCACGGCGCGCGTAGTGTCGCGTGGTATCCCCAACGCGAGGGCGGGTATTGGCCGCAGGTGACCACTGACAGGCGCGCATCCGCTCGGACCGTCGCCCCGGGGACCGTCGCGCCATCCGCCTGCAGGAGGGTGCGGCGGCACGGGCGGTGACAACAGAGGAATCAGGGCCGGGAAGACCGGCGAGGGCCGCCGTCGTGCGGGCTGTGGGAAGGGAGTCTCCGGACGTTGACTGAGAACTACGGAGACTCGGGCTCCTACGACGGCGGCCGTTCCTCTGAACGCTTCCTGCCGCCCCAGGACCTGGAGGCGGAGCGCTCGGTGCTGGGCGGCATGATGCTCTCCAAGGACGCGATCGCGGACGTGGTGGAGCTGCTGCGCGGCCACGACTTCTACCGGCCGAGCCACGAGATGATCTACGAGGCGATCATCGACCTCTACGGCCGCGGTGAACCCGCGGACGCCGTCACCGTGGCAGACCTGCTGAACAAGCGCCAGGAGCTCAGCCGCGTGGGCGGCCCCGCCGTGCTGCACGAGCTCATCCAGTCCGTGCCCACCGCCGCCAACGCGAGCTTCTACGCGGAGATCGTGGCGGAGAAGGCCGTCCTGCGCCGCCTCGTCACCGCCGGCACCAAGATCACCCAGCTGGGATATCAGGGCGACGGCGAGGTCGAGGAGATCGTCAACGAGGCGCAGTCCGAGATCTACAAGGTCGCGGAGAACCGCCAGTCCGAGGACTACGTGCGCCTCGCGGAGATCATGGAGCACGCCGTCGACGAGATCGAGGCGGCCGGCAACCAGGGGGAGGGCCTGACGGGCGTCCCCACCGACTTCTACGACTTCGACGAGCTGACGCAGGGCCTGCACGGCGGCCAGATGATCGTGATCGCGGCGCGCCCCGCCGTCGGCAAGTCCACGCTCGCGCTCGACTTCGCGCGGGCCGCGGCCATCCACCACAACATGGCCACCGTGTTCTTCAGCCTCGAGATGGGCAAGAACGAGATCGCCATGAGGCTCCTGAGCGCCGAGGCGACGATCGCGCTGCAGGACCTGCGCAAGGGCACCATCCGGGACGACCAGTGGTCCAAGATCGCGGCGACCGTGGGGCGGCTGAACGAGGCGCCGTTCTTCATCGACGACTCCCCGAACATGACCATGATGGAGATCCGCGCCAAGTGCCGGCGGCTCAAGCAGAAGAACAACCTCAAGATGGTGGTGCTGGACTACCTGCAGCTCATGAGCTCGGGCAAGAAGGTCGAGTCCCGTCAGCAGGAGGTCGCCGAGTTCTCCCGTGCCCTCAAGCTGCTGGCCAAGGAGCTCGACGTGCCGGTGATCGCGCTGAGCCAGTTGAACCGTGGAAGTGAGCAGAGGACGGACAAGCGGCCGCAGGTGTCCGACCTGCGCGAGTCCGGCTCGATCGAGCAGGACGCGGACATGGTGATCCTGCTGCACCGCGAGGACGTGTACGACAAGGAGTCACCGCGCGCCGGCGAGGCGGACCTGATCGTGGCCAAGCACCGCAACGGGCCCACGAAAACCATTGTGGTGGGGTTCCAGGGGCACTACAGTCGGTTCAGCAACCTCGCACAGGATGGCGGGGGCTCGGGCAGGTTCTAGAGCCAGGGCAGCGCCCCTGTCATAAAATATTAGCGGGAATAGTGTGAAAGATATGTCAAAAAACAAATTCTCTGGTCAGCGCGATTCCAGGCTCGATTACAGTATTGCCATAAGAAATTTGGATACGTTCTCGAGTCTTGGCGAAGCCGATCTGCCGGGATGGATAAATAGATCGTTCTTGAACCATAGCCCGTTCTTTCTTGCTGCGGACGACTTTGCTAATTTTCGCGATTTTGCGGCCGAACTGTTGGAAGTTGAGTTTCATGACATCTGGTGCACGGGGTCGGGATCTTTGGGTTTTAGCTTGAATCCCGGTAAGATATCGGAGGGGGGGTCACCCAGGCTCTTTGGGACTGCTTCGGATATTGATATGGCAATTATTTCTGAGCTGAAGTTCGAGGCTGCATGGCGCGATATGCAGAGGAAGTATCGACATGCTAGGCGTGGCCTCGAGGAGGGCGCTAAGAAGGACTACACGATGACGCGAAACAGAATATTTGATGGATGCTTCAGGGCCGACCTTCTTCTTAGTTCTCCCACTCTGGGAGAAGATTGGGGAGGAGTGGCAAACAAACTTTCGGCCCGCGCCTCGGAATTGATAAACAGGAATATAACCGCAAAGTTTTGGATATTCCGTGACATGTGGTCATTGCGTAACTATGTTCAGGAAGGCGCCATGGCCATGCTAATTAAGGTGAAAAAATGACAGTAATTGAGTTTAATCCCCCCTTGCCAGCATCAGTAGGGACAAAATCCCTTCAAGATTTTATCGACTTGGCTGATTCTTCTGATGAATTTGGCGTGGGCATCTCTGAAGGCCGGGCGCGGTCAAAGCTGGTTTTGAAGCCACCATTTCAGCGTGGGGTGGTCTGGAGCGACGAACAAAAGGCGCTCCTTATCGATTCGATGCTTCGGGGGGTTCCGGTTCCCGAATTGTTTGTTCAGTATAAGACTGACAGTGAAGGGATGCAGTCGACAGTCGTAGTTGACGGTCAGCAACGCATTACAGCGTGCATACATTTTGTGCGCGGAGAATTTCATCTGCCGGACGACTCTAAGTTTCTGGATGGTTGCCGCGGTAAGAAGTTCACCGACTTGCCGGATGAATACCGCAAACGCCTGAGGAGCTTCAAGTTCGCGGTACGCGATCTGCCGGACTACCTGGACGAAGGGCAGTTGCGTGATATATTTCGACGGCTGAATACAACTGTTGTTAGCTTGAATGAGTCCGAGCTCAGAAATGCTACTTACAGAAATGCATTTACTAGGCTCATAAAGAATGTTGCCGAAGATAGAATTCTTAGCGACTGGGGTATCTTTTCTCCGAACGATGTGCGGCGTCTGAAGCACTTTGAGTTCTGTGCTGAGGTGTTCGAGGCCGTTTCCACTAAGTCCTTTCCTAATAAAAAGGAGTCGCTTGATTCCTTGTATCAGCGGATGGCTGATGCTGTATCGAATGACGAGGCCCTGACGGAATTCGGCCGGCGTTTCGATCGCGTCCGAGAGATGCTCTCGGAATTCACCCCCCGCCTTAAGAAGACACGGTTTCGAAATAAGTCTGATGCTTATTCACTTCTGATTTATTTGCTTCTTAGGGCGGACTATCTGGACCCAAGCGAGAGTGCAGATAGCCTTGTCAAGTCGATTGAAGACTTTTCCCTTAAGGTCTCCCAGGTGCGCTCCATGCGGAAATCTGGCAGTATTGCGACGGAGGCCGAAGATTCAACGGCGGTAAGGTATCTCGATGCTGTCGAGCGTGCTGCTTCTGACCGTCTGAATCGTGTGCGTCGCGATAATGCTCTGGATCTCGTGTTGCGTGATGAGATCGGCGATCGTCCAGTGCCGTATACATCGGAGTATGATTCTCAGCATTCTACGACCGACAGTGGTTATGAATTTTACGAGGATATTTATGATGACGATGACGAGGCTGTTTCAAATGCTGCCATTGATGCCGCTGTCGAGTACTTGAAGGGCTTCGCGGGGGAGTCCGCTTTTGTCATCCAGGAGCAGTTTCCTCGATTGAAGGAATTTTCTCGAGTTGCCGGTCTAGCGGATTTGACCGTCTCCTCCATTGAGGCTGATAATGCATCTCTCGAATGGTCGGTTGTGGAGTTCCACGAGGAAACACAGGAGTACGTGGGCGTTGTATCGGGTCTGGCTACCCTGAATGCTAGTGTTTCGATGAATGAGCCGCCGGACGTGGATGTGGATCAGCTTGAAGATATGTGCGACTCTGGCGAGGCTGTGAGGGTAGAGGCTGGAGTCTTGCATTTGGTGGTGGAGCAGGACGTGCAAGTTGATGTCCGGGTAGCGTTCCGCCACGCTGAGGTCATTTCATAGTCTGTATATGGACCGTTCGCAACCAGGCAATCCCTAATGCTAAGGACCTGATCATCCTCGACACCCAGAGGATCATCGGAAATAAGGTAGGGATCTACTCGCCACGGTAGTCGTCTTGGAGGACGTGGTCCTCTGAGTGTGCGGACACCTTCGCCGTGAAGGTAGAGGGTTAGTTCTGGACCCGCGCCGCCATTGGTCAAGATCAACCTGGGCGGCGGCAGTCACGTGCGCAAGCTGCACGGGGTCCTTGCACCAGCGGTTCTGGGGCCGAGCTTGAGCGGCTGGCCGCCGAGGTGGCCCGCGCGCTAAGGGGCGGGCCATGGTCTACCGACGGGTGCTGTCAGTTGCCCTGCGTCCCGTGTATGTTCCCGATCACCGTGAGCACCTCATCGGCCAGAGAGGCGCTGTGTGAGCGGGAGAATCTAAGGCGTGTCTGACAATGAACCCAGGGGCCAGCTGACACCCTGGAGCGCATGTCCCGGTTCCAGGCGCTGTCCGATGCGCAGTGGGAGCTGATCGCCCCGATACTCCCGACCCGGAGCGGCCGCGCCGGCAGGCCGTTCGCCGATGCCCGCACGATGGTCGAGGCGATCATCTACCGGTACCGGTGCGGGATTCCCTGGAGAGACCTGCCCGAGGTCTACGGGCCCTGGCAGACCGTGTGGACCTGGCGCCGCCGGATGGCGGCCGAGGGCACCTGGGACACGGTGCTGACAAAGCTGACCGCCGCCGCTGACGCGCAGGGCTTGGTGGGCTGGTCGGTGTCGGTGGACTCCACGATCGCCCGCGCTCACCAGCACGCGACGAACACTACCCGGCACACAGGGGGATGGATCGAGTTACAAGAATCTGCGTGAGGAGGCGGCCGATCACGGGATCGGGCGCTCTCGTGGCGGGTTGAGCACGAAGATCCATCAGCTCGTCGATGGCGCCGGGATGCCGCTGTTCAGCCTGATCACCCCAGGCCAGGCAGGAGACTCCCCGATGCTGTTGCCCCTGCTGGAACAGCTGCGTGTGGCACGGCCGGTAGGGCGGCCCCGGACCCGCCCCGAGGCCGTGCTGGGTGACAAGGCATACTTCCTCCCGGGCGATCCGCGCCCATCTGCGTGCCCGCCGGATCAAGGCGGTCATCCCTGAGCCGGCCGACCAGCAGGGCCTGAATCGCCCCGGGTCTGGTGGAGGCTCTGATCCAACGGAAGGATGCAGAGCATGCCAGCACCACGGAAGTACCCCGACGAGCTCCGCGAACGCGCCACGCGGATGACTCTGGAAGCCCGTCAAGACCCCGCCACGAGGACCGGAGCGTTCCGCCGTGTGGGAGAACAGCTCGGGATCAATCCCGAGACGCTGCGCAACTGGGTCCGCCAAACCGAGATCGACCACGGCCACCGCCCCGGAATCACGACCAGCGAAGCCGCCCGGGTGGCCGAGCTAGAGAAGGAGAACCGTGAACTACGGCGGGCGAACGCGATCCTGCGCTCGGCGTCGGCTTTCTTCGCGGCGGAGCTCGACCGCCCACAGCGCTGATCGTGGACTACATCGACGAACACAAGCACGAGTTCGGTGTCGAGCCGATCTGCGCCACGCTGTCCGCGGCAGGCACACAGATCGCACCGAGCACGTACTACGCGGCCAAGACGCGCGCGGTTGGAGAAGGCCGGATCGACGAATCCGTCGAGCGCGATGATGGGCAACCCTGTCAAGCAAGATCGCACCCTGGCACCTCTGTCCAGCAGCACCCAACTGGCTCTGACACATGCGCCTAGGGCGTGTCTGAGAATAGATGCACGAGTCAGCTGAGACCCTGGGGACATGTCCCGGTTCCAGATGCTCTCCGATGCCCAATGGGAGTTGATCGCCCCGATGCTCCCGACCCGGACCGGCCGCGCCGGCAGGCCGTTCGCCGACGCCCGCACCATGGTGGAGGCGATCATCTACCGGTACCGGTGCGGAATCGCTTGGAGGGATCTGCCCGAGGTCTACGGGCCCTGGCAGACCGTGTGGACCTGGCATCGGCGCTTGGCCGAAAAAGGCACATGGGACACGGTGCTGGCCACGCTGACCGCCG
>NZ_JABFAY010000011.1:0-920 GCF_017168495.1 Micrococcus sp. KRD096 | reverse complement strand
CTAGGGCGTGTCTGAGAATAGATGCACGAGTCAGCTGAGACCCTGGGGACATGTCCCGGTTCCAGATGCTCTCTGACACCCAATGGGAGTTGATCGCCCCGATGCTCCCGACCCGGACCGGCCGCGCCGGCAGGCCGTTCGCCGACGCCCGCACCATGGTGGAGGCGATCATCTACCGATACCGGTGCGGAATCGCTTGGAGGGATCTGCCCGAGGTCTACGGGCCCTGGCAGACCGTGTGGACCTGGCATCGGCGCTTGGCCGAAAAAGGCACATGGGACACGGTGCTGGCCACGCTGACCGCCGCCGCTGACGCCGAAGGCCTGATCGATTGGTCGGTCTCGGTGGACTCCACGATCGCCCGCGCGCATCAGCACGCGACGAACATCACCCGCCTCACAGGGGGATGGATCGAACTACAAGAATCCGCGTGAGGAGCCGGCCGATCACGGCATCGGGCGC
This sequence comes from Micrococcus sp. KRD096, assembly GCF_017168495.1. NCBI lineage: Bacteria > Bacillati > Actinomycetota > Actinomycetes > Micrococcales > Micrococcaceae > Micrococcus > Micrococcus sp. KRD096. The sequence goes on along the minus strand of NZ_JABFAY010000011.1, from coordinate 458 downwards.
TCCCGTGGCGGGCTGAGCACGAAGATCCATCAGCTCGTCGATGGGACCGGGCTGCCGCTGGTCAGCCTGATCACCCCCGGCCAGGCAGGGGACTCCCCGATGCTGCTTCCTCTTCTGGAGCAGCTGCGCGTGACCCGGCCAGTAGGGCGGCCCCGGACCCGCCCCGAGGCCGTGCTGGGCGATAAGGCGTACTCCTCCCGGGCGATCCGCACCCACCTACGTGCCCGTGGGATCAAAGCGGTCATCCCTGAACCGGCCGACCAGCAGGGCCACCGCAGACGGCGCGGTGCCCGCGGCGGGCGCCCCGTCGGCCTCGACGCGGACGCCTACAAGGGCCGCAACGTCATCGAGCGTCAGTACGCTCACCTGAAGCAGTGGCGGGGTCTGGCGACCCGGTATGACAAGTACGCGATCGTCTACCGGGCCGCTGTGGTCCTGAATGCTGTGCTCGCATGGTC
>NZ_JABFAY010000010.1:155845-158520 GCF_017168495.1 Micrococcus sp. KRD096 | reverse complement strand
CTCGAAAAGCTTACCACATGATCCCCGGCTGTCAAACCAGATCATCTTCTTCAGGAATCCCGACCCGCATCACTGCCGGCCGCGCACCCGGTGAGCACCACCCGCCCTGGACCTGCCATTCTCGGCATGAATCCGCGGATTCTGTGTTCTTCACCCCGCCTCCCGGTCACCCGGTCGGCGTCTTGAGCACGAGATGGAACTCTACACACGAACCCCACCGAACACAAAATCAAGGGTGACACCCGGCGTGCGGTCAAGGGTGGGCGGCCGGTTTCCGCCTGTTCTCGCGGATTCCTTCGGCCTGGCCCGCCCCGTTCGACGCTCCAGCGCCGTCACCCCCGGCCGTGACGTGCACCACTCCTCAGGGCGTGGCCGTCGTGTCCAGGGTCGGCTGGAGCCACAGGGTGGTCAGCGCCGGCACGTTCACCGTGACGTGGGCCGGCTGGCCCTGCCACTGGCCCTCGTGTGCCGCGATCACCTCGGACTGGCCGGTCTGCTCCCGCCAGCCGTCACCGTGGAAGTCGGTCGCATCGGTGTCCAGCACCACCGTCCACTCCCCCGCGGACGGCACCCCCACGCGCAGCCCCTGACGCGGCGACCCCGAGAGGTTGGTGATGCACAGCAGCGGGGCGCCGCCCGGTTCAGCGGCCGGGACCGCGGCGCCGTCGTCGTCGATCCGTGTCTCCGGCACCACCTGCGCCGCGGGCATGCGGAGGAACACGAGCGTGTTGCCGTCGGCGTCGCCGCCGTCCACCCACGAGAATCCCTCCGGGCTGTGGTCCAGCGACCACAGCGCCGGCTTGCTGCGGTAGAGCGCGTTGAGCTCCCGGATCGTCAGCTGGACCCCGCGGTGCGCCTCATCCCACGAGACGGGCCAGTCCAGGCCCTCGCCCTCGGACCACTCGCTCGGCTGCGCGTACTCCCCGCCCATGAACAGCAGCTGCTTGCCGGGGTGCGCCCACATGTACCCGTAGTAGGCGCGCAGGGTCGCCAGCTGCTGCCGTCGGTCGCCCGGGATGCGGCCCAGCAGGGAGCCCTTGCCGTGGACGACCTCATCGTGGGACAGCGGCAGCACGTAGTTCTCCGAGTAGGCGTACACCATGGAGAACGTCCACTGCTCGTGGTGCCACCGGCGGTTGACCGGGTCCTGGGACAGGTAGGCCAGGGTGTCGTGCATCCAGCCCATGTTCCACTTCTTGCCGAAGCCGAGACCGCCCGCGTCCACGGGAGCGCTCACCCCGGAGAAGGCCGTGGACTCCTCCGCGATCATGTGGACGCCGGGGTGCAGGCGGTACACGGTCGCGTTGACCTCGCGCAGGAAGTCGATGGCCTCGAGGTTGTGGTTGCCGCCGTGCACGTTGGGCTCCCACTGCCCGTCCTCGCGCGAGTAGTCCAGGTAGAGCATCGAGGCGACGGCGTCCACGCGCAGCCCGTCGATGTGGAACTCGCCGAGCCAGTAGAGCGCGTTGGCCACGAGGAAGTTGCGGACCTCGGTGCGGCCGAAGTCGAACACGAGGGTGCCCCAGTCGGGATGTTCGCCCCGCCGCGGGTCCGGGTGCTCGTACAGGGCGGTCCCGTCGAAGCGCGCGAGCGCCCACTCGTCCTTCGGGAAGTGCGCCGGCACCCAGTCCACGATGACGCCGATCCCCGCCCGGTGGAGCGCGTCCACCAGGTGCTTGAACTCGTCCGGGGAGCCGAACCGGGAGGTGGGGGCGTAGTAGCCGGTCACCTGGTAGCCCCAGGACCCGCCGAACGGATGCTCCGCGACCGGCAGGAACTCCACGTGCGTGAACCCGAGCCACTGCACGTACTCCACGAGCTGCTCGGCCAGCTCGCGGTAGTCCAGCCCGGGCCGCCACGAGCCCAGGTGCACCTCGTAGATGCTCAGCGGGCGCTCGTGCGGGTCCGTGAGACGGCGGCGCTCCATCCAGGTGCGGTCCCCGAAGGCGTAGTCGGACTCGAGCACACGCGAGGCCGTGGCCGGCGGGACCTCCGTCCAGCGGGCCATCGGGTCCGCCTTCTGCCGCCAGAGCCCGTCCCGGCCGAGGATCTCGAACTTGTAGCGGTCGCCGTGACCGACGCCAGGCACCAGCAGCTCCCACACGCCGGAGGAGCCGAGGGACCGCATGGCATGGGTCCGGCCGTCCCAGCCGTTGTGGTCGCCCACCACGCGCACGGCCCGCGCGTTCGGCGCCCAGACCGCGAAGGCCGTGCCGACGGCCTCGTCGGCGGAGGTGCGGACCACGCGGGCGCCGAGCACCTCCCACAGCCGTTCGTGCCGGCCCTCCCCGATCAGGTGCAGGTCCAGCTCGCCGAGCGTGGGCAGGTGCCGGTACGCGTCGTCCTGCTCCTGGACGGGGCCGGTCGTGCCGTCCTCGGTCTCGTATGCCACCTCGACGCGGTAGTCGCCCGCGGCGGCCCCGGCCACACGGGGCGTCGGGGCCACGCCCGCGAACACGCCGTCGTGCTCGTGCGTCAGCTCCACGCGTTGCCCGTCGCCGGCGCGGACCACCGTGACCGTGCGCGCCAGCGGGCGCAGCACGCGGTAGGTGACCGCGGCGCCGTCGGGATGCGGGTGGGCGCCCAGCACGGTGTGCGGATCGTGGTGCCGGCCCTGCGCGACGGCGGCCAGCACCTCCGGGTCCACGGCGAGCGGGGCGACGGCGGGACGGGGG
>NZ_JABFAY010000010.1:148909-155745 GCF_017168495.1 Micrococcus sp. KRD096 | reverse complement strand
GGACGGGGTCATGGCGATTCCTGTTCTGGGGACGGCGGGCGTCGGGAGCGGCTCAGCCGTTCCGGACGACCCGCAGGACATGGGCGGGCTCGACGTTCGGGTCCAGGCGGACGTACGGGGTGCGGCCCCACCGCCAGCGCTGGCCGGTGAGCAGGTCCTCCACCTCGACGGCCCCGGACGCGTCGCGGTCCTCGGGGCGCAGACGCAGCGCCTCGAGGTCCAGGTCCAGGGTCGCCTCGACGACGTCGTGCGGGTTCGTGGTGACGACGACGATCAGGGTGTCCTCCGCGGGACCGGCGTCGGTGACCGCCTCGGCGTCCCGGTGCGCACCCTCGGGCCGGGCCGAGCGCGTCTTCGAGAACACGAGCAGGTCCGGGTGCGTCGAGGCGTGCAGGGTCAGGTTCTGCAGGTCGCCCAGCGCCGGGTGCGCCGCGCGGATCTCATTGAGCCGGGTGAGGTACGGGGCGAGCGAGGCACCCGCGGCCTCCGCGCCCTCCCAGTCCCGGGGGCGGTACTCGTACTTCTCGTTGTCGATGTACTCCTCCGCGCCCGGCCGGGCCACGTGCTCGAACAGCTCGAACCCGGCGTAGACGCCCCACAGCGGGCTGGCCGTGGCGGCGACGACGGCGCGGATCCGGAACGCGCCCGGGCCGCCGTGCTGCAGGTACTCCGTGAGGATGTCCGGCGTGTTGACGAAGAGGTTGGGGCGATAGAACGCCGGCGTCTCGTGCGAGATCTCCTGGAGGTACTCCGCAAGCTCCTCGGCCGTGTTCCGCCAGGTGAAGTACCCGTAGGACTGCTGGAACCCGACCTTGCCCAGGGCGTGCATCATCGCGGGACGGGTGAAGGCCTCGGCGAGGAACACGACGCGCGGCTCCTCGGCGCGGACCTTCGCGATCAGCCACTCCCAGAACCACAGGGGCTTGGTGTGCGGGTTGTCCACGCGGAAGATGTGCACGCCGCGGGCCACCCAGCCCCGCACCACGTCCAGCACCGCCTGGGCGAGGCCGCCCGGGTCGTTGTCGAAGTTCAGCGGGTAGATGTCCTGGTACTTCTTCGGCGGGTTCTCCGCATACGCGATGGTGCCGTCCACGCGGGTGGTGAACCACTCCGGGTGCGCGGCGACCCACGGGTGGTCCGGGGAGCACTGCAGGGCCAGGTCCAGGGCCACTTCGAGGCCCTCGTCCGCGGCCGCGGCCACGAACGCCTCGAAGTCCTCGACGGTGCCCAGGTCCGGGTGCACGGCGTCGTGCCCGCCCTCGGGCCCACCGATCGCCCACGGCGAGCCCGGGTCCTGCGGCCCGGCCGTCAGCGTGTTGTTCGGACCCTTGCGGTGCGTGGTGCCGATCGGGTGGATCGGCGGCAGGTAGACCACCTGGAAGCCCATCCGGGCGACCGCCGGGAGCCGGTCGGCCGCCGTCGCGAAGGTGCCAGAGGACCACGTGCCGGAGGCCTCGTCGAAGCGGGCGCCCTCGGAGCGGGGGAAGAACTCGTACCAGGCGCCGCGGCCGGCGAGCTCGCGCTGCACGTCCAGCGGGTAGAGCTCGGAGCTCGTGAGGTGCTCCCGCACGGGGCGGGCGTGGAGGACGGCGGACACCTCCGCCGACTCGGCGGAGGCCAGGCGCTGGGCCGGGATGAGCGACTCGTCCTCGAGGCCGCGAACGACCTCCTCGAACACGGCGCGGTCCTCGGCCGAGCGCTCCGCGTCCTCGGCGGCCCGGCGGAACAGGGCGGCGCCCTCGGCGAGCATCAGCTCCACGTCGACGCCGGCGGCGATCTTGACGGTGGCCGCGTGCTTCCACGTGCCCACCGGATCGTCCCAGCCCTCGACCACGAACTGGTGCAGGCCCGGCTCGGCGGGCCGCAGCGTGGCCACGACCTCGTCCAGGCCGGGCCGGCCCGGACGCATCTGCACGCGCTGCACCTCGGCGCCGGCCGGGTCGAACAGGCGGACGGTGGCGCGCACGGAGTCGTGGCCCTCGCGGAACACGGTCGCGCGGACGGGGATGTCCTCGCCGACCACGGCCTTCGCCGGGAACCGGCCGTCCAGCACAACGGGCTGCACGTCCGTCACCGGGATACGCCCCGTGACGGTCTGGAGGCGGACATCGGCTGCGGTGGCGCTCTGGGTGTCGGGCTTCACGGTGCTCACGCCACGACGCTACCCCGCGGCCGCGCCGGTGAGAACGGCCGGCCCGCCCGCCCGCCGTGGGGGGCGGAGGGGCAGGCCGGGGACGGGGCGCCGGACGGGACGCTCAGGACAGCATGGTCTTGTCGTCCACGACGGCGCCCTTGATCTTGCCGAACTCGGCCAGCAGGTCCGCCGGGGTGCGCCCGGCCTTCTCCTGCTCGTCCAGCTCGAGGATGATCCGGCCGTCGTGCATCATGATCAGCCGGTTGCCGACCTCGAGGGCCTGGGACATGTTGTGCGTGACCATCAGCGTGGTGAGCCGGTGCTCGGCCACCACCTGCCGGGTCAGGCGGGTCACCAGCTCCGCCCGGGACGGGTCCAGGGCGGCGGTGTGCTCGTCCAGCAGCAGGATCTTCGGTCCGGAGAACGTGGCCATGAGCAGGCTGAGCGCCTGACGCTGGCCACCGGAGAGCAGCCCGACCTTGGCGGTGAGGCGGTTCTCCAGGCCGAGTTCGAGCTTCGTGAGCTCGTCGCGGAACATCGCGCGCCGGGCGCGGGAGACGCCCCGCGAGAGCCCGCGGGCGTGCCCGCGTCGCCAGGCCAGGGCCATGTTCTCCTCGATCGTGAGATTCGGGGCCGTGCCCGCCGTCGGGTCCTGGAACACCCGGCCGATCGAGGCCGCGCGGCGGTGGTCCGGCATGCGGGTGACGTCCTTGCCGCCCACGGCCACGGTGCCGGTGTCCGGGAGCAGCTTGCCGGCGATCGTGTTCAGGATCGTGGACTTGCCGGCGCCGTTGGAGCCGATCACGGTGACGAAGTCGCCCTCGGCCAGGTGCAGGTCGATGCCCTGCAGGGCGCGCCGCTCGTTGACGGTGTTCGGGAAGAAGGTCTTGGAGACCTGTGAGATCTCAAGCACGGGGGGCCTCCTCGGAGACGGATGCGGCGGGGGTGGCGCCGCCCGGCTCGCCAGTCAGGGGCATGCCGGCGGTGGCCGGAGCGGCGGCGGCCGGCGCCGGGGTCGCGGCCGTGCCCCGCGTGCGCAGGCTCAGGCGCCTGGCGAAGCCGAAGCGCGGCAGCAGCAGGGCCACGACGACGAGGGCCGCGGAGATCAGCTTCATGTCGTTCGGGCTCAGGCCCGCGTTGAGGGCGAACTGGATGATCAGGCGGTAGAGCACGGCGCCGACGATCACGGCGAGCGTCGCCCAGAAGACCGTGCGCTGGCCGAACACGGCCTGGCCCACGATCACGGACGCCAGGCCCACGAGGATGAGGCCGATGCCCATGGAGATGTCCGCGAAGCCCTGGTACATGGCCAGCAGGGAGCCGCCGAGGGCCAAGAGGCCGTTGGAGATCATCAGGCCGAGGATCTTCATCCGGTCCGTGGAGACGCCGTACGAGCGGATCATCTCCTCGTTGTCACCGGTCGCCTGCAGGGCGAGGCCCAGGTCCGTGTGCAGGAACCAGTCGAGGATCAGCTTCACCACGAACACACCGAGGAAGAGCACGAGGATCGAGCCCCAGTTCCGGGCCAGGCCCAGGTCGCCGAGCCACGTGAACAGGGTGTCCTGGCCGAGCAGGGGGATGTTGGCCTTGCCCATGATCCGCAGGTTGATCGAGTAGAGCGCGATCATCGTGAGGATGCCGGCGAGCAGGCCGTCGATCCGGCCCTTCGTGTGCAGCAGGCCGGTGACGAGGCCCGCGAGCGCGCCCGCCACGAAGGCGGCGAGCATGGCCAGGGGCACCGGCGTGCCGCCCGTGATGAGCACGGCGGCCGTGGCGGCGCCGGTGGTGAACGAGCCGTCCACCGTGAGGTCGGGGAAGTCGAGGATGCGGAAGGTCAGGTACACGCCGAGCGCGACGACGGCGTAGATCAGACCCAGTTCCACTGCGGTCAGCATGGGGCGGGTGCCTTTCGGGCGGTGCGAGGGGGCGAGGGGGGACGGACGACGGCGGGACGGGGTGGGCTGGCCGTCGACGTGCTCCGCGGCGGCCCGGACCACGAGGTCCGGGCCGCCGCGGAGGCGGGCAGGCGCGGGATCAGCCCTCGACGAGCTGATCGGCCCTGTCCGTGAGCTCGGCGGGGATCTCGACGCCGTAGGCCTCGGCGGCCTTCGGGTTCAGCACGAGCTGCAGGTTGGCCGGGTCGGCGTAGCCCACGGGCAGCTCGGCCGGCTTCGCGCCGTCCTTGAGGATCTTCACGGCCATCTCGCCGGCCTGCTTGCCGTGCGCCGTGTAGTCGATGCCGTACGTGCCCAGGGCGCCGCGCTCGACGGAGTCGATGTCCGCCGAGATGACGGGGACGCGCTGCTCCTTGCCGTAGCCCACCACGGTCTCCAGCGCCGAGACGACGGCGTTGTCCGTGGGCACGTAGATGCCGTCCACGCCGGACAGGGACTGCACGCCCTGCTGGACCTCGGACGAGTTGGTGATGGTGGCCTCCTTGACCTCGAGGCCCAGCTCCTTGCCGGCCTCCTTGGCCTGGTCCACCTGGACCTTGGAGTTGGCCTCGCCGGAGTTGTAGACGATGCCGACGGTCGTGGCGTCCGGCTTCACGTCCTTGAGCAGCTGCAGCTGCTCCTTGACCGGGTTGCGGTCCGAGACGCCGGTGACGTTGCCGCCCGGGGCCTCGTCCGAGGCCACGAGCTCAGCGCCCTTCGGATCGGTGACCGCCATGAACACGACCGGCTTGTCCTTCACGGCCGAGGCGGTGCCCTGCGCGGCGGGGGTCGCGATCGCGGCCACGAGGTCGACGTCCGCGTCGTTGGCGAAGGTGGAGGCGATGGAGGTGACGGTGGCCTGCTCGCCCTGGGCGTTCTGCTCCTCGAACGTCACGTCCAGGCCGGCGTCCTCGAACGCCTCCTTGAAGCCCTCGGCCGCGCCGTCGAGCGCCGGGTGGGAGACGAGCTGGTTGATGCCCACGGTGTAGGAGCCCTCGCCGCCGGCGGCGGAGGACGAGCCGGAGCCGCCGGAGCCGGAGTCGCCGCACGCCGTGAGCCCGAGGGCGACGACGGCGAGGGCGGCGGTGAGGGGGAGGGAGCGGTGCTTCATGAGACGGACCTCGTTCTGATGGTGCGGTGCGGGATGCGCTCGCCGACGGGGGCCCGTCGGACACAGTGCAGACACTGTGCGCGGTGACGCGCGTCACGGGCAAGACGTGGGCGTGTCCACGCGACATCCTGCCATGTGATCGGCGTCACTGTGGACACTCTGCCCCGCTGGGCTTCGTGTGCGACCCCCGCGTCCCCGCCCGGCCGTCATCCCGGGCGGGACGCCGTGGAGGTCAGCGCCCGCCGGCGCGCTGCACCGAGATCTCGTACAGGGAGATGCCCACCGCCATCGAGGCGTTGAGGGACTCCATCGTCGAGTCGATCGGGATGGACACGATCTGCTGGCAGTGCTCCCGCACCATGCGGGACAAACCCTTGCCCTCGGCCCCCACCACGAGCACGAGCGGCTCCGTGGCCAGGGCGAGCCCGGGCAGGGAGACGTCCCCGCCGCCGTCGAGGCCCAGCACGAAGTAGCCGGCCTTGTGCAGGTCGACGAGGGTGGTGTTCAGGTTGCCGGCCTGGGCCACGGGCACCCGCGCGGCCGCGCCGGCCGAGGTGCGCCAGGCGGTGGCGGTCACGCCGACGGAGCGCCGCTCGGGCACGATCACGCCGTCCGCGTCGAACGCGGAGCCGGCCCGGATGATGGCGCCGAGGTTGCGGGGGTCGGTGATGCCGTCGAGCGCGATCAGCAGCGGCGGGGTCCGCAGGTGCCCCTTCTCGTGCTTGGCCAGTGCGTCGAGGGCCAGGGCCGTGGCGTCCGCGTACTCATAGGGCGGGATCTGCAGCACGATGCCCTGGTGCACGGCCTCGCCGGAGAGGCGGTCCAGCTCCGGCTTGGTGTTCTCCAGGACCGGCACGCCCTGCTCGAGGCAGAGGCGCAGGGCCTCCTTGACGCGGTCGTCCATCTCGATGCGCACGGCCACGTGCAGCGCCTTGGCCGGGATGCCCGCGCGCAGCGCCTCGAGCACGGGGTTGCGGCCGGAGACCGTCTCGTCCGTGAGCTTCACGCGGCCGCGGACCTGGTCCTTCACGGGACCGCGCTTGGCGGCCGAGCGCTCGGCCAGCTGCTTGGCGCGGTGCGCCTTGTGGTAGACCCGGTCCTCGGCCTTGGGAGTGGGTCCGCGGCCCTCGAGCGCCTTGCGACCGTGGCCGCCGGTGCCCTTCATGGGGCCCTTCTTGCCCTTGGGCTTGCGGGATCCGCCGGAGCGGGGGGCGGTGGACATGGCGGGACTCCTGCGCGTGCCGGGGACGGGGGCGGCGGTACGCGGGGCGCCGCCGGATCGCCCTCCAGTCTAGGTGTCAGTCCGCCAGGCGCCATGTGGCGCCGTCGGCGCCGTCCTCCACCACGACGCCGGCCGCGGCCAACGCGTCGCGGATGCGGTCCGCGGTGGCCCAGTCCTTGTCCGCGCGGGCCTGCGCCCGCGCCTCGATCTGCGAGCGGACGAGCGAGTCGAGGGCGTCCGACACCGGGCCGGCCGCGGCGTCGTCGCCCTCGGGCACGTCGTCCAGGCCCAGCACCGCGGTCATGGCCTCCACCTCGGCCAGGCGGGCGGCCGCGGCGTCGAGGTCATGCCCGGCCAGCGCCGAGTTGCCGGCGCGCACGGCCTCGTGCAGGGCCGCGAGCGCCTGGGGCACGTTCAGGTCGTCCTCCATGGCGG
>NZ_JABFAY010000010.1:133209-148809 GCF_017168495.1 Micrococcus sp. KRD096 | reverse complement strand
CCCTCGACTCGCTCGTCCGCTCGCAGATCGAGGCGCGGGCGCGGGCCGTGAAGCCCTCGATGCGCTCGACGGCGGCCTCGGCCTCGTCGAGGGCGCCGGGCCGGTAGTCGAGCTGGGAGCGGTAGTGGGCCTGCCCCAGGAAGTAGCGCACCGCCGTCGGGCGGGCCATGCCGAGCATCTCCTCGGGGGAGATCGTGTTGCCCACGGACTTGGACATCTTCTCGCCGCCGTAGGTGACGAGCCCGTTGTGCAGCCAGAAGCGGGCGAAGCCGTCACCGGCGGCCGCCGACTGGGCCAGCTCGTTCTCGTGGTGCGGGAACCGCAGGTCCAGGCCGCCGCCGTGGATGTCGAACTCGGCGCCGAGGTACTTCGTGGACATGGCCGAGCACTCCAGGTGCCATCCGGGGCGGCCGGCGCCCCAGGGCGACTCCCACACGGCGGTGGCGGGCTCGCCGGGCTTGGCGCCCTTCCACAGGGCGAAGTCGCGGGGGTCGCGCTTGCCGCGCGGGTCGGCGTCGGGCGCGTCCTGCATGTCCTCCACGCGCTGGCGGGTGAGCTCGCCGTAGCGCTCCCAGGACCGGACGTCGAAGTAGACGTCGCCCGAGCCGTCCTGCGCGGGGTAGGCGTGGCCGCGCTCCATCAGGCGCTCGATGAGCGCGAACATCTCGGGCACGTGGCCGGTGGCGCGCGGCTCGTAGGTGGGACGGCGGACGCCGAGGGCGAGGTAGGCGGCGTCGAACGCCTTCTCGAACCGGTAGGCCAGAGCCCACCACGGCTCGCGGGCCGGGTAGAGGTCCGACGCCTCGAAGTCGGCCTCGTGGGAGTCTGCCGAGCGGTCGAGGATCTTGTCGTCGATGTCCGTCACGTTCCGCACCGAGGTGACGCGCAGCCCGGTGGCCTCGAGCCAGCGGATGAGGATGTCGAACACGATCGCGCTGCGCACGTGGCCCACGTGCGGCATGCCCTGCACCGTGGCCCCGCAGTAGTACACCGACGCCTCACCGGGCACGAGGGGCTCGAAGTCCCGGATCTGCGCGGTGCGGGTGTCGTAGAAGCGCTGGGCCATGGGGGCGCGGTCCTTCCGGAGGGGCGGGGTCCTGACGGGGCTCTGCCAGCCTAGTCGGTGCGCCGGCGCGGGCTCAGGCCGCAGGGACGACGAGCGCGGTCGCGATCCCGACCAGCCCCTCCTTGCGCCCGATGAACCCCAGCCGGTCCGTGGTGGCCGCGGAGACGGACACCGGGGCCCCGCCGAGGGCGGCGGACAGGGCGGCCTCCATCTCCGCGCGGCGCGCGCCCACCTTGGGCCGGGGGGCGACCACCTGGACCGCCACGTTCCCGACGGCGACGCCCGCCTCCGTCAGCAGGCGCAGCACCTCGCGGAGCATGTCCGCGCCGGAGGCGTCCGCCATCTCCGGCCGGTCGACGCCGAACACGGCCCCGAGGTCGCCGAGGCCGGCGGCGGAGAGCAGGGCGTTGCACGCCGCGTGGGCGGCCACGTCCCCGTCCGAGGTCGCGGCCACGCCACGCTCGCCGGGCCAGTGGATGCCGCCGAGCCACAGGGGCCGGGGGGCATCCTCGGGTGCCCACGCGTGCACGTCGGTGCCGATCCCCACGCGCGGCAGGGGGGTCCATGGGAGTCTCCTCCTGGGGGATGCGGCGGGCGAGTTCGAGGCGGGCGAGGTCGAGGTCGGCGGGGGCGGTGACCTTGAACGCGGCCGGGTCGCCGGGCACCACCACCACCTCATGCCCCGCAGCCTCCATGACCATCGCGTCGTCGGTGAGCACCGCGGCGTCGAGCGTGGGGTCCGTGCGCACGGCCTCGTGGGCCGCCAGCAGGGTGTCCAGATCGAAGCCCTGCGGCGTCTGGATCGCGCGCAGTTCGGCGCGGGCCGGTGTGGCCGCGACGACGTCGACGCCGCCCCGTCCGGGGGTGACCTGCTTGACGGTGTCCGTCAGCGGCAGGCCCGGGACCGCGGCGACCACGCCGGTCTCGAGCGCCGCCGTGACGGCCCCGAACACGCTCGGCGGGGTCAGCGCGCGGGCGGCGTCGTGGACGAGGACGCGGCGGGGCGCCCCCGCCGGGGCGAGGTCGGCCAGAGCGCGGGAGGCCGCGGTGAGTCCGGCGCGGACCGAGTCCGCGCGCTCGGCGCCGCCCGGCACGCAGTGCACGGGCACGTCCAGGTGCGGGCCGGCGTCGACCTCGGCGGCCACGCGGCCGGCGTCGGCCCCCGCCGGCGGGGTGAGCACCACGACGGCGTCGAGGGCGAGCCCGGCGGCGCGTGCGGCGGCGACGGACGCCAGGCAGTGGTGCAGGAGGGTGCGGCCGTCCGCGAGGGGGGCGAGGGCCTTGGGCAGCCCGGCGCCGAGGCGGGTGCCGGCGCCGGCGGCGGCGATCACGAGGGCGGTGGGCATGGCCTCATCCTAGGGAGCGCGCCGGTGTCCGTGGCCCGGGACCCCCGGCGGCGACGGCCGGGGACGAAACAGGGGAGGGGCCCGCGTCGTGGACGCGGGCCCCTCCCCTGTCGTGTGCTGCTCGTCAACCCTCGAGCACCTTGTCCAGGCGACCCTCGGCCTCCTCCTCGGTGACCTTCTTGGCCAGCGCCAGCTCGGACACGAGCACCTGGCGGGCCTTCGCGAGCATGCGCTTCTCGCCGGCGGACAGGCCGCGGTCCTGGTCGCGGCGCCACAGGTCGCGGACGACCTCGGCCACCTTGTTGACGTCGCCGCTGGCGAGCTTCTCCAGGTTCGCCTTGTAGCGGCGGGACCAGTTGGTCGGCTCCTCCACGTGCTCGGCGCGCAGGACCTCCATGACGTGCTCGAGCCCCTCCGCATCCACGACGTCACGCACGCCGACGAGGTCGACGTTCTCCGCAGGGACCTCGATGGTCAGGTCTCCCTGCGCCACCTTGAGCTTGAGATACATCTTCTCCTCCCCCTTGATGGTGCGCATCTTGATCTCCTCGATCCGCGCAGCACCGTGGTGGGGGTAGACGACGGTCTCTCCGACCTCAAAAACCATGTTGTTGTGCCCCTTTCAGTCGTCTCATTCTATCATGCGGCCCCGTCATGCCGCGCGTGCCGTCACATCTTCGGCCTCCGGATGTGATAGTGGACGACCCCGCACCACAAGCCTGCCGGCGTCCCTGGATGCGGTAGCCTGACCTGGCAGGGCCCCTGCCTCGGGGCTCCTGAGCACGTCATCGCACCTGAGGAGACCTCTGTGAAGAACGCATCCCGGCCCGCCCGGCGCCACCTCGCCGCAGGTGCGCTGGCCGCGGTCGCCCTGCTGGGCGCCACCGGCTGCTCCGCCGTGAGCCCGATCGCCACCGCCATCCAGTACTCCCCCTCGGACGGCATCAACGGCCAGGAGCAGGACTTCCTGAGCTACCGCAACCTCGCCCTCGTCGGCGACGGCGAGTCGGGCCCCGCCCGCCTGATCGGCACCGTGGAGAACACCTCCGGCCAGGATCAGACCTACACCTTCCAGGCCGAGGGCGGCGGCTCCGCGACCCTGAAGGTCCCCGCCGGCGAGAGCCGCAAGCTCGAGGACGAGGCGAACACGACCGTCCTGGAGCGCGAGGGCGTGTGGGTCGGCGAGAACCTGCCCGTGACCGTCTCCGGCAACGGCGGCACCGCCGACCTGGCCGTCCCGCTGCTGAGCGCCACCCAGGAGCAGTACCGTGACCTGCTCCCCGAGGGAGTCGAGCCCTCGGAGGAGGATCTCGTCGGGCACCTCCACGAGGAGACCCACCACTACGGCGAGGAGCACTGACCTCCGCCGGGCCTGCGCCCGGCACGCCACGGCCCCGGCCCCACCGTGAGGTGGAGCCGGGGCCGTCGTCGTCCCGGGCGGAGCGCCCCGGTCAGGCCTCGAACTTGTAGCCCAGGCCGCGCACCGTGACGAGGTAGCGGGGGCTCGAGGGATCGGGCTCGATCTTGGAGCGCAGGCGCTTCACGTGCACGTCGAGGGTCTTGGTGTCCCCCACGTAGTCGGAGCCCCACACGCGGTCGATCAGCTGGCCGCGGGTGAGCACGCGCCCGGCGTTGCGCAGCAGCATCTCCAGCAGCTCGAACTCCTTGAGCGGCAGGGACACCTGCTCGCCGTCCACGGAGACGACGTGCCGCTCGACGTCCATGCGCACGGGGCCGGCGCTGATGGTCGCCGACATCGGCTCCTCCTGCTCCCCCTGACGGCGCAGCACGGCGCGGACGCGGGCCACCAGCTCACGCGAGGAGTACGGCTTGGTCACGTAGTCGTCCGCCCCGAGCTCGAGGCCGACGACCTTGTCGATCTCCGAGTCCTTCGCGGTCAGCATGATCACGGGGACGTTGGAGCGCTGGCGCACCTGACGGCACACCTCGGTGCCGGACATCCCCGGGAGCATCAGGTCCAGGAGGATCAGGTCCGCGCTGTCGCGCTCGAAGACGCTCAGCGCCTCGTTGCCGTCGGCGGCGACGGTGACCTCGAACCCCTCCTTCTCCAGGAGGTAGGACAGGGGGTCGCTGAACGACTCCTCGTCCTCCACGATCAGAATGCGGCTCATGCGCTCGTCTCCTTCCGGGTCGGGGGTGCGGCCGAGGCGGTCACCCGGTGACCGCGCCGCTCGGTGACGTGGGCGGCACCCGGCGCGCCGTCGACGGCGACACCGTCCCCCCACTCGGGCAGGCGGATGGTGAAGGTCGACCCGCGGCCCGGCTGGGACCAGAGGGTGACCTCCCCTCCGTGGTTGATGACGACGTGCTTGACGATGCTCAGCCCCAGGCCCGTGCCGCCCGTCTGACGCGACCGCGCCGCGTCCACGCGGTAGAAGCGTTCGAAGACCCGCTCCTGCTCCTCCGGACTGATGCCGATGCCCTGGTCCGTGACGGTGACCTGGGCGAGCCCGTCCACGGAGCTCAGGCCGATGCCCACCGTGGTGCCCTCCGGGGAGTAGCGCACCGCGTTGTCCACCAGGTTGCGCACCGCGGTCATCAGCTGGTCCTGGTCCCCGTGCACCACCGCGTCCACGCGGCCGCCCACGCGCAGCGCGATGCCGCGGTCCTCGGCGGTCAGGCGCAGGCGGTCCACGGCGTCGGCGACGACGGCGTTGAGGTCCACGGGCCCCCCGTCCTGGACCACGTCCTTGGCCTGCAGCCGGGAGAACTCGATGATGTCCTGCACGAGGGCCGAGAGCCGGCGGGACTCGACGCCCAGGCGTGCGGCGAAGCGACGCACCGCCTCCTCGTCCTCCGCGGCGTCGCCGATGGCCTCGGAGAGCAGGGAGATGGCGCCCACCGGCGTCTTGAGCTCGTGCGAGACGTTGACGACGAAGTCGTGGCGCATGGCCTCGGTGCGGGTCACGTCCGTGCGGTCGTCGGCGAGGATCAGGATGTACTCCTCGTCCAGCGGGGCCACGCGCAGCTCGACGACGAGGCTCGACTGCCCGAGGGGTCCTCGGGGCAGCTCCATGCGGCGCTCGACGATGACACCGTCGGCCCGCACGGTCCGCGTGAGCTCCCGCAGCTGGTCCTGGACGAGCGAGTGCCCCCGCACGAGACCCAGGGCGTAGGCCGCGGGGTTCGCCCGCACCACGCCGTCGACGTCGTCCACCACCGCGTACGCGCGGCCGACCACGGAGAGGACCTCGGCGGCGCCCGGGGCGAGGGTGGGCTCGCCGACCGTCAGGTCCACCGTCCGCGAGCGCTCGGACGCCCGGAAGGCCAGCATGGAGGCCACTCCGGTGAACAGTCCGACCGCTCCGCACAGCAGGCCGATGATGACGGGATCCACGGCACCAGACTAGCCTCTGGCGGCCCGGAGACGGGCTGCCCCGGCGTCGCCAGACGCCGGACGATCGGCGTTCATGGGCCGTTCATCTTGCCCTGCCAGGGTGGACCGTTGCCCCGGGGAGTCGGGGGCGGCGGCGCACGGGCGTCGCCGGGGAGAGGAGACCATGCGCGAGCTCTACCGAGCCGACCTCGAACGGCTGGGCCGCGACCTGACCGAGATCGCCCGCCTCGTGCACCGCGCCATGATGGACGCGCAGGCCGCCCTCGAGGCGGCCGACGTGCACGGCGCCGAACGGGTCATCTCGGAGGACGCGCGGATCGACCAGCTGCAGGAGTCCCTCGACGAGCAGGCCGTGCGCATCCTGGCGCTGCAGGCGCCCGTGGCCACGGACCTGCGCACCGTCGTCGCCACGCTGCGGATGAGCTCCTCGCTCGAGCGCATGGGCGACCTCGCCCGCCACGTGGCCCAGCTGACCCGGCTGCGCTACCCCGAGCACGTCATCCCGGAACAGGTCCGGACCGTGATCACCGCGATGTGCGACGCCGCCGTGGAGGTGGCCGAGGAGGTCGTCCTGCTGCTCGAGACCCAGGACCTGGCGCACGGGGACCGGATCGATGCCCTCAACGAGGACGTCAACGCGCTGCACCTGTCCGTCTTCCGCGCGATCGCCGCCCCGGACTGGAGCGCGACGCCGGCCACCACCACGGACGTCACGCTGGCCTCGCGCTACCTCGAGCGGTTCACGGACCACGGCCTGTCCGTGGCCGCCAAGGTGCGCTACCTCGTCACGGGCGAGTGGGCGACCCACCGCCCGGACGCCACCGGCTCCTGACCGTCCCCGACGCCACGGGCCGGGCCCCCAGGCGGGGTCCCGGCCCGTCGTCGTCGGCCGCGTCAGTGCGCGGAGCCCTGCGCGGCCACGGCGGCGGCGCCGGCCGCGGCGGCCTCCGGGTCGAGGTAGCGGCCGTTCGCGGTGATCGGCTTGAAGTTCTGGTCCAGCTCGTAGACCAGCGGGATGCCCGTCGGGATGTTCAGGCCCGCGATGTCCTCGTCCGAGATACCGTCCAGGTGCTTGACCAGGGCGCGCAGTGAGTTGCCGTGCGCGGCGATCAGCACGGTCTTGCCGGCCTTGAGGTCGGGCAGGACCTGCTCCTCCCAGTAGGGCAGCAGGCGGTCGATGACCTGCTTGAGGGCCTCGGTGCGGGGGGCGTCCTTGCCCAGATCCGCGTAGCGCTCGTCGCCGACCTGGGAGAACTCGGAGTCGTCGTCCAGGGCGGGCGGCGGGGTGTCGAAGGACCGGCGCCAGACCATGAACTGCTCCTCGCCGAACTCCTCCTTCACCTGGGCCTTGTCCTTGCCCTGGAGGGCGCCGTAGTGGCGCTCGTTCAGGCGCCAGCTGCGCTTGACCGGGATCCACTGGCGGTCCGCGGCCTCGAGGGCCAGGTTGGCCGTGGTGATGGCGCGCTTGAGCAGGGACGTGTGGACCACGTCCGGGCGGATGCCCTCCGCTTCCAGCAGCTCACCGCCGCGGGCGGCCTCGGCGCGCCCCTTCTCGGTCAGCGGGACGTCCACCCAGCCGGTGAACAGGTTCTTCTCGTTCCATTCGCTCTGACCGTGCCGCAGCAGGACCAGCGTGTACGTGGTGTTCGCCATGTCACCATCCTAGGCGGACCCGTCCCGCCGCTCCCCTACGCTGGAACCCATGGTGGAGAAGGCCCGGCGGCTGCGCGCGCGCACGACGCCCGGCCCCGGCCCGGCACGGGGCCCGCAGGGCCACATCACCCGCGGCACGACGGCGGCGCAGCGGATGCGCCGGGTGGACCGCTGGCTCACGGACGTGCACGGCCCCCTGCTGCGGCGCACGCCCCGGCCGCTGGCCGTGGACCTGGGCTTCGGCGCGGAGCCGGTGACCGCCGTCGAGATGGCCCAGCGGCTGCGCGTGCAGAACCCGGCCCTCGAGCTGGTGGGCCTCGAGATCGACCCCGCTCGGGTGGCCCGGGCGCGGGAGCGGGCCGGCGGCCTGCCGGGGGTCACCTGGGCGGTCGGCGGCTTCGAGCTGCCCGTGCCGCGGCCGCCCACCGTGGTGCGCGCGTTCAACGTGCTGCGCCAGTACCGGGAGGAGGACGTGCCCGCGATCTGGTCCCTGCTGTGCGCGGGGCTCGCCGACGACGGCGTCCTCGTGGAGGGCACCTGCTCCGAGGACGGCCGGCGGGCGGCCTGGGTGGACCTGCGTCGGGACGGGCCCGCGAACCTGACCGTGGCCCTCCGGCTGGGGTCCTTCGCCCGCCCCTCGGACGTGGCGGCGCGCCTGCCGAAGGTCCTCATCCACCGGCACGTGCCCGGGGAGCCCGTCCATCGACTCCTGGCGGAGGCCGACGCCGCGTGGGCCGCGCACGCCCCGCTCGCGGCCTACGGGACGCGGCAGCGGTGGCTGGCGACGGTCGGCACGCTGCGCGCGGCGGGCTGGCCCGTGCTGGGCGGCCCGCACCAGTGGCGGCGCGGGGAGCTGAGCGTGCGCTGGGCGGCGGTGGCGCCGTCGTCATGAGGGCCGCGCCGGTGGCGCGGGGTCCTCAGCGGCGCAGGGCCGGGCCCATGTCCTGGCGGGGGCCGGCGAGGTAGACGCACGCCACGCACGCGGCCACGAGGCCGAACATGCCCATCCCGCCGCCGGCGAGCACGCCGAGGAGCCCGACGACGGCGGCGACGCCGGTGAGGATCAGCCAGAAGCTCCTGTCCCGGCCCCCGATGCGGGCGAAGTCGTCGGGGCGGCGCCGGACGACGTCCACCAGCGCCCAGACCTCGAGCACGAGCGCGGCGATCGCCAGGACGCGGAACAGCCAGTGGTCGAAGAGCAGGGCGAAGTGCATGGGGGCGCTCATGCCGGTCAGTCTAGGCGGTCGGCCCGGCCGGGTTCCCTCCCCGTCCGGGGCGGCGTCTAGGCTCGAGGCGTGAGCACCCAGACCGAGCATCGCGGCCTGTTCGTCGCCGTCGAGGGACCGGACGGATCCGGCAAGTCCACCCAGGCCCGCGCCCTGACCGAGGCCCTGCGCACCGCGGGCCACGAGGTGGTGCTCACGCGCGAGCCCGGCGGCTCGGACCTGGGCGAGACGCTGCGGGGGCTGCTGCTGGACCCCGGGCACGCCCCCGTGGACCCCCGCACCGAGGCGCTGCTGTTCGCCGCGGCCCGGTCCGCCCACGCCGTCCGCACGCTGCGCCCCGCGCTGGCCCGGGGCGCCGTCGTCGTCACGGACCGGTATGTGGACTCGTCCGTGGCCTACCAGGGCGCGGCGCGCGGGCTGGGCGAGGCGCGGATCGCCGCCCTGAACGAGTGGGCCACGGACGGCCTCGTCCCCGATCTGACGGTGCTGATCGACGTGGACGCGGCCACCGCCGCGGACCGGCGTGACCGGCGCGCGGCGGAGGGCGAGGGCACCCCCGACCGCATGGAGCGGGAGACGGCGGACCGGCACGAGGCCCTGCGCGCCGCCTTCCTCGCGCGCGCGGCGGCCGCGCCCGAGCGGTACCTCGTGCTCGACGGCGCGCTGCCGCCGCAGGAGCTCACCGCCCGCGCGCTGGCCCGCGTCACCGCCCAGGCGGCCGACCGATGACGGCCCCCGCCCCCGCCGTGTTCGCGGACCTCGCGGGCCAGGAGGCCGCGGTGGCCCAGCTGCGCCGCGCCGCGGCCGAGGACCGTCCCACCCACGCCTGGATGTTCACGGGCCCGCCCGGCTCCGGCCGGTCGACGGCGGCGCGTGCGTTCGCCGCGGCCCTGCAGTGCGAGGTCGCAGACCCGGCGGCGCGCGGCTGCGGCGAGTGCCACGCGTGCCGCACCGTCCTCGGCGGCACCCACCCGGACGTGACCGTGTTGGCCACCGAGGCGGTGAGCTATCGGATCGAGGACGTCCGCGCCCTCGTGGAGGCCGGCCAGTCCACCCCCGCCACCGGGCGCTGGCGGATCTTCCTCATGGAGGACGCGGACCGCATGACGGAGCGCGCCACGAACGTGCTGCTCAAGGCCATCGAGGAGCCGCCGGCCCGCACGATCTGGATGCTGTGCGCCCCGTCCCCCGCGGACGTGCTCCCCACCGTCCGCTCCCGCTGCCGGCTGATCACGCTGAGCATCCCCGCCGTGGAGCAGGTGGCGGAGCTGCTGCACCGCCGCGACGGGCTGGACCGCGAGACGGCGCTCACCACCGCCCGGATCTCCCAGTCGCACGTGGGCATGGCCCGCCGCCTCGCGCGGGACCCGGAGGCCCTCGAACGCCGCGAGCGCATCCTCTCCCTGCCGCTCCAGGCCACCGCCGTCTCCGACGCGATGGCCCTGGCCGCCACGTTGGCCGAGGTGTCCAAGGCCGAGGCCGAGTCCGCCGCCGAAGCCCGGGACGCCGAGGAGCTCGAGGCGCTGCGCCGCTCCCTGGGCCTCGAGCCCGGTGAGCCCGTCCCACCCAAGCTCCGCCACCACGTCAAACGGCTCGAGGAGGACCAGACCCGCCGGCGGCGCCGCGCCGTCCGGGACTCGCTGGACCGGGCCATGATCGACGTCATGGGCCTGTTCCGGGACGTGCTGCGCGTGCAGCTGGGGGCCGAGGGCGAGCTCATCAACGAGCACCGTCGGGACGAGATCGAGGCGTACGCCCGCGGCGCCGCCGGCGACTCGGCCGAGGTGCTCGCCCGGATCGACGCCGTCACCACGGCCCGGGAGCGCATCGTCGCCAACGTGCCGGAGCAGCTGGCCCTCGAAGCCATGATGCTGGCGCTGCTGCCCCGCCGGGTGCGCACCCCGCGACGTCGCTGAGCGGCCGCGCGGGGCGGGCCGGCGCCGGCTCAGCGGGTGCGGACCACCAGGTCCGGCACGTCGGCCAGGCCCGGCACCACCCGGTCCGCGCCCGCCGCCAGCAGGACGTCGTCCGCGTCGCGACCCGTGCGCACGCCGACCACGAGTCCGGCCCCCGCGCGGCGCCCGGCCGTCATGTCCTCCGCGGTGTCCCCGACCACGAGGACGCTGCGGACGTCGTCGAGGTCGAGACCGAGCAGGGCGGTGAGGATCATGTCCGGGTAGGGGACGCCGCGGCCGGCGTCGTCCGGGGAGAGGCTCAGATCCGCCAGGCCCATCCACCCCAGCGACTCGAGGATCATGTTCTGGGTGTGGCGGGCGTAGCCGGTGCAGAGGCACACGTGCAGGCCGAGGGCGCGCAGGCGGACGAGCGCCTCCTCCGCACCCGGCACGGCCTGGACGCCGTGCTGGCCCAGCAGCGCGTCGAAGGTCGCCTCGAACGTGCGGGTCGCCGCCGCGGCCACCGCCCGGTCGGCGAACACGCGGGGGAACACGGCCGTGCGCGAGGTGGGCCGGAGCGCACGGAACCGCCGCGCGGCGTCGTCGTGCTCCGGCGTGCCCGCCGGGACGCCGTGCTGGTCCAACGTGCGGGCGAACGCCGTGTCCTGGAGCCCGTGCTCCACGATGGACGTGCCGGACATGTCCACCACGGCCAGGCGGAGGGGCACGGCTGACGAGGCCGCGGCGGGGGGGGGCGTGGGGCAGGCTCATGCGTCTCCCGTCGACGGTGTGTGCCCACCAGGGAACCGTCCCCGTCTGGCCGCGGCATGGCCTGGGGGTGAACGCCCGCAGAAGGGGCGGGCCACACTCGGTGGCCCGCGCGCCCGGCCGTGCGGTGGAATCGGGGCCGCGAAACCGGTATGCTCGTCAGCCGTGGCCGTTCACGGTCACGTGCCTCCTTAGCTCAGCTGGCCAGAGCAGCTCCCTCGTAAAGAGCAGGTCGCCGGTTCGAATCCGGCAGGGGGCTCCCCCGGACCCCGCCGCGTGATCACGCGGCGGGGTCCTCTCGTCTCCGGGCCGGCCCTCCGGGGCGCGCCGCCGTCAGAGCCCGGCTCCCAGCTCCTCCGCCCGGTCCAGGTGGCCGAGGGTGCGTTCGGCGTGCCGGCCGACCGACTCCGCCGAGCCCTGACCGAGCCGGTACAGGGCGAGGGCCTGGGCGGTGGCGGCCAGCTCGTGCGCGGCGCGGGAGAGCTCACGGTGGACGTCGGCGGCCTCGGCCGGGATGTGCTCGCCGTCGCCCTCGTGGTCCCGGTGCAGGCGGACGCACAGGGCGCGGACCGCGGGGAGCCGTTCCGTGAGGACGTTACCGGCGTGGACCACGCCGTTGCGCTCCTCGGGGCTCAGCACGTCCGTGCCCCGCTGGCCCTCCAGCACCTGCCAGTAGCGGCCCAGGGCCCGGCCGAGTCGGTCGTGGGCACGGCGCCACAGCCCCGTGCCGAGCTCGCGGTCGTCGGCACGCTCCTGACGGAAGCGTGCGAAGGGCCCCCTCATGCGCGGTCGCCGGACGGCCGGCGCGCGTCGGCGGGGTCGGTGACGAGCACGACCTTGCCCGTGCGGGTGGCGGAGTCGAACCAGTCGAACGCCTCGGCGGCCTCGGCGAGCGGGAAGCACGCCCCGACGCTCGCGTCGATGCGGCCCGCCGCCACCAGGGGCCACACGGCACGTTCGGCCGCGGCCACGATCCCGGCCTTGTCCACGACCGAGCGGGAGCGGAGCGTCGCCCCCGTGAGCCAGCCGCGCTTGACCACCAGCTTCATGATGTTGAAGTCCTCCGGGACGGCGCCGCCCTGGACCGCGAGCGTCACGATGCGTCCCTCGGGGGCGAGCGCGGACACGTTGGGCGCCAGGTACGGGGCGCCGACGACGTCGAGGATGACGTCCGCGCCGTGGCCGTCCGTGACCTCCTTGACCCACGGGGCGAAGGCACCGGACTCGGCGGCGCGGTGGTCGAACATGTGCTCGGCGCCCAGCCGCCGACCGAGCGCCACCTTCTCCGGGCCGCCGGCGGTGCCCAGCACCCGTGCACCGAGCGCGGCGAGGAACTGGACGGCGAAGGAGCCGATGCCGCCGGTGGCGCCGTGCACGAGCACCCGGTCCCCGGCCTGCACGCCCGCACGGCCCACGAGCGCCGAGTGCACCGTGCAGGCGACCTCCGGCAGGGCCGCCGCCTCGACGAGGCCGACGCCGTCGGGGACGGCCATGAGCTGGCCCGCCGGCACGGCGACGTACTCGGCGAAGCCCCCGCCGGCCAGGAGAGCGCACACCCGGTCACCGACGGCGAAGCGCCCCTCCCCCGGCATCCCGGCCTCGGGTCCCAGCGCCGCCACGGTGCCGGAGACCTCGAGCCCGGGGATCTCGGAGGCGCCGCGCGGCGGCGGATAGCGGCCCTCGCGCTGCGCGATGTCCGCGCGGTTGAGACCCGCGGCGGCCACGTGCACCAGCACCTCGCCCGGGCCGGGGTCCGGCACGGGCTCGTGGCCCACGCGGACGACGCCGTTATCGCCGGCACCGGTGAATCGCACGGCGCGCATCTGTGCGGGGACGTCCATGGGGGTCTCCTCCTCTGGTCGGGGGTCGAGGGTCCATCCTCGCGCGCGGGGGCCGGACTCGCCACCGGTCGCCCGCCGGGCCACGGGCTAGAGTGGGTCCTCGACGCGGCGGCCCACGCCGTCGCGGTCAGGCCCGGGATGGTTGTCCGAGCGGCCGAAGGAGCCGGTCTTGAAAACCGGTGCGCGGTGACCCCGTGCCGAGGGTTCGAATCCCTCACCATCCGCGTGCACACGACGAGAGGCGGCGGGCCGGACGGCCCGCCGCCTCTCGTTCACCTGGAGGCCACCTGGATGTGATGGACTCCGCGCGTCACCCCGCCGTCCACCGGCGGCGCACCTCTGTCATCACGCATCCCGGGGAGAGCCATGCCCAGCCTGTTCCGCCGCCGTGCCGTCACCACGGCCGCCTGCACCGTCCTCGTCCTCGCGCCCGCGAGCGCGGCGCCCGCCCTGGCCGTCGAGACGGCCGCCGCGGACGAGACCACCATCTCGATCCTGTCCTTCAACGACTTCCACGGCGCGCTGTCCGCGGACTACATCGGCACGCAGTTCGCGGACACCGTGGAGGACTACCGCACCGCGTTCGAGGCCGAGCACGGCGCCGGCTCCACGCTGCTGACCAGCGCCGGCGACCTGATCGGTGGCTCGAAGTCCGTGTCCAACGTGCAGCAGGACAACCCGACGATCGACGTGATGAACGCGCTCGGCCTGGCCTCGCTGACCGCCGGCAACCACGAGTTCGACAAGGGCCTGGACGACCTGCAGGGCCGTGTGGAGTCCCGGGCCCAGTTCCCGGTGCTCTCCGCCAACCTGGTGGACCCGACGAGCAAGGAGCCCGTCCTCACCTCGCACGCCGTCTTCGACGTCGACGGCGTGCGCGTCGCGGTCATCGGTGCCTCCCCCAACGAGCTGTACGCGACCACCACCGGCGCGGGCCTGAAGGGCAACGAGGTCCTCGACGAGGTCGCCGCCGTGAACGCGGTCGCGGACGAGCTGGAGGCCCAGGACGCCGCCGACGTGATCGTGGCCTCGTACCACGACGGCGCCGCCGGGGCGGGCGAGCTGGCCGCCGAGCGGGCGGCCCGGGCCGAGTTCGACCGCATCGTCGGCGAGACCTCCTCCGCCGTGGACGTCATCTTCAACGCCCACACCCACCAGCTCTACCAGTACGACACCGCGGCCGGCGGCGCCCACCGCCCCGTGATCCAGGCGGGCGCCTCCGGCAGCCACCTGGCCGCCGTCGAGCTGACCGTGGGCGCCGACGGCGAGGTCACCGGGCTCACCCCGCGCCTGCTGGCCCGGTCCACGCAGGCCCCCGCCGAGGCCGCCGCGGAATCCCCCGTCACCGCCCAGGTGTACGCGATCGAGCAGGAGGCCGTCGCGGTCTTCGAGGACCTGCAGGGCGAGGTCGTGGCCGACCTGTCCGCCTCCATCACCACCGACTACCAGAAGCTGATCGACGCCGGCGGCTCCTGGAAGGCCGGCGGCACGCGCGCGGCCGAGACCACCCTGGGCACCTGGGTGGGCGACGCCGTCAAGCACGCCGCCGAGCAGGCGAACCCCGAGGTGGATCTCGGCGTGACCAACCCCGGCGGCCTGCGCTCCGAGCTGCTGACGGACCGCTTCACCGACGGCGGCGCGTTCCCGGCCAAGCCGGCCGACCTCGTCGGTCGCCTCACCCTGGGCGAGCTGTTCGACATGGCGCCGTTCGGCAACACCATCACCTACTTCGACATCCCGGGCTCCTCCATCAAGCTGGCCCTCGAGGAGAACTGGCGGAACGACGTGCGCAAGTTCACCCTCGGTTGGTCCGAGGAGCTGACCTGGACCTACGACGAGTCCCGCCCGCAGGGGGACAAGGTGACCGGCGTGTGGATCGACGGCGAGCCGCTCCAGGCGGACCGCATGTACACGGTGGCCAGCCAGTCGTTCCTGGCCGACGACACCTGGACGACGCTCGGGGACCCGACCAAGGCCCCCGACGGCTACACCGCCTTCGCGACCGGCCGCCAGAACTTCGTGAACATGGGCCTCCTGGACTCCCAGGCGATCACGGACTACGCCCGCGCCCAGGACGCGGCCCGCGGCGCCGTCACCCCGGACTTCGGCAAGAACGGCGTGCCGGTCACCGACGCCCCCGCCTCGGTCGAGGCCGGGCAGGCCGTCGGCCTGACCCTCGGGGACCTCGTGGTGGACTCCGACGGCGCCCCCGCGGCGACCGCGGTCGACGTCGCCTTCCGCACGGCCGAGGGCACCGAGACCGGCCTGGGCACCGTGGCCGTCCCCGCGGGCTCCGAGACCGTCACGCTCTCCGGGATCACCGCCCCCGCCGCCGCGGGCACGGGCGAGCTGGTGATGACCGTGCGCTACGCCGACGGCAGCACGACCGTGGTGCGCCATGCCCTCGAGGTCACCGCGGCCCCGGCCCCCACCGAGCCGGAGCAGCC
>NZ_JABFAY010000010.1:125433-133109 GCF_017168495.1 Micrococcus sp. KRD096 | reverse complement strand
GGGCCAGGGCGGCGGTGGTCACCGCGGTGCGCGCGGCGAAGCGGGGCAGGGGGGTCATGTCGTCCTCAGTCTCGATCTCTCTCGATGGGTCAGCGCGGCCGGCGACTCCCTCGTCATCAACGAGGCGTACACCAACGGCGGCTCCGCGAACGCCGTGTACACCCACAAGTTCGTGGAGCTCTACAACCCCACCGACCAGCCGATCAGCCTCGACGGCTGGTCCCTGCAGTACCGCTCCGCCGCCGGCACGGCCGCGACTCAGGGCACGGTCGCGCTGTCCGGCACGGTGCCCGCGAAGGGCCACTTCCTGGTCTCCGGCGGCTCCAACGGCACCGCGGGCGCGGCCCTGCCGCAGGCGGACCTCGTGGCCGGCGGGGCGTTCAACCCCGCGGGCACCAAGGGCACGATCGTGCTCGCGCGCCAGGCCGGCACCGTGACGGACCTGCCGGTCGGCTCCGTGGTGACCGGTCAGGTGCCGGGCGTCGCGGACGTGCTCGGCTACGGCGCCACGAACACCTTCGAGACGGCGGCCGCCGGCGCCCCCTCGGCCAACTCGGACCCGAGGTCCCTCACCCGCACGAACGGCGTGGACACGGACGACAACAGCGCCGACTTCACCGTCACCGACCAGGTCACCCCGACCAACGCCGCCGCCACCGGCGGCGAGCCGACCCCGGAGCCCGAGCCGCAGCCGACCCCGGCCGAGCGGATCACCATCGCCCAGCTCCAGGGCACCGGCACGGCCACCCCGTACGCCGGGCGCCAGGTGACCACCACCGGCGTCGTCACCGCCGTGTACTCCACGGGCGGCTACGACGGCTACTACATCCAGACCGCCGGCACCGGCGGCGACACCCCCGACGCCACCCCGGGCGCCTCCGACGGCGTGTTCGTGTACTCGCCGGACACGGTCGGCTCCGTGACGCTCGGCGACCACGTCCAGGTCACGGGCGAAGCGGCCGAGCACTACGGCCTCACGCAGATCAAGGTCGCCGCCGGCGGCGTGCTGCCGGTCGCCGAGCCCGGCGCCGTGGCCCCCACGCCGGTGGAGTTCCCGCTGGAGGAGGCCGACCGTGAGGCGCTCGAGGGCATGGTCCTCGCCCCGCAGGGCGACTGGACGGTCACGGACAACTACTCCCTCAACCAGTACGGCTCCCTCGGCATCGTCCCCGGCACCACGCCGCTGGACAACCCGACGTCGGTGGCCCGGCCCGGCGCCGAGGCGCAGGCCGTCGCGGCCGCCAACGCGCAGCAGCTGATCGTGCTCGACGACGGGGCCACCACGAACTTCATGCGCTCGCCGGGCAACCAGAACCCGCTGCCGTACCTGGACGCGGACCAGCCGGTGCGCGTGGGCGCGGGCCTGGAGTTCACCACCGGAGTCATCCTCGACTGGCGCTTCGACGCGTGGTCCTTCCAGCCGCTGGGCCACCTCACCGACGCCACGGCGGCCGCCGTCCAGCCCGTGACGATCGAGGACACCCGCCCGGCCGAGGCCGCCCCCGAGGCGGTCGGCGGCAACGTCAGCGTCGGCAGCTTCAACGTGCTCAACTACTTCACGACCCTGGGTCAGGACGTGGCTGGCTGCAGCGCCTACCGCGACCGCGCCGGCAACCCCGTCACCACGAACGGCTGCCTGCCGCGCGGCGCCTACACCTCCGAGGCGTTCGCCCGCCAGCAGGAGAAGATCGCGGCCGCGATCAACGGCCTCGACACCTCGGTGGTCGCGCTCGAGGAGATCGAGAACTCCGAGAAGTTCGGCCTCGACCGGGACCACGCGCTGGCCCACCTCGTGGAGGCCCTCAACGCGCAGGCCGGCGAGCAGCGCTGGGCCTACGTGGCCTCCCCGGCCACCCGTCCCGCGCTCGCGGACGAGGACGTCATCCGCTCCGCGTTCATCTACCAGCCGGCCGAGGTCACCCCGGTGGGCGAGTCGGTGATCCTGGACGACCAGACGAACTTCGACAACGCCCGCGAGCCGATGGCCCAGCTGTTCCGCGCCGCCGACGGCACGTCCGAGGGGGCGGCCGGCACCGACTTCGTGGCGATCACCAACCACTTCAAGTCCAAGGGCGGCTCGGGTGCGACCGGGGGCAACGTGGACGCGGGCGACGGCCAGGGCGCGTACAACGCGGACCGCGTGGGCCAGGCCGAGGCCCTCGTGGCCTTCGCCGAGCGCATGAAGGCCGAGACCGGCACCGACCGCGTCCTGCTGATGGGCGACTTCAACGCGTACGAGAAGGAGGACCCGATCCGCGTGCTCGAGGCGGCCGGGTACCTCTCGCAGGGCGCGCTCACGGGCGAGTACTCGTACGCGTTCGGCGGCGCCGTCGGCAGCCTGGACGGGATCTACGCCTCGCCGTCGGCGGCGGCGGCGATCACCGGCCAGGACATCTGGATGATCAACGCGAACGAATCCGTGGCACTGGAGTACTCGCGCCACAACTACGTGGCCGAGGACCTGTACTCCGCGGACCAGTGGCGGTCCTCGGACCACAACCCGATCCTGGTGGGCCTCCAGCTCGACGCGCCCGTGACCGAGCCGACCCCGGAGCCGGAGCCCTCCCCGGGCGAGACCTGCGACGGTGTGACCGATCCGCGCGGCGTGCCGGGCAAGCCCGCGAACTCCGTGCGCGAGTGGCTGCGCTGCGTCGGCGCGACCCCGGGTCACGGCGGCGACCACCCGGGCAAGGGCCACGGCCCGGAGCACCCGGGCAAGGGCCGCGGGCCGGTCCGTCCCTGACGGGACGCGGGGCGCCACACCCGGCATGACGACGGCGGGGCCGTCCGGGAGCCACCCGGGCGGCCCCGCCGTCGTCGTGGGGGCTCAGCCGGCGAGCACGGCCGCCGCGGCGGCGTCGGCGTCGGCGAGGAAGAGGGCACGTCCGGTCGGATCGGCCCCGGCCTCGGCCGCGATCGCGGTGCCCCACTGCACGCCCGAGAGCTGCAGGCCCAGCACGAACACGTCCGCGTGGACCGTGCCGTCCGCGGCCCGCAGCCGGTACGGGCGGGCCGTGACGTCGAAGCCGGTGGCGGGCACGCGCACACCCTCCTCGTCCTCCCACGTCCCGGCCGCGGCGACGCCGTCCGCCAGCATCTGACGGACCAGCGGGGAGGCGGCGGCCTGCACGCGGTTGGGCGGCATCATCGCCTCCACCAGCCAGGCCCCCTCGACCACGGCGGGCCCCAGGGAGTCCTGGGCTCCCACCTGGGGGCTGTGGGCGGTGAATGCGTGGTCCTCGGCCTCGACCACGGGCGCGGGGCCGGCCCAGGTGAGCAGGCCGGCCCGGTGCACCGCGAGCATCTGCTCGACGCGCCACAGGGGCGGGCCGGAGGCGAGGCCCTCGACCAGCGGCTCGAACCAGCCCTGGACGTCCCGGATGCGGGAGGCCTCGGCGATCCGGCCCTCGGCGATCCACGCCTTGATCCGCAGTCGGCCGGCATGAAGCGCGCCGACGGCCATCATGAACGGGGACTCCTCCCCGAGGGCGGCCTCCACGCAGGCCTGCTCCATGAGCTCCGCGACGGCCCGCTGATAGTCCTCATGGGAGGCGAACACGGCGTTCTCGAACGGGGACCCATAGGCCAGGATGTCCAGGAAGCGGCGGCCGGGGGCGTACCGCTGGAGGAGCTCCTCGGCGTGCGCGGAGGTCACGGGGGCGCCGCGGCCGGCCTCCTCGAGCTGGCCGACGAGCTCCCCGAGGAATCGGCGCGCCTCGACGGGGCCGCCGAGGATCTCGGGCTGGGCCCGGACGAGCGTGGCGTAGTAGTGCCGGACCACGTCGCGGTGCAGCAGCGGCCAGAGGTGCTCGGCGAGGTCCAGGGTCCCGTGCCGGGCGGCGAGGGCGTCCACGGCGGCGTCGGAGAGGTAGCTGAGGGTGACGCCGCGGGGCACGAAGGCGTCCACCTCGGCCTTGGGCAGGTACGGGATGCCGCGGCGGGACATCAGGTGCAGGCGGGGCTCGTCCCCCGACGGCTCGTACCGCAGGGCCCGGCCGGGTCCGTCGCCGGTGCGGCGGTACACCCCGCCCCGGCCCTGGGTGAGCTGGGCCAGCAGGTCGAACGCGTTCAGGCCCATGCCCCGCACGAGGACGTCCGCCCCGGCCTCCACGGTCTCCCAGTCCACGTCCGAGGGGATCTGCGGGCCCTGGTAGTGCAGCTCGTCCCGGCCCAGCGCGGCGGCGGCCATCCGGTTCTGGCCGGGGCTGAGCTCCGCCGGCTGATGGCCCAGGCAGAGCACGACGACGTCCGCGTCGAGCGCGGAGACCGCACCGTCGGCGTCCCGCAGCTCCAGGCGGGCGCCGCCGTCGGGCCGGGGGTGCAGGGCGGTGGCCTCCGCGCGGTGCTCGACGACCTCGACGACCTCGGGGCGGGCGCGCAGCCCCGCGACGACGTCCTTGTACAGGTGCCGGAGGTAGCGCCCGTAGACCGCTCGGGCCGGGTACTGGTGGCGGCGCACGCCGAGGCTGGCCTCCGGGTGCACGCGACGCCACTGGTCGAAGGTCTGCGCGGCGGTGGAGGGGCGCAGACCGGGGTTGTCGGCGGCGCACGCGGTCGGGAAGAACGCGGGGGTGTTCATGAGGTACAGCTCGGACTGGTCCGTGCGCCACACCCGCCCTGGCCCGGGCGGATAGGGGTCCACGACGTCGATGCGCAGCCGCCGGGGGTGTGCGTCCGGGGCCGCGCCCTCGAGTCGGGCGAGGATCCGCTCCAGCAGCATGACGCCGCGGGGGCCGGCTCCCACCACTGCGAGGCGGCGATCGGCCACCAGGGGCTGGGACATGGGGCCTCCACTCTCCTCGGGATCGTTTTCACGCCTGCGGCGCGCGTATTCCACACAATATCGGTGGCCGTCAAGAGTCGCGGACCGCTTGCGCCACACTCCCACCGATCCCCCAGGATCCACAGCAGGCCCGGACGAGGAATCCGCGGAATCATGAGGATCGCGTCGAGATTCTGGGAGAAGTCTGGGAATTGGGAATCTGGGGGGCCGATGGTTGACGCCACTCGGGCCCATGGGGAATTGTGAATGAGCGTAAGGCAACAAAACACCAATTCAGAAGGAGAATTCCTCATGGACCGCAACGCTCTCGACCAGCTGCAGAACTCCACCGTCTTCGCCACCGACGGCGACAAGATCGGCTCCGTCGGTCAGGTCTACCTCGACGACGTCACCAACGAGCCCACCTTCGTCACGGTGAAGACCGGCCTGTTCGGCGCCCGCGAGACCTTCGTTCCGCTGCAGCAGGCCCAGACCACCGCCGACGGCATCACGGTGCCCTTCGAGAAGTCCTTCGTGAAGGACGCCCCGAACGTGGACGCGGACGGCTCGCTGACCCCCGAGGAGGAGCAGCGCATCTACGAGTACTACTCCATGGAGTACTCCGCCGCGGATCACGACGGCGACGTGCGTCGTGACGACGTGCGCACCGACGCCGGCGCCGCCGGCGTGGCGGGCACTGCGGGCGTGGCCGGCGTGGCCGACCGCCGCGACGAGGCCGTCGTGGACGGCGACCGCCGCGACGTGACCGACCGTGACCGCCGCGACGTGACCGACGCCGACTCCGTCGTCGTCAAGGACGAGCACCTGAACGTCGGCACCGAGCGCCGCGCCTCCGGCCGCGTCCGTCTGCGCAAGCAGGCCTACACCACCACCGAGACCGTCGAGGTGCCCGTCACCCGCGAGGAGGTCGTGGTGGAGCGCGAGTCCGTCGACCCGAACTCCGCCGAGGCCCGCACCGCCGGCCGCGACGGCGACGTCGAGGTGACCACCTACGAGGACACCCCGGTCGTCAACAAGACCGTGGACGCCGAGAAGGTCTCCCTGGGCAAGCGCCAGGTGCAGGACACCGAGACCGTGACCGAGGAGGTCCGCCACGAGGACGTCAAGGTCGACGGCGACGCCACCGATCGCGACCTCGACGGCCGCAATGACCGCAAGGATCGCATCTGATCTGAACGGACGCGTCGGCCTCAGGCCGGACGACTGACAGATCACGCGGGGCCCCGGATCCATGGATCCGGGGCCCCGCTCGTGCGCGGTGGTGATCCGTCCGTGAGCACGCCGCTCCTTTGCCCTGCCCTGGCCTGGCGCGCTAAGCTGAACCGGTCTGACCGCGCGTCGCCCCGTGCGAGGCGCGCCGGACGGAGGAGACGTGCCAGAGCGGCCGAATGGACTTCACTGCTAATGAAGGGCTCGACGAAAGTTGGGCCGGGGGTTCAAATCCCCCCGTCTCCGCCAGAGAGGGCCGGAATCCACGCGATTCCGGCCCTCTTCGCATGTTCTAGCGGTTTCTGGCGGGTGTCGGCGGCGCAACGAACGTTCACGACTGACCACAAAGTGTCATAGGAACAGACCACACGGAGACTAAAGGAGGGTCCAGTCTTATGGCCGAGTGCCACGAGTAGCCCCCGGGCGTCACGATCAACTCCGGTGAACCGTCCCCGGTTTGATGCGGCTTTCTTTCGAGTCTGGAAGGAAGATAGAGAGCATGCCGAAGAGGATCCCGGAGGAGACCAAGCAGCGGGCCACCCGCCTGGTGCTAGACCACCTCGAGGAGTACCCACCCTGACCGCGGCCTGTCGGGCCATCGGCGACCGACTGGGCATCAGGAAGGAGTCCCTGCGCCGCTGGATCCGCCAGGCTCAGGTCGATGCCGGCGAACGCGAGGAAGCGTTTCCCAGCGAGCAGGAGCGGATCAAGCAGCTCGAGCGGGAGAACCGAGAGCTGCGCGAGGCCAACGCGATCCTGAAGGACGCCGCGGTTGTCTTCGCCGGGGAACTCGACCCCCGACGCCGCCGATCCTCTGATTCATTAAGGACCAGCACGCCCAGGGCCGCTCGGTCGGGTCGATCTGCACGGTGCTGCGCGAGCAGGGCGTGCCGGTCGCCGAGCGAACCTACCGGGCGTGGAAACGCGCCCAGCCCAGCACCCGCGACCTCACCGACGCGGTGATCATCGATGCGGTCCTCGCCACCCGGGTGAACGCGCACGGCAGTGATTCCCCGGAGTCGCTGTACGGACGACGGAAGGTGACCGCGCTGCTGCGGCGCCAGGGCCACGACGTGTCCGCACGCCGGGTGGGCCGGCTGATGCGCGAGCAGGGGATTAACGGCCTGGTGCGCGGCAAGGGTGTGCGCACCACGGTCCCGGACCGCACCGCCGCCCGGGCCCCAGACCTGCTAGACCGGGACTTCACCACCCCGGCGCCGGAACCAGCTCTGGGTCGCTGACTTCACGCATACCCGCACCTGGGCCGCATTCGTTGCGTCGCGTTCGTGATGGACTGCCACTCGCGCGCGATCGTGGGCTGGCACGCCGCGATAATGAAGACAACCCCGTTGGTCACCACCGCACTGCGGATGGGACCGTGGCGCCGTGAACGGGCCGGACACACGGTGAAGGATGGGCTAGTCCATCACAACGATGCCGGATCTCAAGGTGGATTCAATCGGTCGTCGCAACACCCTCTCGGAATCACTGGAGGTATGGGCGATGGCAAGCAAGGACTGGGCGAGGAAGATCAGTGACGTGCCCGAGGGGACACGGCGGCAGTGGAGAGCGGATCGGGCCTTGCGGGCCCCGATGCGCTCTCCTGGCAGGCCGCAGCCCTCACGGGAGGTCCAACGCCAGTTCTGGCGTGTGATCGCCACCGGTGTCACCACGGTCGAGGCAT
>NZ_JABFAY010000010.1:123966-125333 GCF_017168495.1 Micrococcus sp. KRD096 | reverse complement strand
AGGGCCGCAACGTCATCGAGCGTCAGTACGCTCACCTGAAGCAGTGGCGGGGTCTGGCGACCCGGTATGACAAGTACGCGATCGTCTACCGGGCCGCTGTGGTCCTGAATGCTGTGCTCGCATGGTCCAAACGATTGTCAGACATGCCCTAGGTGACTAGCGGTCTCCAGTCCTCGTAAACGCCCATGTCAACACGGGAATGGCGGATACTCCCCCCGTCTCCGCGAGAGAGGGCCGGAATCCACGCGATTCCGGCCCTCTTCGCGTCTGCCGCGGGGACCTGACGTGCCAACCGGCCGGTGACTAGCCCTCCCCGCGGCGCTCCCGCATGCGGCGCAGCAGCTCATACGCCTCCGGCACGGAGAGCTCCGAGTGGCTGGACAGCTGGACGGCGGCGGACTCGAGGTTGCCGTCCCGCACCATGGCGGCGAGCTGGTCGCGCAGCCACGGCGGCAGGTCCTGCGAGGAGAGCCGGACGGACTCCGTCCCCCGCATCACCTCGACCTCGAAGGGGAGCTCCTCCTCAGCGGGGGCGGCGGTCCACTCGGCCGGGACGGTCAGGGTCGTCAACTCGTCGGCGGACGGCGCCGTCGGACGCGGCGCGGCCGAGGCGTGGTCGGTGTCCCGCCGGGCGTCGTCCTCGGCCACGGCGTCAGAGGTCTCGCGATCGGGCGTCTGGGCGTCCGGCTCCCCCCGCCCGCTCGAATCCTGTCCGGGCCGCTTCGGCCCGGGGGTGTCGGCCGGGGCTGCGTCGTCGCGGTGGGGCTCCCCATGGTCGCCGGGAACGGGCCCCGCGACTCCGGCGGACGTGGCGTCCGGTTCCTGCACCGGCTCGGAATAGACCTGCGGATGCACGGCGAGGGACTGCACGTCCATGACGGCGTCCTTCAGGCCGCGTCCCGTGTGGGCGCGGTAGTCGCGCACGGCCTCCATCACGCGGCTCTGGGCGATGTGCCCGTACACGCGCCGATGGGCGTCCTCGTCCAGCAGCCCCGCCGCCAGACGCGCCCGCTCCGGTCCGATGTCCAGCCCGCGACCGGACGACGTGCGCTGGTCCGCCGCCTGACGCGCTCGACCGGCCGACATCCACCGGGCGGCGGCGAACGCGAGGGCGCCGATGACGACCACCGCGAGGACAGGGACGAGATATTCCATGCCACCAGTCTAGGTGTGGCCCACAAGGGCCATGCCGGCAGCCGCGGCGCCACATCACAACCTGGTCACAGTTCTGCCAGGGCTCCAGAGCCACCGAGGGGCCTCCCCTACGGTGGAACGTGGAGTCCTCCGTGTCTGGCCACGGCGGCCATGGAGGAGACACTCCGCCCGCCACTCGACCGAGCCAGGAGACCGCATGTCCTTCCCCCGCC
>NZ_JABFAY010000010.1:93156-123866 GCF_017168495.1 Micrococcus sp. KRD096 | reverse complement strand
GTGCGGGGGCGGGTGGCAAGGGCGGTCATGGCGGTCTCCTGAGGACGAGGCGAAGTGGGGGAGTGCAGGGTCGTGGATGTCATGGCCGTGGTCCGTCCACGCCGGCGTGCGGGGCGAACACAGGGGAGGTCAGCACGGTGCCGGGCAGCAGCAGGTGTGGATCGTCGCCGATCACCCGCCGGTTGGCCTCGTACCAGCGGCGCCACCGGGCGTCGATCTCTCGGGGGGTCGCGTCCGGGCCGAGCTCGGCGGCGGCGAGGTGCCACAGGCAGTCGCCGCGCCGGACGGTGACGGTGGGGTGGTCCGGATCCGCACGGCCGGTGCCGGCGCCCGGCGGGGCCGGCGCCGGGGGCCGGGGCGTCCACGCGGCGTCCGGCGCCGGGGCCTCGACGCCGGTGGCGTGCGTGGGGGACGCGGCCACGGTCCAGGAGGCGTCCGGCACGGGATGAGCCGCGTCCGCCCACGCGGCCGGCGCCGCGAGCAGCTGGGCACCGACGACGGCGCCGGCTACGCGTCCGAGCAGGGCGGGAGTGAGGCTCCGGCCCAGGCGGGCCCAGGCCGGCCGGCCCGCACGGCGCCCCAGCGCGACGAGCGCCAGCCCGGTCAGGCCCACCGCCCACCACGCGAGCAGTCCGAGCCCGGCGAGACCGGCGCCGAGGCCCAGCACACGGGTCAGTTCCGCCGCCGGCGCGCTGGTGCCCGTCTGCAGCAGCGCCGCGGCACAGGCGAGCAGACCGGGTCCGGCCAGAAGCAGGACGGTGAGGCCGACGGCGTCCGCCGCGTCGACCGGACGGGTCGGGGCCGGGCCGGCCGGTGATGTCGAGCGCTCCATGGATTCCCCTCCTGTGCGTCCGTCCGGCCGCGATCCCGCGATCAGGCCGGTGATGATGACCACAGTGAACTGCATGGCCGGATGGGTGTCAAGAGTGATGTTTGATGATGTTTGATGATGGCTGGCGCTCGACACCGAGCCTCCTATGCTGAGCGCATGCGGTGGAACGGACTCTTCGACGACCTGGAGGCGCACTGGGTCGACCTCGGCTGGCAGGAGACGGTGGCCGAGGCCGCGGAGCTGACCCGAGCGGAGTGGATGGCGCTGTCCCTGGTGGACCGTCTGCGCGGAGCCCGAGGGCGGCAGGTCCGGCTCCACCTGGCCTGGGGCGAGGTCGTGGACGGCGTGGTGCACACGGTGGGCCAGGGCTGGGTCGGCGTGCACGTCGACGGCTCGGGATCGGCGATCGTCGCGGTGGACTGCGTGGCGGCCGTGGAGGCCGACCTGACCCGGGCCGCGCTCGCGCCCGAGCTCGCCGCGGCCGGCTGGGGGACGGTGCTGCGCGGCATCGCGCGGACGCGCCAGCCGGTGGCGGTGACGGGGCGCCTCGGCGCGGCACTGGCGGAGGGCACCGTGGACCGGGTGGGCGGCGACCACCTCGACATCGCCCGCCACCCGCGGGACGAGGCCCGGCGGGCCGCGGCCGTCCGCGGGCGGCTCGTCATCCCGTTCGGGGCGCTGGGGACGGTCCGGACCGCGCTGCGCCCCGCCTGAGCAGACCGTGTGGGATCAGCGGGCCTTCGCGTCCGTCTCGGTCCACTCCCGGACGCGGGCGCGCGTCACTTCCTTCTGACGCTCCACGTAGTCCTCGAGCCAGGACACCTCGATGCGCCACTGACCGCGGCCCCCGACCTGGATGGCCTGCAGCTCACCCGAGCGGACCAGGGCACGGGCGGCCTGACCGGAGATGTTCAGGGTCTCCGCGACGTCGGTCAGGGTGAGAAAGCGCTGCACGGTGCTCCTTCGGTCGAGGCGTCCAGGACGGTCGCGGGCGGCCCACGACGTCGACCCATTCAACCCCGGGAACACCCGGAGGCGACACTTTTCCACAGCGTACGCGGCGGATCCGGCGATCCACGGCCCCTGTGGTT
Source organism: Micrococcus sp. KRD096 (assembly GCF_017168495.1). Lineage (NCBI taxonomy): Bacteria > Bacillati > Actinomycetota > Actinomycetes > Micrococcales > Micrococcaceae > Micrococcus > Micrococcus sp. KRD096. Next base: position 121,943 of record NZ_JABFAY010000010.1, on the reverse strand, counting down.
ACTCTGGGCGCAGCGCGGAGGGGCCGACACCGACGGGGTGCCGGGGCCGCGGCGGCCCGAGGGGCCGGTCCGAAGGGGGGAACATCCGGTGTCCACGACCATGTCCGCGTCCGCCGAGGGCGGCCGTCTGCGCCGGCCCCGCTGGCGGGATCCCCGGCTCCTCGTCGGTCTCGTGCTCGTCCTCGCCTCGATCGCCGGCGTCGTGGCGCTGGTCGCCTCCGCCCAGCGGACCGCAGCGTACTGGACGGCTGCGGAGGACCTGCCCCCGGGCACACCCATCGCGTCCGGGGACCTGCGCCCCGTGGAGGTGAACCTCAGCGAGGCCGGCGAGCGGTACCTCAGCGCCGATGCTCCGGCTCCCGAGGGGCGGATGGTCTCCGGGACGGTCCGGGCCGGTGAGCTGCTGCCGGCGGCGGCACTGGTGGACGCGGACCCGGACGGCCGTCGTCCCGTCGGGGTGGCCCTGGACGAGCCGCTGCCGTCCGGCGTGGGCGTGGGAGACCGCGTGGACGTCTGGGTGGCCATGCCGGCGGAGGGAGGCCGCGGCCATGCAGACCCGGCCCGGCTGGCCGAGGCGCTCGAGATCTCCGAGGTCACGGCGGAGCAGAACGGCTTCGGCGGCTCGGGCACCACCCGGGTGCAGCTGCTGGCACCGGAGGAGACCCTGCCGCGCATCGTGGACGCGAAGGTGAAGGACGCGCGGGTCACCCTCGTGCCGGCCCACGGGGTGCGCTGACCGTGCGCATCGCCCTGGCCACCACCGTCCAGCCGGGCCTGGACCACATCGGCCCGCTCGAGCGGCACCAGACGGACATCACGGTCCTCCGCCGGGCCGAGGACATCGCCGAGCTGCTCGCCATCGCCCGCTCCGGTCTCGTGGACGCGGTCCTCGTGGCCGGGGACACCGAGTCCCTCACCGCCGCCTTCCTGGAGGAGACGGCCCGGCTGCCCCGACCCGTGGGCGTGGCGGCGCTCAGCGAGGTCCGTGCCGAGCGGCGTCGTCTCCGCAGCATGGGGGTGCCCTGCGTGCGCGCCGACGCCGACCCCGAGCAGATCGCGGCCGTCGTCGTGGAGTCCGCGAGCGCCGCCGCGGAGGGCCGCCGGCCGGAGACCTCGCACGGGGAGGACGCCGACCACGCCCGGGATCACGCCGAGGACCTCGACGACCTGCCGATCACCCTGGAGACGCTCGGCGCGGACGAGGTGCCCGGCCTCACGGACCCCTGGCGCGACGCCGACGAGCCCGACGACGCCGGGCCGGGCGCCGCCCCCGCCGCGGCCACCCCCGACGACGGCCCCGCCACCGCGGGCGAGGGAGCCGACCCCGCACCCTCTCCGGAGGAGGGCGAACCGACCGCACCCGCGCGGGAGTCCCTGGTGACCGTGGTGTGGGGTCCCACCGGCGCCCCGGGACGCACCACCGTCGCCGTGAACCTCGCCGCCGAGCACGCCATGGCCGGCCGGAACACGCTGCTGGTCGACCTGGACACGTACGGCCCCGCCGTCGGTGTGCACCTGGGGCTGACGGAGGAGTCGGCCGGCGTGGCGCGGGCCGTGCGGCGGGCCGACCACGGCCGACTGGGCGCCGCCGACCTGGCGGCCGCGGGCGTCCGCGTCCGCGTCGCCGGCGCGGACCTGACGGTTCTGACGGGGCTCACCCGCGTGGACCGGTGGCCCGAGCTGCGCCCCGCCGCCGTCTCCGCGCTGATCGCGGCCGCCAGGGAACACTGGGACCGCGTGGTCGTCGACGTCGGGTTCGGTCTCGAGCAGGACGAGGAGTTGTCCTTCGACGTGCCCGCCCCACAGCGCAACGGTGCGACCCTGGCGGCGCTCGCCGCGGCCGACGAGGTCATCGCGGTCGGCGGGCCGGACGCCGTCGCGCTGCCCCGCCTGGTCCGCGGGGTCGAGGAGCTGGCGGAGGCGGCCCCGGCGGCACGGCTGCGCGTCGTGGTCAACCGGCTCCGGCCCGCCGCCGCCGGCGTCGCCCCGCGCGGGCAGGTCGAGGCCGTCTGGAACCGCTACGCCTCGCCGGCCACGCCCCTGGAGGCGTTCCTGCCGTGGGACCCGGCCGCCGCGGACCCCGCGCTCCCCCTGGCCGCCCGCTCCCATGAGGGCGTGCCGATGCGGGCCTTCACGGCGGAGGAGCGCCCGCCGCAGTTCGTCCTCTTCTCCTTCGACGGCGGCCGTCAGGATGCGCGCTGGAAGACCTTCCTGGACGCGGCCGCGGACTCCGACGCGAAGTTCACGGTGTTCCAGTCCGCGATCAACCTCATCGAGACCGCCAACCGGGAGAACTACACGGCGCCCGGCAACGAGCCCGGCTACGTGGGCACGGAGTTCGGCGGCGACGAGGCCGAGGTGGCGCAGCGCATCGAGAACATCAACACGGCCCACGCCGCCGGCCACGAGATCGGCACCCACTACGCGGGCCACCTGTGCGCGCCCACGAGGTACGGCGCTGACCAGTGGTCCACGGCCGAATGGAAGCAGGAGTACGGCTCGTTCACGGACATCCTCTCCGACCCCGGGGCCTACAACCCGGGCAGCACCCTGCCGGCGCTGGAGGTCACCCCCGAGGACGTCAAGGGCGGACGTCTGCCCTGCCTCGACGGGGAGTGGGACCAGCTCGTCCCGATGTGGAAGGACAACGGACTCGAGTACGACACGTCCCGTGCCGCGGCCGCCTCCGGCGTCGCCTGGCCCTACCAGGAGGACGGGATCTGGGAGTTCGAGATGCCGATGACCTGGTCCCCCGTGCTCGCCGAGAAGGACGCGGCCAGCCCGTTCGTGATGGCGATGGACTACAACTTCTGGATCTCCGGCAACGGCGGCAAGGACATCCCGGAGGACGTCGCCCGACTCACCGACTTCCAGTACCGCACCTACCGCTACATGTACGACTCGGCGTTCGCGGGCAACCGCGCCCCGCTGGTCTTCGGCAACCACTTCAACGACTGGGGTCTCAACGCGTTCAACCCGGCTGTGGAGAAGGTCATGCGGGAGGTCTGCGTCGAGGAGGACACCTACTGCGTGACCTATCAGCAGATGATCGCGTGGCTCGAGCTGCAGGACCCCGAGGTCCTCGCCGCCTGGCGCGACCAGGCCCGGTCCGCCACCGGCACGGATGCCGAGGCCCTCGGCTGGTGACCCGCGGGGCGGCCCGCTGACACCCGCTCCCTCGACGGCCCCGGCTCAGCGCGCCGGGGCCGTCCCGCGTCCGCGCAGCACGACGACGGCGCTCGCCAGGGCGGTCAGCACCAGGGCCAGGACCATCAGCACCGTCCCCGGCCACCCGTGGGACTCGTGGAACACGCCGCCCAGCCAGCCGAAGAGGCTCGAGCCGGCGTAGTACGCGAAGTTGTACAGGGAGGTCGACTGGGCGCGGCCCGTGGGGGCGGCCGTCCCGGACCACGCGGAGGCCACGGCATGGGCGGCGAAGAACGCGCCCGTCACGAGCACGAGGGCAGGCACCAGCACCGCCGGATGCGGGACCAACGTGAGGGCGACGCCCGCCGCCATGGCCGCCGTCGCGCCGGCCAGGACCGGCAGCCGGCCCACCCGCGCGGCCAGCCGGCCCGCGCGCGGCGACGACCACGTGCCCGCGAGATAGGCGAGGAAGACGAGGCCGGCCGCCGTCGGCGTCCAGGAGAACGGCGGGTCGAGCAGGCGGTACCCCACGAAGTTGTACAGCGCCACGAACCCGCCCATCAGCAGCGCCCCCTGCAGGTAGACGGCGACGAGCTCCGGCGAGCGCAGGTGGCCACGCACGATGCGCACGAGCGTCACCGGGGAGGTGGGCGACGGCGTGAAACGTCGGGCGCGCGGCGTGATCGCCAGGAAGCCGACCGTGCACAGCACCCCGACCACGGTGACGGCCAGCATCCCGCCGCGCCACGAGGACGCCTCCGCGACGGGCAGGGCGAGGAGCCGGCCGGAGAGCCCGCCGAGGGTGGTGCCGGCGATGTAGGTGCCGGCGGCCGCCGCGACCGCGTGCGGGACCACCTCTTCCGCCAGCAGCGCCACGGCGAGTCCCGCGACACCCCCGTGCGCCATGCCCTCGAGCAGGCGCAGACCGAGCATGGCCTCGAACGTGGGTGCGAGGACGCCCGCGAGCGCGCACGCACTGGCGGAGACCATTGAGACCACCATGGCGCGTCGGCGGCCCCACCGGTCCCCGGCCACGGACCACGGCACCACCGACACGGCGAGGCCGAGTGTGCTGGCGGAGACGAGCAGGGCGGCACGGTCCGCGGGGACGCCCAGGTCGTCGCTGACGAGCGGCAGCAGGCCCTGCGGGGAGTAGAGCTGGGCGAACGTGGCCACCCCCGCCAGGAACAGCCCGATCAGCAGCCTGCGGTACGCGGGCTCCCCGGGAGCGGCCGGCGCGGGTCCCGACGACGGGACGGCCGGGGGCCCCGCGCTCGGGGGCGGAGTGGTCGGGGGCACGCCCTCACTGTATCCAGGCTGTCCACTACGATCGGTCGGGTGACTACCTCGACCCCCTCCATCGACCTGCACGATTCCTTCAAGGCGTACGACGTCCGCGGCATCGTGGGCGAGTCCATCACGGCGGAGAGCGTCCGCGCGGTGGGCGCGGCCTTCGTGGACGTGCTGGGCCTGGCCGGTCAGACCGTGCTGGTCGGCGGGGACATGCGCCCCTCCTCGCCCGCGTTCATGACGGCCTTCGCCGAGGGTGCCACGCGCCGCGGCGCCGACGTCGTCACCCTGGGGCTGATCTCCACGGACATGCTCTACTACGCGGCGGGTGTGAAGCAGGCCGCGGGCGTGGTGTTCACCGCCTCGCACAACCCGGCCGAGTACAACGGCATGAAGATGGCCCAGGCCGGCGCCGTGCCGGTCTCCTCGGACACCGGGCTGTTCGAGATCCGCGACGCGGCCCAGGCCTACCTCGACGCCGGTGAGATCCCCGCTGCCGAGACCGCCGGCACCGTGACGGAGGAGGACATCCTCCCCGGCTACGCGGCATACCTGCGCTCGCTCGTGGACCTGACGGGGGTGCGCCGCCTGAAGGTCGTGGTGGACGCGGGCAACGGCATGGCGGGCAAGACCACCCCGGCCGTCCTCGGCGACGCCGAGCTGGCCGCCCTGCCGCTGGAGATCGAGCCGCTCTACTTCGAGCTGGACGGCACCTTCCCGAACCACCCGGCCAACCCGCTGGAGCCGGAGAACCTGCGGGACCTGCAGGCCGCCGTCGTGGAGCACGGCGCGGACATCGGCCTGGCCTTCGACGGCGACGCCGACCGCTGCTTCGTGATCGACGAGCAGGGCGCCCCGGTCTCCCCCTCCGCGATCACCGCCCTGGTGGCCCGCCGCGAGATCGCCCGCGCGAAGGCCGACGGCGAGCAGACCCCCGTGGTCATCCACAACCTGATCACCTCCCGCGCCGTCCCCGAGCTCGTGGCGGCCGACGGGGGCCGGGCCGTGGAGACCCGCGTGGGCCACTCCTTCATCAAGGCGGTCATGGCCGCCGAGTCCGCCGTCTTCGGCGGCGAACACTCCGCGCACTACTACTTCCGCGACTTCTTCAACGCGGACACCGGCATGCTCGCGGCCATGCACGTGCTGGCGGCCCTGGGCGGCCAGGAGCAGCCGCTGTCCGAGCTGGCCGAGGAGTACGAGCCGTACGTGGCCTCCGGAGAGATCAACTCGCAGGTCGCGGACAAGGACGCCGCCGTGGCCGCGGTGGTGGCGCAGTTCGCCCCCGCCGTGGGCGAGGGCGCCGGCGAGGGCCGGGCCGTACACGAGGACTTCGCCGGGGTGGCCACCACGGTGACCCGCATGGACGGCACCACGGTCGCCGCCCAGGACGGCACGTGGTGGTTCAACCTCCGCCCGTCCAACACGGAGCCGTTCCTGCGCTACAACGGCGAGGCCCGCACGGCCGCCACCATGGAGGCGCTCCGCGACGCCGTGCTGGCGATCGTCCGCGCGGAGCGCTGACCTCGGCGGCTCATCCGGCCTGGGCCAGGACGAGCGGCAGCACCCCCTGGGCGCCGGCCTCGCGCAGCACCCGCGCAGCCTCGGCGAGCGACCACCGCGAGTCGACGAGGTCGTCGACCAGCAGCACGGGGCCGTGGCGGCCGGCGTCCGGGGCGGTGCGCAACATCTGCGCCATCGCCTCGGGGACGGCGAACCGGCCGTACACGGACCCGAGCCGGTAGGCGCTGTTGCCGCCCGGCCCGGCCGTGGGGCCGCCGCGCGCGTGCTCAAGCGAGCCGAGGAACGGCAGCCGGCCGATCCGGGCGATCCCCTCGGCGAACGACCCCACCAGCTGCGGGCGGGTGCGCGAGGGCATCGCGACGACGGCGATCGGCCGCGTCCGCCACCCCCAGCCGGCCAGGACGTCGACGGCGCCCCGCAGGACCTCCTCCGGCACCGGCGCGTCCTCCCGGTCCAGCAGGTCCCGCAGGACGGTGCCCCACCCGAGGTCCGTCAGGCGGGCGAGCGCGCGGCCCTCCTCGGCCTGCGACTCGGACGCGATGCGCCCCTTGACGGGCACGCCCAGCCGGTCCATGCCCGAGGGCCACATGCGACGGGGCTCGATCGGCACACCGGTGCGGCGCAGGGCGGCCTCCGCGCGCTCACGCGCCGCCCCGTCCGATCCCGTCGGGTACCAGGGGCCGGCGCAGACGTCGCAGCGGCCGCACGGCGCCGCGGTGGGGTCGTCCAGGGTGCGGGCCAGGAACTCCATGCGGCACCGGTCCGTGGTCTGGTAGTCGAGCATGAGCCGCTCCTCGGCCCGGCGGGCCTCGGCCACGCGGGCGTACCGCTCGGCGTCGTACGTCCACTCCCGCCCGGTGGCGCGCCAGCCGCCGCCCACCCGCTCGACCGCCCCGTCCACGGCGAGGACCTTGAGCAGCAGCTCCAGGGAGGTGCGCTTGATCCGCACGGACGGCTCGAGCGCCGCCACGGAGAGGGCCCCGCCGTGGTCCGCGAGCGCCCCCAGCACGGCGCGCGCCTGCCCCTCGTCCGGCATGGAGGCGGTGGCGAAGTACTCCCAGATGCGACGGTCCTCGGGCCCGGGCAGCAGGAGCACGTCCGCGTGGTCCGTCCCGCGGCCGGCGCGGCCGACCTGCTGGTAGTACGCCACGGGCGAGCCCGGCGCACCGAGGTGCACCACGAACGTCAGATCCGGCTTGTCGAAGCCCATGCCGAGCGCCGAGGTGGCCACGACGGCCTTCACCCGGTTGGCCTTGAGGTCCTCCTCGATCTCGGCGCGACGCTCCGGGTCCGTGCGGCCCGTGTAGGCGACCACCTCGTGCCCCGCCTCGCGCAGGGCGCGCGCCGTGTCCTCGGCGGCGGAGACGGTGAGGGCGTAGACGATCCCGGAGCCCGGCAGGTCCCCGAGGTGGTCGAGGAGCCAGGCCAGGCGCGCGGCCGGGCTGGGCATGCGCAGCACGCCCAGGCGCAGCGAGGCGCGGGCCAGGGGGCCGCGGAGCACGAACACGTCCTGCTCGGAGGCGACGCCGAGCTGCTCCACCACGTCCGCCACCACACGGGCGTTGGCCGTGGCGGTGGTGGCCAGCACGGGCACCGCGCGCGGCCCCTCGGCGGGAAGCAGCCCGATCAGGTCCCGGATGCGGCGGTAGTCCGGCCGGAAGTCGTGGCCCCAGTCGGAGATGCAGTGGGCCTCGTCCACCACGAGCAGGCCCATGCGCGCCACGAGGTCCGGCAGCTGCTCGTCCCGGAACCGGGGGTTCGTGAGGCGCTCGGGCGAGATCAGCAGCACGTCCACCTCGTCCGCCGCGAGCCGGGCCCGGACCTCGTCCCACTCCGTGGCGTTCGCCGAGCTCACGGACACCGCGCGCACGCCCGCCCGGGCGGCGGCCGCGACCTGGTCCCGCATGAGCGCGAGCAGCGGGGAGACGATCAGCGTGGGCCCCGCGCCGCGGGCGCGCAGCAGGAGGGAGGCCACGAAGTACACGGCGGACTTGCCCCAGCCGGTGCGCTGCACCACCAGGGCGCGGCGGCGGTGGGCCACGAGCGCCTCGATCGCCTCGAACTGCCCGTCCTTGAATCGCGCGTCCGGCCGGTCCACGAGCCGACGCAGGACGGCCAGGGCCTCCTCGTGCAGCGCGGCGTCGCCCCCCGGCACGGAGGTCTCGGGGAGGCGGGGGCCGGCGTCGGGGTGCGAGGTGGCGTCCATGGCGTCAGTATGCCAACCGGCCCGGACACCGCAGGCGCGGCGGCGCCGTGCACCGGTGGGATGATGGCGGGATGAAGCTGAGCGCCTACACCGACGTCTGCCTGCGTGTGCTGATGACGCTCGCGGCCGCCGAGGGGGAACGGCTCACCAGCCAGCAGATCGCGGACCGGATCCAGGTGCCCTACAACCACGTGATCAAGGCGGTCGCCGAGCTGCGTCGCCGCGGGACCATCGAGGTGCTGCGCGGTCGGCACGGCGGGGCCATGATCGCCGCGGCCGGTCTGGACCAGCGTGTGGGCGAGCTCGTGCGCTCGCTGAGCAGCCGCGACGAGGTGATCGACTGCGCCGGGCGCGACTCCGGGGTGGCGTGCCCCTACGCCGGCGACTGCCGCCTGCGCGGCGCCCTGCACCGCGCACGCGAGGCCTTCCTCGCCGAACTCGACACCGTGCGGATCCGGGATCTGGTGAGCGCCGGGCCTGTCGGCGGACCCGTGCTGCTGGGCCTGCCGGAGATCCCCGTGACGCACTGAGGGAACGGGCCGGGGGGCGAGTTCCCGACGGCGACGGCCGGGTGTAATCTGGCAAAACCAGCGCAAGATTCGCCACCGAAGAGACGGAGACCCCCGTGCTGTCCGAGAAGTCCCACCCCGTCATCGAGGCCACCGCCGCCGTCGTCGCCGAGCACATGCCGGAGATCACGCCCCTGTTCTACGCCCACATGTTCGAGGCCCACCCCGAGCTCCTCGACGGCGTCTTCTCCCGCGCCAACCAGCGCAACGGCGAGCAGGCCCAGGCCCTCGCCGGCTCGATCGTGAAGTTCGCGGTGCACCTGCTCGAGAACCCGGGCACCCTGCCCGAGGCCGTCCTGTCCCGCATCGCCCACAAGCACACCGCCCTCGGCATCGTCGAGGAGCAGTACCCGATCGTCTACGAGAACCTCTTCTGGGCCATCGGCGAGGTGCTCGGCGACGCCGTCACCCCCGCGGTGGCCGACGCCTGGACCGAGGTCTACTGGCTCATGGCCGACGCCCTCATCAAGATCGAGAAGGGCCTCTACTCCCAGCAGGCCAACGACAGGATGTGGACGGACTGGAGGGTCGTCGCGAAGGAGCCCACCGGCAACGCGGCCGTCACCTTCCGCTTCGAGCCGGCCGACGACACCCCGCAGTCCCGCGGCAGGGCCGGCGGCTACGTGTCCGTGCGCCTGAAGGTCGAGGACGGCCTGCGCCAGTGCCGCCAGTACTCCCTCTCCGAGAAGGCCGAGTCCACCACCGAACGTGTCATCACCGTGAAGCTGGACGAGGGCGGCGAGGTCTCGCCCATGCTCATCCAGAACGTGGAGGTCGGCGACGTCATCGAGCTGTCCAACCCCTACGGCGACATCACCCTCGAGGACGAGGACTCCACCGCTCCCCTGGTCCTGGCGACCGCCGGCATCGGCATCACCCCGGCCGCCGCGATCTTGGACGCGCTCGCCCAGCAGGGCTCGGACCGCCAGGTCCTCTTCTTCCACGGCGACGCGTCCTGGGAGGCGGTGGCCCTGCGCGAACAGGTGACGGAGTCCCTGGCGGCGCTGCCGCACGGCGACGCCCGCCTCTTCCTCGGGGTGCGGCCGGAGCAGGACCCCGAGGGCGTCACGACCGTCGAGGGTGTGATGCACTTCGACGACGTCGAACTGCCCCGCGACGGGCACTACATCCTGTGCGGCCCGCTCGCGTTCATGCAGTCCACCCGCTCGAAGCTGATCGACGCCGGCGTGCCCGCGACGTCCATCCGCTACGAGATCTTCGGCCCGGACCTCTGGCTCGCCGCCTGATCCGGCCCCGGAACGCGGAACGGCCCGCACCCCTCACGGGGTGCGGGCCGTTCCGCGTTCCGGGGCTCAGGCCTGGGCGAACCGGGCCTTCTGCGCCTCGAAGCGCTCGCGCACGACGGCGGGCAGCGACTCGCCGAACCGGCCGAGCCACTGCTCGATGAGCTCGTTCTCCTCGGCCCACTCCGCGGCGTCGACCTTGAGGGCGTCCTCGAGGTCCTCGGCCGACACCTCGATGCCGGACAGGTCGAGCGAGCCCGCGGCCGGCACGAGGCCGATCGGGGTCTCCTCGGCCTCGGCCTTGCCCTCGAGGCGCTCCACGACCCACTTCAGGACGCGGGAGTTCTCGCCGAAGCCTGGCCAGGCGAAGCCGCCGTCGCGGTTGCGGCGGAACCAGTTGACCAGGTAGATGCGCGGCAGCTTCTCCGGGTCGGCCTTGCCGGACTCCCTGACCCAGTGGGCCAGGTAGTCGCCGGCGTCGTAGCCGAGGAACGGCAGCATGGCCATCGGGTCGCGGCGCACGACGCCCACGGCGCCGGCGGCGGCCGCGGTGGTCTCCGAGGAGAGGGTGGCGCCCTTGAGGATGCCATCCTCCCAGTCGAAGGCCTCGGTCACCAGTGGCACGGTGGTCTTGCGGCGGCCGCCGAACAGGATGGCGTCCAGCTTCACGCCCCGCGGGTCGCGGTACTCGTCGGCCAGCATGTCCGTCTGCTCGATGGGCGTGCAGAACCGGGAGTTCGGGTGGGCGGCCGGGGTGCCGGACTCGGGCGTCCAGTCGTTGCCGCGCCAGTCGGTGAGGTGCTCGGGGACCTCGTCCGTCATGCCCTCCCACCACACGCCGCCGTCGTCGGTGAGGGCGACGTTGGTGAAGATGGAGTTGCCCTTGGAGATCGCGCGCATGGCGTTCGGATTGGTGGACCAGCCGGTGCCGGGGGCGACGCCGAAGTAGCCGGTCTCCGGGTTGATCACGCGGAACTCGCCGTCCTTGCCGGCGCGGATCCAGGTGATGTCGTCGCCCAGGGTCTCGGCCTTCCAGCCCTCGATCGTGGGGTCGATGAGGGCGAGGTTGGTCTTGCCGCAGGCCGACGGGAAGGCGCCGGTGATGTGGTAGGACCGGCCCTCGGGGTTGGTCAGCTTGAGGATCAGCATGTGCTCGGCGAGCCAGGCCTCGTCCCGGGCCATCACGGAGGCGATGCGCAGCGCGTAGCACTTCTTGCCGAGCAGGGCATTGCCGCCGTAGCCGGAGCCGAAGGACCAGATGGAGCGCTCCTCGGGGAAGTGCACGATCCACTTGGTCTCGTTGCACGGCCACGGCACGTCCTGTTCGCCCGGCTCCAGCGGGGCGCCCACGGAGTGCACGGCCGGCACGTAGAAGGCCTGCTCGCGGGACATCTTGTCCAGCACGTCCTGGCCGATGCGGGCCATGATGCGCATCGACAGGACCACGTAGGCGGAGTCGGTGATCTCCACGCCGTACTTCGGGTCCTCGGCGTCGAGGTGGCCCATCACGAACGGGATCACGTACATGGTGCGGCCGCGCATGGCGCCGGTGAACGCGTCGTCGAGGATGCCGTGCATCTTCGCCGGGTCCATCCAGTTGTTGGTGAAGCCGGCGTCCTCTTCCTTCTCGGAGCAGATGAAGGTGCGGTCCTCCACGCGGGCGACGTCGGCGGGATCGGAGAACGCGGCGAAGGAGTTGGGGAACTTGTCCTCGGCCAGGCGGGTCAGGGTGCCCGCCGCCACGAGCTCGTCCGCGAGGCGGTCGCGCTCCTCCTCGGAGCCGTCGACCCACTGGACGAAGTCCGGCTGCGTCAGCTCTGCGATCTGAGCGACCCACTCGCGCAGCTGGGCGTAGTCCGTGGGCGCGTCCGCCAGGGCGCGATCCGCGAACGAGGTGGTGGCGTTGTCAGCCATGGTGGAGAGTCCTCCCATTGGGGTCCGGGGCCGTTCCGTCCCGTCCACTCCGATGCGTGCACCGCCGAAGCGCGCACCACATCGTTGTGGCCGCACGGTCCTGCCATGGTACCCGAGCCCGGCTATCATGGCCGCGCCTGCGCCACACCCCCGGCACAGACCGCCGCAGACCGTCGATTTGCACTTCGTCGGCGAGGTCCTGTAGTGTTCTACGAGTTCGAGCCGCTCCGGCGGATCGGACGATGCGCCCATAGCTCAGCTGGATAGAGCGTCTGTCTACGGAACAGAAGGTCAGGGGTTCGAATCCCTTTGGGCGCACGATCGGAAGGCCCCGCTCCTGTTGGAGCGGGGCCTTCGTCATGTCGGCGCGCCTCTGCCACGCGCGCCGCCGCGGAGGTCAGCGCCCCGGAACCACGAAGTGCGTCAGGGCGGCGTCGCGGCCGTCGAGCTCGGCCCACGGCTTCTCCACCCGGAACACCTGCATCCCGAGCGTCGGGTAGTGCTCGCTCATGCGCAGCGCCGCGTCCTGGTCCGAGTCCAGGCTCATCAGCCGCATGCCCAGCTCCTGCACCCACGGCATGTGGCCCACCACCAGCAGCCGTCGCGTGGTCTCCTCCGTCTCGTTGACGACGGCCAGGGCCCGCGCCGCGTCGGCGCCGTACAGCCGCGGGTCCAGGTAGGGCGTGGGTGCCAGCTCGCCCAGGCGCTCGCACACCCACACGCACGTCTGACGGGTGCGCAGCGCGTCGGAGCACACGACGGCGTCCGGGACGAGGTCGTGCTCGCGGAGCCAGTCGCCGGCGGCGGGCGCCTGGGCGTGGCCTCGCTCGGCGAGCGGGCGGGCGTGGTCGTCGGCCGCGTCGGGCCAGCCGGCCTTGGCGTGCCGGAGGACGATCAGGGTCTTCGCGTCGGCGGTGCTCATGCGGCCAGGCTACGGCGACGGCCCCCGCTCGGGTGAGCGGGGGCCGTCGTCGGACACGGGCGGGCGCGGGTCAGATGCTGTACTCCGGCGCCGCCCACACGACCACCTCGGGGTGGCGGTAGAAGCGGTAGCCCTGGCCGCGCACGGTGCGCACGGTGTTCGCGAGGCGGCCGAGCTTGGCGCGCAGGCGGCGGATGTGCACGTCGATGGTGCGCTCGTTGGGCACCTCGTCGGCGTTGCGCCACAGGGCGTCGAGCAGCTCCTCGCGGCCGACGGTGCGCTCGCCGTTCTCCACGAGGTAGTTCAGGAGCTCGAACTCCTTGAAGGTGAGGTTCAGGGACTCGCCGTCCAGCTGCACCTCGCGCCGGGACAGGTCGATCAGCACGCCGGGCTGGCGCGTGGACACGGGGGCCGGCGCCTGCGCCAGGTCGGGACGGGTGCCGCCCTGCACGGTCGGATCGCCGAGCACCTGGCGCACGACCTCGATGTCGCGGCCCTCCGCGCCGGCGGGGGCCAGGGCGACGGCGGCGTGCGACTCCGCCCCGGGGACGAGGGACTCCACGTAGTGGCGCAGCTCATTGGCCAGCCGCGTGAGGGAGGTGCCGGCGGCCGAGGCGGCCAGCTCGTCCATGCCCACGTAGATGACGAACCCACGGGCCTCGTTCTCCCGGGCCACCGCCTGGGGACCCGGGATGCCGTTCGGCGCCAGGACCGGCGTCGGCGCCGTCTGGGGGTCGGGGGCGTCGGTGCCACCGGCCAGGCGCAGGCCTGCGCGGGCCTGGCCTCGGCGGGACATGCCGTCGGCCCGGCGCTGCGCGTTGCGGACGGAGATGTGCACGTATCCGGCGGACTGACCCATGGCCACCACTCCTCTTTCGGCTCATGGCCCCTCCACCGCTCGGTCGGTGCGGCGGACGAGGCGTCACATGACAAGAATGTGACTTCACCGAGGGGACTGGCAAGTAACGTTCGCGCTTTTGTCTCGTTATTTGAGAAGAAGAGTCCTGAATGTGCTCAACATCACTATTCGCGGATCGGAATAGCGTCGCGCCGCCGCTCGGCTCGCCCGCGGGACCCTCTCATTGTTCAACAGGTGGGAGCGCGCCGCCGGACCAATGAGTATGCGGAATATTTATGCAGGCGACTTCCAGGTTTTCCATGTGACGCCATGATGACGGGTCACAGCGGGTCGTGACGTCCACTAGATGGACGACACATTCGCGGCCCCGCTTGACGCCCCCGCCGGAGACGCTCTCACGAGACGACCACGGCCCCCGCCGGGTGGGGGCGGGGGCCGTGGTCGTCTCGTGGCGGACGCGGAGGTCCGATCAGGTCATTCCGCCAGACCGTAGAGCCGGTCGCCGGCGTCGCCGAGGCCGGGGACGATGTAGGACCGCTCGTCCAGGCGCTCGTCGACGGCGGCCACGTACAGGTCCACCTCGACGTCGCCCAGCGAGGCCTCCAGCCGCTCGATGCCCTCGGGCGCCCCGAGCAGGCAGAGGCACGTGACCCGCGCCGCGCCGCGCTGATAGAGGAAGCGGATGGCCTCGATCAGCGTGCCTCCCGTGGCCAGCATGGGGTCCAGGACGAACACGTGACGCCCGGACAGGTCGGCCGGCAGCCGCTCCGCGTAGGTGACGATGTCCAGCGTCTCCTCATTGCGGGCCATGCCGAGGAACCCGACCTCGGCGGACGGCGCCATCTTGGTCATCCCCTCCAGCATCCCGAGCCCCGCGCGCAGGATCGGCACGACCAGCGGACGCGGGCGGGCCAGCCGGAAGCCGGTGGTCTCGGTCACCGGGGTCTCGATCCGCACCTCCTCCATGGCCACGTCGCGCGTCGCCTCGTAGGCGAGCAGCATCACGAGCTCCTCCGTGAGCTGCCGGAAGATCATGGACGGGGTCTTCTTGTCCCGCAGGACGCTGAGCTTGTGGGCCACGAGCGGGTGGTCGACGATGTGGACGCGCATGGCGCCCACGGTACCGCCCACGCGCATCCCTCCGCCCGTCCCCGCGCCCGCGGGGGCGCCGACACCGCCGCTAGGCTGGCCGCGTGTCCGCCCCCCGTCCCCTCCCCCGCGCCCACGGCCGAGCAGGAGCACGCGTGGATGGGCCTGGCCCTCCGGGCCGCCCGCGCGGCCGGAGCGGCCGGCGACGTGCCGATCGGCGCCGCCCTCGTGGCCGGCGACGGGACCGTCCTGGCCGTCGTCGGGAACGAGCGCGAGCAGCACCACGACCCCACCGCCCACGCCGAGGTCCTCGCGCTGCGCCGCGGGGCGGAGCTGCGGGCCGCCGCCGGGGCGGGCGACGGCTGGCGCCTGACGGACTGCACCCTCGTGGTGACCCTCGAGCCCTGCCCCATGTGCGCCGGCGCGCTGCTGCTGGCCCGCATCCCGCGCGTCGTGTTCGGGGCGTGGGACCCGAAGGCGGGCGCGTGCGGCTCGGTGCTGGACGTGGTCCGCGACCCCCGCTTCAACCACCGGGTGCAGGTCCGCGCCGGCGTCCGTTCCGAGGAGAGCGCGGCGCTGCTGCGGGGGTTCTTCGCGGCACAGCGCGATTGAACGCGCCCGCGCCCGACGACGGCGGGCGGCCGGTTTGGGTGCGCCGCCGCGGCTCGGGTAGGATGTCCTGGTCTGGTGACGTGTCCGAGCGGCCGAAGGTGCAGCACTCGAAATGCTGTGTACGGTAACCCCGTACCGTGGGTTCAAATCCCACCGTCACCGCCAGGTAACCGCATGATCCCGTTGAGAAGTCAAATCTCACGGGATCATGCGGTTTTTTCGTTGTACGACACCATTGAGCGAGTTGACTTTGTGAGTGGACCACGACGATGATCGCCCCAGGTATGAGTTCGATGACGACGCTAAGCGCCTGGCGTCGATCGTCCGAAAGAAACACGGGCCGAATGGAGCGTGCCGGCCGAAGCGTCGGGCTGACGGCGAAGGCACGGTTTTCCCAGCCGAGCGGAAACGCAAGAATGGCAGCGTAGCCGTCTACTACCGGGCAGCCAGAACCGTGGAACTGGGCGACAGGCGTAAGAAGTCTACGGCTCAGGCTCGCACAGAGTGCGAGGCGATCCAGAAGCGCGATCACAAGATCCTCATCGCTCGTGTGGAATATGGCTTCGAATCTCTCGACAAGATTCCCGTCGACCCGCGAATCGCTCGGTTCACTGTGGGCAATTGCCTCATCGACTGGCTCGACGAGCGCAAGCGCGAGGATCTGGCTCCCAACGCGACCCACATATATGACGCTGGAATCAGGAATTACCTGCTCCCGGACTTCGGTGATCGTCCAGTCCGCACGCTGACCTACGCCGAACTGGAGAAGTTCTTCCACATCGAGCTCCCGACCAAAGGGCTAGGCGGCGACTCTACCCGGCAGGTATTCATCTGCCTCAAGAGTGCGCTCGACAACTACCAGCGAGATGGGATCGACTTGGGGCACCCGATGGTTGGGATCAAGCCGCCGCCCAAGAAGAAGAAAACCAAGGAGGACACCAAGAAGATCCGCCAGGCGTCGAAGTTCCTCGGGAAGTATCTGATCCCAGCAACGACGGCGGCAGATCAGGAGGCGCGGTGGTTCCTCGGGATGCTCGGGATGCGTCAGGGCGAGGTTCTTGGGATGACAGACAGCAGTCTCAAGAAAGGCAGGCCGGGAAAAGGCGGATCGTCATCGACAAGCTAATCCAGCGGATCAGCGCGGAGCACGGATGGGAACTCAACCGCGCCACCGGCAAATGGAGCTGCGGCAGAACTACCTCGAACTGTCCTCAGCGAATCGGAGAGACTCGCTGGGAGCTGACCTCGACCAAGAGCGACAGCGGAAAGCGGGAGATCGTGATTCCCGAGGATGCCTGGAGGATGCTTGCTCCCACCGCAAGCGACAGATCGCGCGGCGCAAGCTTCCCGGCTTTCAGCCCGACAAGGAAGAGAGCATGGATGCGTTGCTCTTCACGCGGCCCGACGGGAAGCCAATCTATGCTCAGCGCGATCGCCAGGCGATCGTGAATCTCGTCTTTTCCATCAAGAACCTGCCTAAAGGCATGACCGTCGACACTCTGCGCCATGTCGCGACTGCTGCGATGATCGAGGAGGGAGCCGACAAGGAAACGCTGATCGCGATGATGGGCTGGTCTCCCAAGAATGCAGATGCTCAACTCGCGACCTACAGCAGCGCAGACAACGCCCGCCGCGCCTCGAAAGTCAGCATTAGCTATGTGGATAGCTTCTACGGTGGTAAGTAGCCGCCCGCCTAAGACGCCGAAGACCACAGACGGTCGGTTGTGGGCGACGGGGGGCGATGCTGCCTGAGACTGTCGCCTATCGCCGCTGAACGTATCGGCCCGAGTCTGTTCCGCGGTCCCGACGCTACTATCAGTGCTACGACGCGGTGAGGGTCGCCGCCGTCGCTGATCAGGGGGGAACAGTTTGCACACTCTCACAGGTAAGCGCGTCGCCAAGTTTGCGCGTGACTTCGGCTTCGCGGTATCGGAGGACAAGCAGTTCGAGCTTTATGTAGCGGCAAACTACCTCTATCCCTATCTGAGGGACGATGTAGAGAAGATCGAGCGGTCTGTCCGCGGAGGAGGCTCGGACGAGGGGATCGACATCGCCGCTGTGGTCGTGAATGGGCAGCTCGTGTTCGAACCTTCGGAGATCGACGAACTGATCTCCGAGCAGACATCGAACACCGCGCGGGTCGTCTTCATCCAGGCCAAGACGAGTGAGTCTTACGACGCGAAGCTGATCGCGAAGTTCCTCCACGGGATTGAGTCAGTCACGAAGTATGCGATCAACCCCCAAAACATTGCTCTTCCCGCCGCGCTGGTGGATATCGCAGCGTTGATCGACAAGATTGCCGAGAACGGTGACAAGTTCCAGGAGACGAGGATTCCGTGTGAGGTGTTCTACGTCACGACCAGCGGCCACGACGGGGCCGATGCGCGCAAGGAACTCCAAGTCACCGAGGCGGTCCGCCGGATCAACGAGCTAGGGGTCTATTCGGAGCCCTTCGAGTTGAAAACTCACGGACACGATGCGCTCGCGGCGAAGCTGAAGGAACGACACGGACCTCAAAACATCCGGTTCGACTTCACGAAGCGGCAGACGATCCCCGCCACCGAGCGCGTGAGCGAGGCTTACATCGGGCTGCTGTCTGGCGCGGAAGCCTTGAAGCTGTTGACGGACGAGACTGGTTCTATCCGACCCGGGATCTTCGATGACAACGTGCGACTCGATCTCGGAGCGCACAACACCGTAAACATGCGGATCACACGAACCCTCGAGAGCGAGGAGCGCGAGCAGTTCCCGTTCCTGAACAACGGTCTCACGATCATCGCTAGTTCACTCAGGGGAGCTGGAGACAAGTTCTTCATCTCTGGCTACCAGATCGTGAACGGCGGACAGACAAGCCATCAGCTAGTGAGGTGGGCGGCAAGTGAGAAGGTCAAGGACAACCCGGCACTCTTGTCCGATCTTTGGATTCCGGTGAAGATCGTCAGCTCAGACGATGCAAGCGTGCGGACCAGCGTGGCGATTGCTACGAATCTCCAAACCGCGATCGCTTCGACTGACATCCAAGCCAGCTCGCAGATCGCCAAGGACGTCGAGGAGTATTTCACCCAATCAGGTGCAGATGGCCTGCGGTACCTGCGTCAGATCCAGCACGCTGCTCTGGACTTTCCGAGGACACGGGTCGTCACTACGCCGGAGCTCAATCGGGCAGTCGCCGCCACTCTCTTCGGCGAATCCTTTCGAGCGATCGGTTCGCCGAAGGAACTCGAAGCCGAAGATTCCTTCGTGTGGGGCAACTACTCAGTCGAGGCGTATTACTACGCCGCATGGATCCTATATAGGCTGGATAGATACTTCGCTCGCACCCCCGACTCCACGACCCTGAAGGCGGCGAAGTATCATATCGCCATGATGGTCTCTGTCATCATCAACCCTCAGATAGCAACGGTGTTTGAAGCGAATGATGTCGAATCCGCGAGGCGTCGGCTTGCCTCCGCAAAGAAGGTTCAGTTCAAGGTCACCGATTCTGACCGGATTGAACTCGCTATCTCGAAGGCCATGGAGCTAGCAACGGAGCAGTTCCAGAGCGTTCTCTCCGAGGGGCGGAGCCTCCGAAAGGACGATGTGCGGAACCGACGGCATCAGGAGGCCCTTCTGCAGAAGGCGAAGGCGGTGAAGACGAAAGCCTAGAGACGCTGACGGCACAAAGAAGGCCGGGGATCGACCTTCAATGAAAATCCCCGGCCTTCTGGTCTGCGTTCTAACGGAAGGTCCACTCAACCGTGTAGACACCATCGCCAGCCCCGCGACTAGATGTTGTGGGTCATGAGGTTCTTGCCATGGGGTACGGGCTGAGATGAGACGAGCGGGCCCCTGCCGCAGGGTGGAAGTTCCTCAACAACCCACCTGCCAGAAGAGACCCGCAGGACTGCTGCACCGATAGGTGACACCTGATCTGGCTTGTCCACCGGGCAACCTGTGAGGATGTTGCTGTGCCCGCTCCCTACCCCCAAGAGTTCCGCGACGACGTCGTCCGCGTCGCCCGCACCCGTGAAGACAGCGTGACCCTGGCCCAGATCGCCAAGAACTTCGGTATCCACGAGATGACCTTGTCAAAGTGGATGCGCCAAGCCGACATCGACAACGGTGAGAAGCCCGGCCCTCGAGAACCGAGGCCACAGAGAACCAAGAACTGAGGAAACGAATCCGTTTTCTCGAACAGGAGAACCAGGTCCTGCGCCGGGCGGCGGCCTACCTCTCCCAGGCCAACCTGCCGGGAAAGGCTCTACCCGCTCGTGAAAGAGCTCGCCGCCGACGGGATACCCGTCGCGGTGACGTGCCGGGTCCTGAAGCTCTCCCGCCAGCCCTACTACCGCTGGCTGGCCAGCCCTGTCACCACCGGTGAGCTCGTGCAGGCGTACCGGGCGGATGCCCGGTTCAACGCCCACAGGGACGATCCTGAGTCCGGCTACCGCTTCCTGGTCGACGAGGCCAGGGCCGCAGGGAAGGCGATGTGTGAACGCAGCGCATGACGGATCTGCCGAGACAACGGCTGGTGGTCGGTGCTCGGGAAGAAGCCCAGGCCACCGGTCCATGACGACCAAGTGCGGTGTGATTTCACCGCCGACGCGCCGACCTGGCTGTGACTGACCAACATCACCGAGCACCCCACCGGCCAGGGCAAGCTCTACCTCTGCACGGTCAAGGATCTGTTCTCCGGGAGGATCGTGGGCTACTCGATCAGTGACCGGATGAAGGCTCGACTGGCAGTGAACGCGCTGGACAACGCCGTTTCTCGCCGCGGTGACGTCGCTGGCTGCATCGTGCATTCGGACTGCGGGTCGCAATTCCGATCCAGGACCTTGGTGCATGCTCTGAACCGCCACCAGCTCCTGGGCTCGATGGGCCAGGTCGGTGCTGCTGGCGACAACACGGCCATGGAATCATTCGTCGCACTACTGCAGAAGAACGTCCTGGACAGCAAGCGGTGGAAGACCCGCGACGAGCTCCGGATCGCGATCGTCACCTGGATCGAGCGCAAGTATCACCGTGGCCACCGGCAGGCCCGTCTCGGCCGGTTGACGCCCATCGAGTACGAGACAATCAGGAACCCGGCCGTGAGCCTCGCGGCCTGAGACCCCACCTGTCATCTATCCGTGCAGCAGTCCCCTCGTCTGGGAGATTCTGGGCACAGATGCTTTCGTCGAGTCGCCTTGCGTCCGCTGGTCGCTGGAAGACGACTGCGTGGCCCGTCGCTGTTCATAGCTGCCCTCCTGACGCAGTCGCAGCGTCAAACCTCACAACGACATAGGAGATCAACAATCGACGCTCAGATCGCGAGCTATGACCTCCTCGTGCTTGCAAGTTGATCGGGTGAGTTGACCACGGACACAGATTCGCCCCGGAGGCCGCGGAAAATCAACCTCTCAGCGGATCGAGGTCAAATCCCACCGTCACCGCCAGATGTGAAGCCCGGGAGCCCTGCGCTCCCGGGCTTTCGCCATGCCGGGGCGGGTCCGGCCGCCGGCTCAGCGCGGCAGGACGGCGTCCAGGAACGAGGCCACCGCCGACCACGAGATGGTGGCGTGCACGGCGCTGGCCGGCGCACCG
This sequence comes from Micrococcus sp. KRD096, assembly GCF_017168495.1. Lineage (NCBI taxonomy): Bacteria > Bacillati > Actinomycetota > Actinomycetes > Micrococcales > Micrococcaceae > Micrococcus > Micrococcus sp. KRD096. The sequence continues at coordinate 101,002 of NZ_JABFAY010000010.1, read as the reverse complement.
TTGCGGAGCACCTCCGCGCTGCGGGTCTTCGCGGTCATCATGCCCAGGTCGTGGCCACCCTCGGCCACCGAGTAGAACGCGGTGCGCAGTCCGGCGGCCTCGGCGGCCCGGTACAGCTCGAGGCTCTGCCCCCACGGCACCGTGACGTCCTTGCGCCCGTGGACGACCAGCAGGGGCGGCGAGTCCGGGCGCAGGTGCGCGATCGGGGAGGCCAGCCGAGTCAGGCCGCCCGAGGCCAGGACCGGCACCCCCAGCATGTCCGACTTGGTGCTGCGGTCGTCGAGGTGGCAGTGCTTCAGCCGGTTCGCGCGGTTGTAGTCCGCGCACGCGCCCGGGAGCATCTGGCGGTTCATCGTCAGGAAGTCCGTGGGGCCGAAGAAGTCCACGATCGCGTGGACGCGGTCCTCCTCCGGGATCGCGTGGCCGCCGTCGGGCACCTCCCGGCCGGGCAGCGGCACCTGCTCGCGGTCCAGGTCCTGTCCGCCCGTGAGGCCGGCCATGAGGGCGTTCCAACCGCCCGACGACGAGCCGGCCACGGCCACCCGCCCCGCGTCCAGCTGCAGGCCCGGGGCGTTGCGCCGCACCCAGCGGACCGCCGCCGTCGCGTCCTCCACCTGGGCGGGGAACGTGCCCTGCTTGGAGCTGCGCACCGAGAACGCGGCGACGGCGTAGCCGTGCGGGACCAGGCCGCGGGCGACGTCGACACCGTCGCTGTAGCCGCGATCGCTGCGCCAGCCGGAGCCCGCGTTCCACACGAGGACCGGGAACGGGCCCTGGCCCGGCGGCCGGTACACGTCGATGCGTCCGGCGCGCCCGGGCAGGGCCGCGTACGTGTGCCCGGTGGAGCTGCGCATGTCGTACAGGGCCGGCGCGTTGGCGCCCAGCGGCCCGGCGGGCGCGCCGGCCAGGTCGGTGACGACGGCCACCCCACCCACCGCGAGGGCGCCGACCCCGAGGCCGAGCGCGGCGCGGCGGGACACCCGCGGGGACCGTGCGGTCGACGTCATGGGCCCCTTCCCGTGCGGAGCCAGGCACCCCGCCCCGGCGAGCGTAACCGAGCGGCGGGGGCCGACCCCCGTACCGTGTCCGCGGCCGGTGCGATCATGGGGCCATGTCTGTTCGGGTGCTGGCCATCGGCAAGAAGCATGAGGCGTGGGTCGTCGACGGGATCGACCGCTACGAGCGGCGCCTCAAGAAGCCCTACGACCTCTCGTGGCGTCTGCTGCCGCACTCCGCGCGGCAGGAGGAGGCGGCGCGCACGGAGGAGTCGGACCGGATCCTGGGCGCGGTCGGCGCGGACGAGCACCTGATCCTGCTGGACGAGCGGGGGACGGCGTTCGACTCGCCGGGTCTGGCGCGGCACCTGCAGAGCCGGTTCGACGTCGGCGCCCCGGTGACGATGGTGATCGGAGGCGCGTACGGGGTGGACGCCCGGGTCCACGCCCGCGCGGACCGCGTCTGGTCCCTGTCCCCGCTCGTCTTCCCGCACCAGCTCGTGCGGCTGATCCTGGCGGAGCAGGTCTACCGAGCCCAGGAGATCTCCGCCGGCCGACCGTACCACCACGCATGAGCGGGCCCGCGGAGACCGCAGCGGGCACGGCCACGCCCGCGGCCGACGTCGTCCTGGGCCGGTTCACCGAGCCCACGCGCGCCTGGTTCACGGGCGCGTTCGAGGCCCCGACGCCGGCCCAGCTCGGCGCGTGGGACGCGATCTCCTCCGGGCGGCACGCACTGGTGATCGCGCCGACCGGCTCAGGCAAGACCCTCTCCTCCTTCCTCTGGGCGCTCGACTCGTTCGTGCGCGAGCCCGCCGCCGAGGGGACGGCGGCCACCCGCGTCCTCTACGTCTCGCCGCTGAAGGCGCTCGGCGTGGACGTGGAGCGGAACCTGCGGGCCCCGCTGGTGGGCATCACACAGACCGCCGCACACCAGGGCAGGCCCGTGCCGCGCGTCCGGGTGGGTGTGCGCTCCGGAGACACCCCGGCGGCCGAGCGACGGCGCCTGCAGCAGGATCCGCCGGACATCCTCATCACCACGCCCGAGTCGCTGTACCTCATGCTCACCTCGCAGGCCCGCGCGGCGCTGGCCGGGGTCCGCACGGTGATCGTGGACGAGGTGCACGCCGTGGCCGGGACCAAACGCGGCGCCCACCTGGCCGTCTCCCTCGAACGCCTGGACACCCTGCTGGACACGCCGGTGCAGCGGATCGGCCTGTCCGCCACGGTCGAGCCGGCCGCCGAGGTGGCCCGGTTCCTCGGCGGCACGCAGCCGGTGACGGTGGTGCGGCCCGCCTCGGCCAAGCGCTGGGACCTCACGGTCACGGTGCCGGTGCCGGACCTGACGGACCTCTCCTCCCCCGCCGCGGCCCACGACCTGGGGCCCGGCTCCTCGACGGGCGGGCTCGGCGACGAGGGCGCGGTGACGGGCGGGTCCATCTGGCCGCACGTCGAGGAGCGGATCGTGGACCTGGTGGCCGAGCGGCGCTCCACGCTCGTGTTCGCCAACTCGCGCCGCCTGGCCGAGCGCCTCACCGGCCGGCTCAACGAGATCTGGGAGGCCCGCGCCGAGGCGGCCGCCGCGGCCGAGCACCCGGACGCCGTCCCCGGCTTCCGCACGCCGGATCCGACCGGCTTCCACGGCCCCGCCCAGGTGGCCGGGCAGACCGGCACCGGATCGGGCACCGTCTCCGACTTCGCCCGCGCCCACCACGGCTCCGTGTCCAAGGAGCAGCGCGCCATCGTCGAGGAGGCGCTGAAGACCGGCCAGATCCGCTGCGTCGTGGCCACGAGCTCGCTCGAGCTGGGCATCGACATGGGCGCGGTGGACCAGGTGATCCAGGTGGAGTCGCCGCCCTCGGTGGCCTCCGGTCTGCAGCGCGTGGGCCGCGCCGGCCACCAGGTGGGCGAGGTCTCCCGCGGCGTGTTCTTCCCCAAGCACCGGGGCGACCTCGTGGACACCGCCGTCGTGGCCGAGCGCATGACGGCCGGGCGCATCGAGTCGCTGCGGATCCCCGCCAACCCGCTGGACATCCTCGCCCAGCAGACCGTGGCCGCCGTCGCCGTCGCGGACCTGGACGCACAGGAGTGGTTCGACCTCGTGCGCCGGTCCGCGCCGTTCGCGACGCTGCCGTTCTCCGCCTACGAGTCCGTGCTCGACCTGCTGGCCGGCCGCTACCCCTCGGACGAGTTCGCCGAGCTGCGCCCGCGCATCCTGTGGGACCGGGAGAACGGCACGCTCGCCGCCCGCCCCGGCGCGCAGCGCCTCGCAGTCACCTCGGGCGGCACCATCCCGGACCGCGGCCTGTTCGGGGTGTTCCTGGCCTCCGACGGCGGCGCGGACGGCACCCCCGGCGGCGCGGCGGCCGGGGACACGGCCGAGTCGGCGGGCTCCGCGTCCGCGGGCTCGGCCCGCTCCGGCGGGCGCCGGGTCGGCGAGCTCGACGAGGAGATGGTCTACGAGTCCCGCGTGGGGGACGTCATCCTGCTGGGCGCCACGAGCTGGCGCATCGTGGACATCACCGCGGACCGCGTCCTGGTGCTGCCCGCCTACGGGCAGCCCGGCAAGCTCCCGTTCTGGCGGGGCGACGCCGCGGGCCGGCCGGCGGAGCTGGGCGACGCCGTCGGGCGCTTCCGCCGCGAGCTGGACGCGGACCCCGAGGCCGGCCGCACCCGCCTGGCCGCCGCGGGCCTGGACCCGTGGGCGCAGGACAACCTGCTGGCCTACCTGAAGGACCAGCGCGAGGCCACCGGGGTGCTGCCCACCGAGCAGACGCTCGTGGTGGAGCGGTTCACGGACGAGCTCGGCGACTGGCGCGTGGTGCTGCACTCCCCCTACGGCATGGCGGTGCACGCCCCGTGGGCGCTCGCGGTGGGGGCGCGGCTGGCGCAGCGGTACGGGCTGGAGACCGGCTCGGGCGCGGCGATGGCGGCCGACGACGGGATCGTGCTGCGCATCCCGCTGATGGACGCGGAGCCGCCGGGCGCGGAACTGTTCGAGTTCACGGCCGAGGAGCTGGACGAGATCGTCACGGCGGAAGTCGGCGGGTCCGCGCTGTTCGCGGCCCGGTTCCGGGAGAACGCGGCCCGGTCCCTGCTGCTGCCGCGCCGTGACCCCGGGCGACGGACCCCCCTGTGGCAGCAGCGGCAGCGGTCCGCGCAGCTGCTGGACGTGGCACGGAAGCACCCGCGGTTCCCCGTGATCCTGGAGACCGTGCGCGAGGTGCTCCAGGACGTCTACGACCTCCCGGCGCTCAAGGAGCTCGCGGGGCGGGTGTCCTCACGGGCCGTCCGGCTCGTGGAGGTCACGACGACGGCGCCCTCGCCGTTCAGCCAGTCCATCCTGTTCGGCTACATCGCCCAGTTCATCTACGAGGGCGACTCCCCGCTGGCCGAGCGCCGCGCCGCCGCGCTCTCCCTCGACCCGGCGCTGCTGTCCGAGCTGCTGGGCACGGAGGAGCTGCGCGAGCTGCTGGACGCCGGGGTCATCGCCGAGGTCGAGGCCCAGCTGCAGCGGCTCGCACCCGACCGGCGCGCCCGCGGGGCCGAGGGCGTGGCGGACCTGCTGCGCCTGCTGGGGCCGCTATCCGTGGCCGAGGCCGCGCGGCGCACACGGGCCGAAGGGGAGACGGAGGAGGCCGCGGACGAGGCCGCCGTCGCCGGGATGCTGGCGGAGCTCGAGCGCGCCGGCCGCGCGTTCCGCCTGCGCCAGGACGGGGTCGAGCGGTTCGCCGCCGTCGAGGACGCCGCCCGCCTGCGGGACGCGCTCGGCACGCCGATCCCCCACGGGGTGCCCACCGCGTTCCTCGACCCGGTCGACGACCCGCTCGGGGACCTCGTGGGCCGCTATGCCCGCACCCACGGCCCCTTCACCGCGGCCGAGGCGGGGGCCGCGCTGGGGCTGGGGGGCGCCGTCGTGCTCTCGGTGCTGCAGCGCCTGGCCACCGAGCGCCGCGTGAGCACGGGCGCGTTCCGGCCGGAGGGCACCCCCGGGGCCACCGGCCTGGACGCCGAGTGGTGCGACGCCGAGGTGCTGCGGCGGATCCGCATGCGCTCCCTCGCCGCGCTGCGCGCCGAGGTCGAGCCGGTGGACCAGGCCGCGTACGCCCGGTTCCTCGCCGACTGGCAGCACCTGCGGCCGCGGGCGGGGCGCGACGGGGCCTGGCGGCCTCCGGCCACGCTCGAGGGCGTGGACGGGGTGGCCACCGTCCTGGACCAGCTGGCCGGCACGCCCCTGCCCGCGAGCGCGTGGGAGTCCCTCGTGCTGCCCGCCCGCGTGCGGGACTACGCCCCCGCCCTGCTCGACGAGCTGCTGGCCACGGGCGAATACGTGTGGTCGGGCGTCGGGGAGGCCACCGGCAACGACGGCTGGGTGGCCCTGCACCCCGCCGACGCCGTGGACCTCACGCTGCGCCTGCCCGAGCCCGCCGAGGCGACGCCGGCCGACGCCGCCCTGCGCGCGGCCGTGCTGGAGGTGCTCGCCGGCGGTGGGGCCTGGTTCTTCCCGCAGCTCGTGGAGCGGGTGCGGGCGGCGCAGGCGGCGGGCGACGACGGCGACGCGGGTGGCGCAGGCGGGGCGGGCGGCCCCGACCCGCACCGCGACCCGGCCGACCTGGCCCGCGGCCCCGCGGTGCTGGGCGCGCTGTGGGGCCTGGTGTGGGACGGCCGGGTCGGCAACGACACGTTCGCCCCCGTCCGCGGCCTGCTCTCGCTCGGCAAGACCGCGCACCGCACCGGGCGGCAGACGCCGCGGGCCCGCACCGCGCGGACGGGCGGGGCCGCGGGGGCGGCGGCCGGGCGCGGGCTCGGCGGACGGCTGGCCGGGGTGCGCGGGCGTGGCCGGTACGCGGGGCTCGCCTCGCCCGAGGGCGGCGCCCGGGGCTCGGCCGGTCTCACGGCGGGGACCGTCGGGCTCTCGGCCGCCGAGCAGGCCCGCTCGGCCGGCCGCTGGTCCCTGCTGCCCGCCGCCGAGCAGGACCCCACGATCCGCGCCCACGCCACCGCCGAGCTGCTGCTGGACCGGTACGGCGTGATCACGCGCGGCTCCGTGGTGGCCGAGGAGGTCCCCGGCGGGTTCGCGGGGCAGTACCGGCTGCTCACCCGAATGGAGGACGCGGGCCAGGTGCGCCGCGGCCACTTCGTCGACGGGCTGGGCGGCGCGCAGTTCTCCACCGGCGCGGTGGTGGATCGGCTGCGCGGGTTCCAGCGGGACGAGGAGGACGCCGCCGTCGACGCCGCCCCGCTCGCCCTCGCCCTGGCCGCGACGGATCCGGCGAACCCCTACGGCGCCGCGCTGGACTGGCCGTCCGTGCCGGCCGGGCCGGACGGCGTCGTGCCCACGGGCCACCGCCCGGGCCGGAAGGCGGGCGCCGTCGTCGTGCTGATCGCGGGGCGGCTGGCCCTCTACATGGAGCGCGGCGGGCGCACGCTGCTCGCGTTCACGGAGGATCCGGGCGAGCTGCGGGCCGCGGCGGAGGCGCTCGTGTGGGCGCTGCGCACCGGCCGCACCGAGCGGCTGAGCCTGGAGAAGGTCAACGGCGGGCCCGTGCTCGGCACGCCGCTGGCCGAGGCGCTGCTGGCCGCGGGGTTCTACTCGAGCCCATCGGGCATTCGGTTCCGGAACTGAGAACCCACGCCCGTCCGCCCGTCCGCAACGCGGGTTGAGTTGTCACGGGTCCCGCCGTCGAACACCCGCGACAACTCAACCCGCGTTGCCCGGGGTGGCCCTGTCGCGGGGGCGGGGCCCGGGGGCTCGAGGACTCCCTGCCGCACCCCTCGGACCCCTCCGTCACCCCGTTCCTCCTGTTCGAGGGCGACGCCGGTGCGGCCATGGACGCCTACCTCACCGCGTTCGTGGAGCACCTGCCGGTCACCGAGGTCCGCCGCGACCTCTTCGACGACTCCTCCCCGCGCGGCGCCGAATGGGCGGGCAAGGTCCTGCACGGCGAGCTCGAGATCGCCGGCCAGCGGCTGCGGTTCTTCGACTCCTTCACCCCGCACGGGTTCACGTTCACCCCGGCCATCAGCCTGTTCGTCGAGCTGCCGGACGCCACCGCGGTGGACGCGGTCCACGACGCGCTCCTCGCCGGCGGTGGCCGTGACTACATGCCGCCCGACGACTACGGCTTCTCGCGCCGCTTCGCGTGGGTCGGGGACCGCTTCGGCGTGACCTGGCAGCTCAACGCGGCCTGAGCCGGTGACGGCCCGTGCCTGAAGGCGACTCCCTCGTCCGCGTCGCGCATCGGCTCCGCCCCGTGCTCGAGGGCCGGCCCCTGACGCACGCGGATCTGCGCGTGCCCCGCCACGCCACCGCGGACCTGACCGGCTGGACGGTGGCCGAGGTCCTGCCGCGCGCCAAGTACCTGCTAATGCGGCTGACCCCGCCCACGGCCCGCCCCGGGGCCCGGCCGCTCACGCTGATCTCGCACCTGAAGATGGAGGGGCGCTGGCTCGTCTCCGCCCTCGACGCGCGGTGGGGTGCCCCCGCCTGGCAGGTGCGGGCGGTGCTGGAGACGGCGGAGCACCGCGTGCTCGGCGCCCAGCTGGGCCTGCTCACCCTCGTGCCCACCGCCGACGAGGCCGCCGTCCTCGGCCACCTCGGCCCCGACCTGCTGGACCCGGCCTGGGACACGCCCGACGACGGCGCCGCGCTGCTCGCCGAGGGCATGCGGCGGCTCACGGCCCGGCCCGAGCGGCCGGTCGGCCTGGCCCTGCTCGACCAGCGGCTCGTCTCCGGGATCGGCAACATCTACCGCTGCGAGACCCTCCTGCTGGCCGGCATCGACCCGCACCGGCCGATCGGCGACGTCGAGGACGTCGCCGGACTCGTGCTGCTCGCCCGGGACCTGCTG
>NZ_JABFAY010000010.1:84280-93056 GCF_017168495.1 Micrococcus sp. KRD096 | reverse complement strand
GCACGGCACCCGGCCGAACGCCCGGCGCACGCGGCGGCGGGACGCCGTCGTACTGGGTCTACGGGCACGACCGCGCCCCGTGCCTGCGCTGCCGCGGCCCCGTCCGCCAGGAGGACTACGGCTCCCCCGAGGACGACGCGCGGCGGCTGTGGTGGTGCCCGCACTGCCAGCGCTGACCCGGACGCACCCGAGCGGTGGCCACGTGTCCTCCCCGCTCCCTACGCTGAACCCGCCCCGACCCGAGGAGAAGTCATGGCCGACCCGTTCCCGAAGGACCCGGAGGGCGCCGTCGTCGCGCTCGTGCTGGCCGGTGGCACCGGCGGCCGCCTCATGCCGCTCACCGCGGCCCGCGCCAAGCCGATGGTGCCGCTGGCGGGCCAGTACCGGCTGATCGACGTCGTGCTGTCCAACCTGGCCCACTCGCGCCTGCGGGACGTGTGGGTCGTGGAGCAGTACCGCCCCTTCACGCTCAACCAGCACCTGGCCGGCGGCCGGCCGTGGGATCTCGACGGCACCCGCCACGGCCTGCGGCTCCTGCCTCCCGCGCAGGGCCGCGCCGAGGAGGGCTTCGCCCGCGGCAACGGCCACGCGATCGCCCAGCAGCTGCCGCTGCTGGAGCAGTTCGGCGCCGAGACCGTCGTCGTGCTCTCCGCGGACCACCTGTACCAGCTGGACCTGCGCCCCGTGCTGGCCGAGCACGCCCGCTCCGGCGCCGAGCTCACCGTGGTCACCACCGAGACGGACGAGGACCCCTCGCGCTTCGGCGTCGTGCAGGTGGACGACGACGGCGCCGTCACCGACTACGCCTACAAACCGGAGGACCCGGCGGGCACGCTCGTGGCCACCGAGGTGTTCGTGTTCGACGTCGCCGCGCTCTCCGAGGTGGTCGGCGATCTCGTGGCGGGCGAGGACGAGGCGGCCACCAAGGACGAGGGTGAGACCGATGAGGACGGCGACCCCGTGGGCTCCTCCCTCGGCGACTACGGGGAGAGCATCATCCCGGCGTTCGTGGCGCGGGGGCGCGTGCGGGAGCACCGCCTCGTCGGGTACTGGCGGGACATCGGCACCCTGGACGCGTACGTCCGCGCCCACCGGGAGATCCTCGAGGGCACCGGCCTGGACGTCGCCGCCGAGGGCTGGCCGCTGATCACCAACCCCCACCAGGCGCCGCCGGCGTGGGTGGCCCCGGACGCCCGCGTCTCCGGCTCGCTGCTCAGCCCGGGCTGCCGGATCGAGGGCGAGGTCTCGGACAGCGTGGTCGGCCCCGGGGTGGTCGTGGCGGCAGGCGCCACGGTGCGCGGCAGCCTCCTGCTCGGCGACTGCGAGGTCCCCGCGGGCGCGGTGCTGGACACCGTGGTGGTCGACGTCGGCGGGGCGGTCCCGGCGCGCGAGGTGACGGGGCGCGCCGCGCCGGCCGAGGAGGTCGTGGTGCTCACCCCGCAGGACCGCGGCCCGGCCGAGGACGAGACCACCGGCTCCGGCCGGCCCGGCCGGTCGGACTGAGCGGCGCCGGTCGGACGCAGCCGCGCCGGGCTGGGAGGATGGGCCCGTGGCCGTCCCCTCCCCCCTCCCCCCGCGCAACGGCGTCAACGCCACGCGCCTGCGCCTGCCCGCCTCCGGCTGGCCCACCGCGCAGGACTACGTGCTCCACCGGTTCGGTCACGTGGACCCGGACGGCATCCGCGCGCGCTTCGCCCGCGGCGAGGTCGTGGCGGCGGACGGCACCGCACTGACGCCGACGACGCCGCTGGGCGTGCACGACGACCTCTGGTACTACCGGGACGTCCCCGACGAGGCCCCGCTGCCCGTGACGCACACGCTCCTGCACCGCGACGAGCACCTCGTGGTCATCCACAAGCCGCACTTCCTGCCCACCACCCCGGGCGGCCGCTTCGTCCAGGAGACCGCGCTGGTGCGGCTGCGCAACGAGCTCGGCCTCGACGACCTCGTGCCCCTGCACCGGCTCGACCGGGCGACGGCCGGCGTCGTGATGTTCTCCGCGAACCCGGCCACCCGCGGCGCCTACCACCTGCTCTTCGAGCGGCGTGCCGTGGCCAAGACCTACGAGGCCGTGGCGCTCCTGCCGGACGCCCCCGACGACGGCGCCCGCCGCCCCGGTGCCCCCCCGGCCGACCCCGTCCTGGGGCGATTCCCGCTGACCGTGCGCAGCCGGATCCGCAAGGACAAGGGGATCCTGCGCTCCGTGGTGGAGGAGATCCCGCCGGCCGCCTCGGGACGCCGGGCGGGCGCGCCGGTGCGGACCCGGCGGGCGAACCGGCCCCACGCCGGGGCGAACGCGGAGTCCCGGGTGGAGCTGCTGGGCGTCGGCATCTCCGCCGGGACGCTGGCGGGGCGGCGCGTGGGGCACCTGCGGCTCACCCCGCGCACGGGGCGCACCCACCAGCTGCGCATCCACCTGGCCGCCCTGGGCCTGGGCATCGCGTTCGACCCGTTCTACCCGGACCTGCTCGACCTCGCCCCGGACGACGTCACGCGTCCCCTGCAGCTGCTCTCCCGGTCGCTGCGCTTCACGGACCCGGTGACGGGCGAGGAGCGGGAGTTCACCTCCCCCGCCGAGCTGCAGGAGCGACCGCGGTGACGGGCGGGGACCCGGCCGCCCTGATGGACGCGCTCGGAGCGTGGTTCCACCCGCTCACCGCGCTGCTCGTGGCCCTGGACGCCCCGATCCCGCCCGTCCCGTCGGAGGTGGTGGTCATCGGCTCGGGGGCGCTCGCGGCCGAGGGCCGGGTCTCCCCCGTGGCCGCGGTGCTGGCGGCGTGGCTGGGCTGCTGGGCCGGGGACGTCGGCCTCTACGCGCTGTTCCGCCACGGCCTCGCCGACCGCCTGGACCGCTGGGCGTGGTGGCGGCGGATCCACCGGGGGATCCGGACTCTGCTGGTGCGGGTGGGCCCGGCGGGCAGCCTGGCGGGGCTGTCCGTGCTGCGGTTCGTCTCGGGCGGACGGACGGCGTCGATGGCGGCGGCCGGGATCGGCGGGATCCGCTGGCCCGTGTTCCTGTGGCTGTCCGGGGCGGGCTCGCTCGCGTGGTCCGGGTCCATGGTGGGGCTCGGCTGGCTCACCGGCCGGGCCACCGGCCTGCCGTGGTGGGCGTCCGCGGTGGTCGGCATGGTGTTCGGTACCCTTGCAGGGTTGATGATCGCGGGGATCATGGCCCACCGTCGCCGGGGCCGGAAGGGGTGAGCATGCAGGACGCGTCCTCCGAGTCCCGTGCCGCGCTCGAGCGCCTCCGGGACGCCTCGGCGCCCCGTCCCGACGACGACGCGACGCGTGCCCCCGCCGAGCGCCCCCGCCGCGCCCTGGCCGCGCCCGGGGAGATCTCCCGCCGCGATCTGCGCCGTCACGAGCGCGCCCTGCGCTCGGGCCGACCCGAGACCGCCGCCGAGCGCCGCGTGCGCGAGGACCGCCGCGCGGACGTGCACCGCGCCATGGACCGACTGCGCACCCCGGGCGCTCCCGCCCAGCAGCGCCCACGCCGCGACCTCAGCGAGATCCTGGACCGCCTCGGCAGCCCGGACCTCGCCCGTTTCACCGACCCACTCGTCGGCACGGTCGAGCGCATCCTCCCCGCCCCGGGGCGGGACCCGGAGAAGGCCGCGGAGGCCGCACGCCGCCGCACTGCGGCCGAGGAGCGCCGGCGGGCCCGCCTGCGAGCCGGCCGGGAGCGCGCCGCCGAGGCCGCCCGTCGCCGGGCCGCCGAGCACGAGCGGCCCATCGCCGAGGCCGCCGCCGCGGCCCAGGCCCGCGACGCCGCCCGGGCCCGCGACGCCGCAGCCCTCCAGGCCCGCCTCGACGAGGAGGCCCGCCGGGCCCAGGCCGCGCGGGTGGCCCGCCGCCGCCGCGAGGAGGAGAAGCAGCGCCGTCGGCGTGACGCCGAGCGGCGCCGTCGGGTGGCGGCCGAGGAGAAGGCCCGTGCCGCCGCCGAGGCGGAGGCCCGCCGACAGGAGCGGGAGGAACGGCGCCGCCGGGAGGCGGAGGTCGCCGCCGAGCGCGCCCGCGTGCAGGCGGAGCGGCGGGCCCGCGAGGAGGCCGCGCTCGCCGAGCGGGAGCGGCTCCGGCTCGAGGCGGAGGCGGAGGCGGAGCGCCGTCGGCAGGAGGCCGAGGCCGAACGCTGTCGCCTCGAGGCCGAACGCGTCGAGGCCGAGCGGCGCCGTCGGGCCGAGGAGGCCGAGCGGCGCCGTCGCGAGGCGGAGGAGGCCGCCCGCCTCGAGGCCGAGCGACGTCGTCGCCAGGCCGCCCGCGTCCGCGCCCACACCGTGCTGCACGCCGAACGCGCCCTCGCCCAGGCCCGGCTCCTCGAGGACCGCGCCCGGGAGGCCGAGCGCCGTGCGGCGGAGGACGCCGCCCGCCGCCGTCGCGAGCACGAGGAGCGGGAGTCCCGCGCGCTCGCCCGGGCCGCGCGCGAGCTCGAGGGCCCCGAGGTCTTCCCGGCCGCCGCCGACCGGCCGCTGCTGTCCGACCCGGAAGAGCGGCTCACCGATGAGGAGCTGTTCGCCCGAGCCCGGGTGGCCCTGCCCGAGTGGCGGCGGCGGCAGCGACTCTCCACGAAGGCGCAGGCCGTCCGGGCCGAGGCCATCGCCCACTCCCCGGCGGGGCCGGTCACGGGCGCCCTGCCCCTGATCCCCGGCTACACCCCCGCTCCGCCCGAGGAGCCGGCCGGCTCACCGACCGCTGCGGACCGACGCGGCCAGGCGCTGCTGACCGTCGTGTGGGCGCTGTTCGTGCTCTCCGGTGCGTGGGGCCTCGGTCTGGCCGGCCGCGTCCCGGGGCTCGCCGCGCTCGACGCCGGCGCGTACCCGCTCACCGCCGACGGCCGACACGGCCCTGGCGCGAGCGTGTTCGGGCTGTCCCCGCTGCACCCGGCGATCTGGCCGGTGCTGTGGCTGCTGACCGGGATGTACGTGCTCCGGCAGTGGGGGCCAGGCCAGGGCGCGTCGCCGCGGCACCGCCGCATCCGGGGCGCGGTCGCGGGGACCCTGCTGGCGCTGGCGCTGTGGTTCCCCCTGGCCGTCCTGGCCCCCGGGGGCCTCGACGTCGTCCCGTGGCTGCTCGCCCTGGTCCTCATGCTCCGTGTGGTCCGGCGGCTCGGCGCACGCCCGGCGGCCCGCCGCGTCGCACGGGTGGCCGAGGACGGCGCGCTCGGCGTGCTGCTGGGCACCCTCCTCGCCGGCGCGCCCACCGCGGTGGGCGCCGCCCTCCACGCCTGGGGTGTGCACGTCGGCTGGTTCCCGACCGAGCTGCTCGCCCTGCTGGTGCTGGTGGCCCTGCTGCTGGCGGCCCTGCGCCTGGTGCTCGGTGGGCGCGGCCGCCTGGGTGTGGCCCTGGGCATGGCCTGGACCCTGCTCTGCCTCGCCCTGCCCCGCCTGCTGCCCAGCCCGCTCGGGGCGCAGCAGAGCGTGTGGGTGGGTCTCGCGGCCGCCTTCGGGGCGCTGCTGCTGATCACCGCCGCGGCCGTGCGCCGCTCCTGGGCACGCCAGATCGAGCGCGACGCCGCCCGCCGGCCGCACCCGGCCGGCGCCTGAGCCCGTCCCCGTTCAGCGCCCGGGCCCGGCGGGCACCGGGACCCACCGGCCGCCGTCGCGCCGGAGCACGTCCAGCCGGCCCGTCACGGCGACGCCGGACCCCGCCTCCGCCATCCGCCGCGCCACCTCGGCGGCCTCGGCGTCCTCGCCGGCCCGGTGCGAGCCGGGCACCGCGAAGCGCAGCACGATCCGCGGGACGCGCGCGACGACCTCGATGTCCTTGGCCGCGAGCACGTGCGTGGCCTGGACGGCCGCCTCGGCCAGGTCCATGACCTCTTCGGGTCGGTGGCCGGGCAGGAGGTCGCCGATCTGCAGGCGGGCACGGTAGGAGGGCATGGGCCCAGGGTAGGGGCGGACGCAGCAACGGTGACGACTTCTCTCGTCGCGCGGGCCGGCCCGCCCTTCCGCCCGCGGCGGACGCCTGCCCTCCCGTGTCCGGACCCGCTCGTAGGGTGGGGTGCATGACTCAGACCGCCACCCCGCAGACCGACGCCCCCGCCGTGCCCGCGATCTTCGAACCGATCGAGATCAACGGCGTGCGCGTGCGCAACCGCCTGATCCTGCCGCCGATGTGCCAGTACTCGTGCGAGGCGCGCAACGGCGTCCCGCACGGCTGGCAGTTCCAGCACCTGGGCGCCCGCGCGGCCGGCGGCTTCGGGATCGTGGTGGCCGAGGCCACCGCCGTCACGCCCGAGGGGCGCATCTCCCCGTGGGACACCGGCCTGTGGAACGACGAGCAGCGGGACGCGTGGGCGCCGATCGCCGAGTACATCGCCTCCGAGGGCGCCCTGCCCGCCATCCAGCTCGGCCACGCCGGCGCCAAGGCCTCCACCGTCCCCATGCACCCGGGCGCGCCCGCCGGGCAGCCGATCCTCGAGGGCCCCGACTCCTGGGAGACGCTCTCCCCCTCCGGCGTGGCCACCAACTCCATGGAGATCCGCACCCACGCGATGCGGGTGGACGAGATCCGGGAGACCGTCCAGGCCTTCGCCGACGCCGCCGAGCGCGCCGACCGTGCCGGCTTCGGCGCCGTGCAGCTGCACGCCGCCCACGGCTACCTCATCCACCAGTTCCTCTCGCCGCTGACCAACACCCGGACCGACGAGTACGGCGGGGACTTCGAGGGCCGCACCCGCTTCCTCAAGGAGATCGTGGCGGCCGTGCGCGAGGTGTGGCCCGCGGACAAGGTCCTCGGCATCCGCATCTCCGGCTCGGACTGGGTCGAGGGCGGCTGGAGCATCGAGGAGACCGTCCGCCTGGCGCAGGAGCTGCAGGGACAGGTGCACTGGTTCGACCTGTCCTCCGCGGGCATCGGGGACACCTACGAGGGCCCCCAGGGCCCGGGCTATCAGGTGCCGCTGGCCACCGCCGTGAAGGAGGGCACCGAGGGGATCGTGGTGTCCGCCGTCGGTTCGCTGACCGGCGCCGAGGAGGTCGCGGCCGTGGTGGACGAGGACCGCGCCGACGCCGTCTGCGTGGGCCGCGCCGCCCTGGCGAACCCGAACTGGCCGACCGCGGCCGCCCTCGCGCTCGACGTCCCCTCGGAGCAGGTGCCGATGGCCCGGCAGTACTTCCGAGCCAAGTGGTGAGCGGAACACGCGGGACCCGGTGTGCCCCCGGCGCGGAACTCCGGTAGAACAGAACCATGAGCGTGCGCACCCCCGACCCGAATCCGGGCTGGCTGTCCGACGAGGACCTCTACGAGGCCCGGCGCCGGCTGCCCATGGTGTATGTGGAGGCCATCCCGGTGCGGCTGGACTCCCTCGGCTACGTCACCGAGATCGGCCTGCTCTACGTGGCGGACGAGACCGGCACGTTCCAGCGGACGTTCGTCTCCGGACGCGTCCAGTACCGGGAGACCATCCGCGCCGCGCTGATGCGCCACCTGGAGAAGGACCTCGGCCCGCTCGCGTTCCCGCAGCTGCCGCCATCGGTGGTCCCCTGCACCGTCGCCGAGTACTTCCCGGCGCCGTCCGAGACCGGGCTGACGGACGACCGCCAGCACGCCGTGGCCCTGGTGTACGTGGTGCCGGTGACGGGTGAGTGCCAGCCGCGCCAGAACGCGCTCGAGCTGACCTGGCTCACCCCCGAGGAGGCCCTCGGCGAGGACATCCAGGCCGAGTTCATCGGTGGCCGCGGGGACCTGGTGCGCCAGGCCCTCGCCCACGTGGGATGGGGGCGCTGAGCATGGCACCGGTCGTCGGCGGCTACCTCCGCCATCTGAAGTCCCAGGACGTGCAGCCCGGGGACAGCTTCCTGACCCGCCGCGGCGAGCCCGCCCCGCCCGTGGCCTCGACCCGGGTGATGCGGGATGACTTCGGCACCCCCGCGCTCGTGATCGCCACCCTCGAGGGCGGCCGGGAGGTCAAGATCGCCCACGGCTCCGTGATCCGGGTCCGCACGGACCGCCCGGAGGAGCGCAGGGCCGTCCCGGACACCACCTTCTCCCCCGTGGACGCGGGGTCCCCCGAGGAGCGGATCGTCGCCGTCGGCAAGCGCCACCTCGAGGACACCGAGCTGACCGCCACCGCGGCCCGGCTCTCCCACGGGTTGAACCTGCGCTCCGGCTCCCAGCTGGAGGACGTGTTCGGCATGGCCGAGCGGCTCTACCTGCTGCACGAGGACACCGAGGGCACGCTGGCCACCCTGGGCCTGCTGACGAACCTGCCGTGGGACGGGGCCGTGGGGCGGTGGAAGTCCATCCAGGCCGCGCTGTCCCTGGCGTCGCTGATCCTGCGCGAGGAGGGCGAGCACATCGCCGCCGCCAACCTCGGTCGGCGCCTGCTCGAGGCGGACGAGGTCCCCTCCGAGCCGGGCCGGGCGGCCCGGGTGCTCGAGGTGCGCCAGCGCCAGCTCAACGAGCCGCCGCTCTACGACCGGGAGATCTCCCGCGCCCTGCAGGCCCGCGACGCCGAGGCCGAGTATCAGTGGCGCCGCGCCCGGTTCGACCAGCTGCTGTACCTGCGCGCCCGCGGCGGGTCTGAGACGCTCACTGACGCCGACCTGGATTCCCGGATCGCCCGGGAGCTCGGCACGCTGCGCACCCTCGCCGACGAGCTCGAGGCGAAGGCCGCCACGCGCCGGTGAGGTCCGGCCGCGGGACGGGCGTCGAGGGCCGGCCCCGTCCCCGCTGACACGCCCTCCGGGGTGCGGCTCGTGTGGCACACCTCACTTCCCAGCCCCAGTCGGGGCTATGCTCCCGGCATGACCGGCTCCGCACCCGCCCAGCTCCGCCC
>NZ_JABFAY010000010.1:73488-84180 GCF_017168495.1 Micrococcus sp. KRD096 | reverse complement strand
ACGTGCCCGCCGTCCTGGCCGCCTTCCACGCGGGCACCGTCGGCATGGCCGATCCCGCGGAGGTCACCGACGAGGCCTCCGCCCGCGCCTACGTCGACGGACTGGTCCAGGCGGCGGAGATGGACGCCGTCGCCGTGGTGGAGCGCGGGACGGACACGCTGATCGACCTGGTCGCCGTCGCGCGCGACGAGGCGCACGGCACCGGCGCGCTCACCGCCTGGCTGCATCAGGGCTGGCGCGGGGACGCGATCATGTCGCGCGCGGCGACCACCGTGGCGGACGCCGAACTGGCCGAGGGCGGGCTCGAACGGATCGAACTGGCCCACCGGGCGGACAGCCCGACGGCGGGGGCCGTCGCCCGGGCCGCTGGGCTCCGTCACGAAGGCACGCAGCGCGGCCGCCTCCGCGCGGGCGGGCGGCGGCTCGACGTGCACCGCTATGGCCGGCTGGCCACGGACCCGCTGCCCGAGGAGCGGGTTCGTCCCCTGCCGTGGGCCTCCGACGCCCGCCCCTGGGCCGGCCGCTGACCGCGGCCCGCCCCCGACGACGCCCCACGACGCCGCCACGCCATCCCGGCCCGATGCCCCGCGCTAGTCTGCCGAGATGACCACCCCGACCGACGCCGTTCCGAGCCCACACCCACGGCCATTCCTCCTCGTCCAGACGCGCCCCGAAGACGACGCCGCGGCCGCCGAGGTCGAGGCCGTCCAGCGACTGGGTGGCTATTCGGAGGGCCGGCTGAGGGTGCTGCGGCTGGACCGCGTCGTGCAGCGCCCCGACGCGGCCACGGACGGCCTGGACTGGGAGGCGGAGCTCGCGGACGTCGCCGCCGTGATCCTGCCCGGCAGCCCGTTCACGGGCGCCGATCCCGAGGAGACCAAGTCCCCCGTGCAGCGCGCCGTGGAGGCGGAGCTGGGCCGGATGCTCGACGTCGTCCGGCGCCGCGACCTGCCGTTCCTCGGCTGCTGCTACGGCGTCGGCACACTGGGCCGGCACGCCGGCGGCGTCGTGGACAACGCGTACGGCGAATCGGCCGCGCCCGTCGAGGTCACGCTCACCGACGAGGGTGCCGCGGATCCGTTGCTGGCCGGGGTGCCGCGCACGTTCGCGGCGTACGTCGGCCACAAGGAGGCGATGAGCGCGCTCCCGCCCGGCGCGGTGCTGCTCGCCGCGGGCGCCGACTGTCCCGTGCAGATGTTCCGGCTCGGCACCCGCCAGTACGCCACCCAGTTCCACCCGGAGCTGGACCAGGCCGGTATCCTCGAGCGCCTTGAGATCTACCGCGAGCACGGGTACTTCGCCCCGGGCGAGTACGAGCCCACGGTGGCGGGGCTGGCCGCCGTCGACCCCGAGCACCCCCGCCGGATCCTGGCGAACTTCCGCACGCTGTTCGGCTGAGCCGCCCGGCCCACCCCGTAGCGTGGCCGCATGGACACGCACCGCGCCACCGCTTCCCTGCCCTGGATCGACGGCCCCGCCGTGCGCGCCGCCCTGAGCCCGCGCGCCGCCGTCGACGCGCTGGAGGCGGCCCTCGCCGCCGGCCTGGACCCGGAGGCCGACGCCCCCCGCACCCGCGTGTCCACCGCCGCCGGGCAGCTGCTGCAGATGCCCTCGACGCGCGGGACCGAGGTCGGCACCAAGCTGCTCACCCTCACGCCGGACAACCCCGAGCGCGGACTGCCCGTCATCCAGGGCGTCTACGTGCTGTTCGGCGCCCCGGGCACCCCCGGCCAGGCACCGCGGGCCGTGCTGGACGGCGTCGAGCTGACGGGCCTGCGCACCTCCGCGGTGTCCGCGCTCGGGGTGCGGCTGCTCGCGGACGCCTCGCCCCGGCACCTGGTCGTGGTCGGCACGGGCGTGCAGGCGTGGGAGCACGCGCTCACCTTCCAGGACGTGTTCGGGCTGGAACGGGTGTCCGTAGTGGGCCGCGACGCCGACCGGGCCGCCGCCCTGGCCGCGCGCATCGAAGCGGAGCTGGGCATGACCGCGAGCGCCGCGGGCCCGGAGGCCGTGGCGGAGGCGGACGTCGTGGTGACGTGCACGGCCGCGACGGCCCCGCTGTTCGACGGGACGCTCGTGCCGGAGCACGCGACGGTCGTGGCGATGGGCTCGCACACCACGGACGCCCGCGAGACCGACGACGCCCTGGCCCGCCGCGCGACCGTGGCGGTGGAGTCGCGGGACTCGGCCGCCCGCGAGGCCGGGGACGTGACCCTCGCGATCGACTCCGGCGCGCTGGCCGGGATCGAGGACACGGTGACGCTGGCCGAGCTCGTGGCCGGGACCGCGCGTCGTCGGGAGGGCGCGCCCGCCCTGTTCGTCACCACGGGCATGCCCTGGCAGGACCTGGTGGTGGCGAGCGCGGTGGCGCGGGAGGTGCTGGGCTGAGCCGGGGCGGCCTGCGGTGCCTGCGCACTACCCTGGGTCCCATGCCTGAGACCCCCGCCGCCCCGACGCCGCAGCCCGCCTCCGGTGCCCCCGCGCATCCCTCGCAGTTCGGCTTCGAGGTGACGCACCGGCTGGAGACCGGCGGTGCGGACGGCGCCCCGCTCGGGCGCACCGGTGTGATCACCACGCCGCACGGGCGGATCCAGACGCCGGCGTTCATCCCCGTCGCGACGCAGGCCTCGGTGAAGGCGGTGCTGCCCGAGTCCATGGCGGAGCTCGGCGCGCAGGCGCTGCTGGCCAACGCGTATCACCTGTACCTGCAGCCCGGTGACGACCTCCTGGACGAGGCCGGCGGCCTCGGCGCGTTCATGAACTGGCCCGGGCCGACCTTCACGGACTCGGGCGGCTTCCAGGTGATGAGCCTCGGCTCGGGCTTCAAGAAGGTCATCGACATGAAGGGCCCCGGCGCGCCTGAGGGGCAGGGCGCCGACGACGCCGTCGCCCCCGGCAAGGAGCGCCTGGCCAACGTCGACGACGACGGCGTCTGGTTCAAGTCCCACCTCACCGGGGACCGGCACCGGTTCACCCCCGAGGTGTCCGTGGGCATCCAGCACAACCTCGGCGCGGACATCATGTTCGCCTTCGACGAGCTGACCACCCTGCACAACTCCCGCGGCTACCAGGAGGAGGCGCTCGAGCGCACCCGCCGCTGGGCCCAGCGCTGCCTCGACGAGCACGCCCGCCTCACCGGGGTCCGCGCGGCGCGGCCGTACCAGGCGCTGTTCGGCGTGATCCAGGGGGCCCAGTACGAGGACCTGCGCCGCAAGGCCTGCCGCGACCTCGCGGGGATGCGGGCCGAGTTCCCGGCCGCGGGGGAGCTCGACGGCGTGACCTCCGGCTTCGACGGCTATGGCGTCGGCGGGGCCCTGGAGAAGGAGAACCTCGGGACCATCGTGGGCTGGTGCGCGCAGGAGCTGCCCGAGGACAAGCCGCGCCACCTGCTGGGCATCTCCGAACCCGATGACCTGTTCACCGCCGTCGAGAACGGCGCCGACACCTTCGACTGCGTCTCCCCCACCCGTGTGGCCCGCACCGGCGCGTTCTACACCCGCGACGGGCGCTACAACCTGCCCGGGGCGAAGTACCGCCGCGACTTCGGCCCGCTGGACCCCGAGTGCGACTGCTATACGTGCGCCCACTACTCCCGCGCGTACCTGCGGCACCTGTTCAAGGCGAAGGAGATGGTGGCGCACACGCTCCTCTCCATCCACAACGAGCGGTTCACGGTCTCGCTCGTGGACCGGATCCGTGCGGCCATGCAGGATGGCACGCTCGCGGAGCTCAAGGCCGAGACCCTCGGCCGGTACTACGCCCCGAAGGGCTGAGGGGCGCTGGGTGCGCCGGCACGCCAGCACGCTGTGACGGGCGCGAGCCAGACGTTTCTGCTGTTCTGAGGGGGCTGTCACGACCGATTCGTCTGGCTCGGCGCCGCGCGGACCCGTGGGAGACGTGAGCCAGACGATTCAGCGGCTCCTGCACAGGGCCGCCGACCCGGCTCGCCCTCCACGGCCCTCGCCGTCGCGGCACCGTGTCCGCTGGTGGAAGGGAAGGCTGGCGGCATGGTCGCCCCTCCTCCGCACGACGACGCCGCCCTCAGCCCCGTCTTCCCGGTCGCCGCGGGGCTGCAGGCCGGCCTGACGGCCTCGCAGCTGCGCGGCCCCCGGTTCGACGCCCCGCACCACGGGCTGCGGCACACCGCCGGGGGTCAGCCCTCACTGGCCGACGTCGTCCGCGCCCTCCAACGGACGAACCCCGGCACCGCGGCCACCCACGCCACCGCCGCTCGCCTCTGGGAGATGTGGCTGCCGCGGCAGTGGGAGCGCGGCCCCATCCATCTGGCGCGCACGCGGGCCGAGGGCGGGGCGCCGCGCCGCAGCGGCGTCGTCGGGCATGAGCTGCACCCGCAGGACCCCGTGCTGGTGCGTGCCGGGGTGCGGATCACGACGCCGGCCGCCACCTGGGCGGCGCTGGCGCAGCTGGGTCTGCCGTTGGCCGACGTCGTCGCCGCCGGGGACAGCCTGCTGCAACGGGCTGACGGTCCGGCGGGCCGGTGTCGTCCCGGCGAGCATCCGCGGTGCACCGTGCGTGATCTGGAGGCGGAGGTGCTGCGGGTGCGCGGGAGGCGAGGGACGCGGACCCTGCGAGCGGCCCTGCCGCTGCTCAGGGACGGCGCGGATTCGAGACCGGAGACGCTCCTCCGACTGGCGCTGACCGACGCGGGTGTGCCGGAGCCGGAGGTGAATCCGCTGTTGATGCTGAGCGACGGGTCCGCCGTCCGGCCGGACCTGGTGTGGCGGGAGGCCCGCGTCTGCGTCCAGTACGAGGGCGATCATCACCGGACGGACCCGCAGCAGTGGCGCCGTGACATCGAGCGCGACCGCCGGATGCAGGCCGAGGGGTGGATCGTGCTGCGCGTGGCCGCCAGCGTCTTCACCCAGCGCGGCCTCGACGCCCTGCTGCGCGACCTCGCCGCCCACCTGCGGCTCCGTCTGCCTGCGTGAGCCAGACGAATCGGCCGCCGAGCCAGACGAATCGGCGGCAGGGGGGCGTGCGCACCAGCAGAAATCTCTGGCTCACGCCGCCGCCCCCGCTCGCGTCATCTCACACGAACGCGCCGACCCCCGTGATCTCGCGGCCGATGATCAGCCCCTGCACGGTCTCGGTGCCCTCGTAGGTGTGGATCGCCTCGATGTCCGCGAAGTGGCGAGCCACCTCGTTCTGGATGAGGATGCCGTTGCCACCGAGCAGGTCGCGCGCGTTCGCGGCGATGGACCGCGCGGCGCGCGTCGCCGAGTACTTGGCCAGGGACGCCATCGGCCCGGTGAGCCGCCCCTCGTCCTCGAGCCGGGTCGCACGCAGCACGAGCAGCTGCACCTGGGTGAGCTGGGAGAGCATCTCGGCCAGGCGGGTCTGCACGCTCTGGGCCGCCGCCAGCGGCCGGCCGAACTGGACGCGCTGCCCCGCGTAGTGCACCGCCGCCTCGTAGCAGCCCACGGCCTTCCCGAGGGCGGACCACGCGACGCCCACGCGCGTGGCGAAGAGGACGCGGGAGGTGTCCTTGAAGGAGCGGGCCTCGGGCAGGACGTCGGCGTCGGGCACGAACACGCCGTCGAGGGTGATGTGGGCCTGGTCGATGGCCCGCAGCGCGACCTTGCCCTTGATGACCTCGGCCGTGTAGCCCTCGGACTCCTGGCGCACGATGAACCCGCGGACCTTCTCGTCCTCGGCGCTGCGCGCCCACACCACGGTCACGCCGCCGGCGGCCCCGTTGCCGATCCACTTCTTGTGCCCGTGCAGCCGCCAGCCGCCGTCGACGCGCTCGGCGCGGGTCTCCAGCGAGACGGAGTCGGAGCCGTGGGTCGGCTCCGTGAGCGCGAAGGCGCCGTAGAGCTCGCCGCGCGCCATGGCCGGCAGGTGCTCGGCACGCTGCTCCTCGCTGCCGCACAGCTGGATCGAGCGCATGGCCAGACCGCCCTGCACGCCCGTCATCGTGGCGATCGAGCCGTCCAGGCGCGAGAGCTCCATCATGGCCAGGCCCGCTGCAACGCGGGAGACGTCGGGCAGCCCGTCCACGGGGACGCCGTCGCGCAGCAGGTCGGCCTGCCCCAGGCGGGCCACGAGGTCCAGCGGGTACTCGTGACGGTCCCACGCCTCCCGGATCCGGGGCAGCACGTCCGGCTCGAGGGCGAAGGCGCGGGCTCGACGCCACACGTCCTTCTCGGCGTCGGAGACGTCCGCGAGCGCCAAGTAGAAGTCGGTGTCCAGCGGCGTGGCGACGTCGTACTCGGGCTCGACGGTGGGCAGGGTCTCGGTCATGGTGGCCTCCCGGGCGGGGTCGGAGAGATGGGTGTGTCCGTCATCACCCTACACCGACTGACACGCCATCTCACAGAATCAGACGCAGTCTCACCCCCTCTCCTCGCCCGTGGCACCATGGCCCGCATGACGACGCCCGCCGAGGACACCCTCACCGCCCTGATCCACCTGCTGGACCGCGAGGGCTACGACGCCGTCACGGCCGACCAGCTCGCCCGCCAGGCCGGCATGAGCCGGGCCAGCTTCTTCCGCCACCTCGGCGGGAAGGAGGAGGTGGTCTTCGCCGACCATGCGGCGCTGCTCGCCCGCCTGGACGACTTCCTGCGCGGCACCTCCCTCGGCGTGCGGGAGGCCCTCGAGGAGGCGGTCCTCCAGGTCTTCCGGCATCACACCGCCGATCCGGACCGGGCCCGGGCGCGCTCCCGCCTGCTGCGCGGCTCCCAGGCGCTGCGCACGCGCGAGCTGCTCACCTCGCACCGCTACACGGAGCTGTTCTCCGGCTGGCTCGCCACGGCCCTGCCGGACACGCCCGCGCGCGGCGGGGTCGCCGTCGGGCTGGCGGCGGCCGTGGTGGCCGTCCACAACCGCGCCCTGCGGGCGTGGCTCCACGCCCCGGCCGACGACGCCGAGGCCGGCCTGCGCGCGGACCTCGCGGAGGTCATCGCGCGGCTCACGGCCGAGCCGGCCGAGGCCGAACGGACGCTCGCCGCCGTGCGCCGGCTCCTGGGCTGAGACCGGGCTCTCAGCGGCCGGCGACCTGCGCGTTCTCCGCCCCGAACGCGGGCGGGTAGCGGAACTCGCCGGCCGGCACCTCCGCGCCGTCCTGGAGCGTGAGGATCTGCAGCGCCTCGGGTTGACGCGCGAAGGCCGCGTGCACGCCGTGCTCGGAGGCCCGGTGGAAGCCGAACTTCGCGTAGTACTCGGGCCAGCCGTAGACCACCACGACCTCCTCGCCGTCGGCCTGGGCCTTCTGGAGCAGGGCGTTGACGAGCGCGGTGCCGGCGCCCTCGCCCTGGTGCTCGGGCAGGACGCCGTGCGGGGCGAGGGCGAGCACCTCGGCGTGGTCGATGTGGGCCCGGACCAGGGTGCCGTAGCCCATCGGGTCCGACTGCAGGTCCGTGCCGGGGATCGCGGCGGTCATGGCCACGAGGGAGTACTGGGGCAGCCAGCCCTCCGCGCCGCCGGCGAGCGCCTCGACGAGGTCGGCCTCGGCCGTGGACGCGAAGGCGAGCTCGGCGATCTGGCGGACGGCGCGGCGGTCGGCCGGATCGTCGTGATCGGCCTCGCGGGTGGACCAGCGGTGGCCGAGATCCTGGCCGGCAGGGACGTGGGCGGTGCGGTGGCCGGGGGTCTGGGTGCTGTTCTGCTCGGCGCTCATGCGCTCACCGTAGCCAGGGTGTGACCCCGGATACAGAGACGGCGCCCTGCGTCACGCTCGTGACGCGGGCGCCGTCGCCTCCTCTGGCCGGGGGCGGGCTCAGTCGATCTGCAGCTCGCCCATCGGGCCGAAGCCCTCCGCACCGACCTGCTCGGAGATGATCTGGGGCGTGCTCGCCAGCAGCGGGCGCATCGCGTCCAGGCCCTCCTGGAAGTGCGGGGACGCGACGTGGGCCTGCGCACCCTCGTCCGTGAACCCCTCGAGCAGGAAGTACTCGTTCGGGCCGCCTTCCACCGGGCGGTACCACTCGAAGAACAGGTTGCCGGGCTCGGAGCGCACGTCCGCGGTGTACTTCGCGACGGCGTCCATCCACTCGTCGGCACGCTCGGGCTGGACGGTGAACTTCAGGTTGATGAGGATCATGCCGTCCATTCTGGTCCACCCGGCACGGCCGCGGCACGGCCTCGCGTCCGCCGCGCGCGGAACCGCCGGGCCAGCAGCCACAGGCCCACGACGACGGCGACCACCAGCACGGCGACCAGCACCGGCAGGAACAGCGCGGCCGCGACGAGGCCGGCCGCCGAGACGTCCTCGGCCGCCGAGAGCACGGGCGCGGCGGCCCCCACCGTGACCGTGTCGGCTCCCACGACCGTCTGGACGACGTCGTTGACCGCGTCCACCCCGGGGATCTTGTCCGCGACGAGCTCGAGCGCGAGCAGGGCGCCGAGGATCCAGAGGGAGGCGTCGGCGGAGAGCCACGTCCACCCCGCGGGCAGGTCGACGAGCCCCGTGAACCGGTCCAGCAGACCCAGGGCGAGCAGGGGGATGTAGGCGTTGAGCCCGGCCGAGGTGGCCAGGCCCGTGCCGGTGAGGAACTCGAGCACGTCCGTCCCCGTCCTTCGCGGGTCGCTCGGGGCGCCCGGGCGGACGCTCCGGGTCCGAGGACCCTCGTTCCCCAGTGAACACCGCCGGCCGTCGGGCGCTTCCCGTCCGGGGTCGGTCCTACCATGGGCGCATGCCCCAGACCGCTCACTCCCCCCAGCACTCCGCCTCCGCCCCCGCGCTCGCCCTGACCATCGCCGGGTCCGAGGCCACCGGCGGCGCCGGCGCCCAGGCCGACCTCAAGACGTTCCAGGAACTCGGCGTCTTCGGCATCGTGGCGCTGACCTGCATCGTCTCCTTCGACCCGGAGGACGACTGGAACCACCGCTTCTTCCCCGTGCCCACCGAGATCCTCCAGCAGCAGCTCGACGCCATCCAGGGTGACTACCCGGAGCGGCTGCGCACCGTGAAGCTGGGCATGCAGGGCTCCCCGGAGGTCATCCGCACCTCGGCCGCGGCCCTGCGCCGCGCCGCGTGGGACCACGTGGTCCTGGACCCCGTGCTCATCTGCAAGGGCCAGGAGCCGGGCCACGCCCTGGACACGGACCAGGCGCTCAAGGCCGAGCTGCTGCCGCTGGCCACGTTCACCACCCCGAACCACTTCGAGACGGAGCAGCTCTCCGGCATGACCGTGCGCTCGGTCGAGGACCTGACGGCGGCCGCTCGGCGCATCCACGAGATCTCCGGCGCGGCCGTGCTGGCCAAGGGCGGGATGCACCTGCCCGGCCCGGACGCCGTGGACGTGTTCGTGGACGGGGACACCGTGGAGGTGCTCTCCGCCCCGAAGATCGGCCAGTCCGGCGTCTCCGGTGCGGGCTGCTCGCTCGCCGCGGCCGTCACCGCCGAGCTGGCCAAGGGCGCCACCACGCTCGAGGCCGCGCGCCGCGCCAAGGAGTTCGTGCGAGCCGGCATCGCGCAGGCGGTGGAGGGCCGCACGCCGTTCGCCGCCCTGTGGCAGGGCGGCCTGCGCTCCGCTTGAGCGCGCACGTGGGCCGCTGACTCGTCCTGAGCCGGGCGGTGCGCCACACTGGGGGCATGAAGCTCCCCTCCCCCGCCCCTTCCCCCGGCGAGGTCCACCACTCGGCGTCGTCCGTTCCCTTCGACGGCGTCGAGGCCGTCTTCCCCGCGCTGCGCCAGCGCGCCCTCGCCCCGGGCGGCCGGCTCTACGGGCTGGCGGCGGCGGCCGCGGTCGGCGGGCTCACCCTGCTGGATCCGCACGCCCGCCGAGGGCGCGAGCGTCGGGCCCTCGCAGAGCTCGAGGCCGCCGTCAGCGGCACGGTCCTCGCGGCCGAGACCGCCAACGCCCTCCACACCGCCGCGATCGCCGACGGCGAGGTGGCCCCCTCCCCCGCCGCGCGTGCCCTGCGCGGGCTCGGCGGGCTGGCCGTCGGCGGCGCGGTCGCGGCGGTCGCGCTGCGCACCGCCGGCCTGAACGACCGGATCGACGGCGCCGTGGTGCGCGGGCTCCAGCGGGTCGGCGTCCCCGCCCCGCGCGTCGCGCTGGCCGCAGCGGCCTCCCTGGCGATGCTGCTGGCCAACGAGGACGCCCGCCGGACCCGCCGCGACGCCGTCGAACTCGCCGTCACCGGACCCGCCGGCCTGGACGAGGACACGGTCGACGAGGTCGAGCCGGAGGCCACCGCCGAGCTGCCGGTCGAGGTGCGCGTCCTGCTCGAGACCCTGCTCGACCCGGCGCTGGCCGAGGGCCGGGACCTGCCCGGGGCTGAGGCGCTGCGCTCCCAGCTGCCGCACGCCCGCACCGTCACCTCGGTGGCCGAGGCCATCCGTGAAGCCGGCGAGGTCCCGGACTGGGTGCCGCTCGTCGTCCAGACCGACGACGACGTCCGGCGCGCGGTGCCGAACGACTGCGTCTGGCCCGTCCGCGGCCGCTTCGCCTCCGGATCCGCCGGAGGACACGAGCTCGAGCTGCGCCTGCAGGTGATCGACGGGGAGATCGGCGCCCTGACGGTGACCCTGCCCGCGGACGCCGAGGCGGACAGCGACGCCTGGGACGCGTTCCAGGAGATCGAGTCCTTCCCCGGCGTCGAGGACCTGGCCTTCCACGTGGACGGCGACCGGCGCGCCTGACCGGGAACTCTCCCGGGGCCCGTCCAGCCCGGCCCACTACAGTGGGGACCCGCCCGACGTCGTCGATCCCCCTCCCGGAG
>NZ_JABFAY010000010.1:60826-73388 GCF_017168495.1 Micrococcus sp. KRD096 | reverse complement strand
GCCCGTTCCGGCCCCCGCCCGCAGCTGCGCATGGGACTGAACGGGTTCCTCGTGGCCTGGCTGCTGCCCAACCTCGTGATGGCCGCCGTGGTGGCGGTCCTGGCCGTGGTCCCGGGCCTGCAGGCCTTCGGCAGCCTGACACCGCTGCTGACGGTGGTCGGGGTCGCCGGGCTGGTGGTGGGGCTGCCGCTGTGCCTGCTCGTGAACTGGGCGTTCCGGCACGTGCTCAACCAGTGGGTCCACGTGCTGGCGTACGCGCTGATCGGCATGCTCTACGGCCTGGTGGTGCTCACGCAGGGCGCGGCGGGCATCCTGCCGATGCTCATCCCGGTGATCGGATTCCCGGCCGCCGTGCTCATGGCCCTGGGCCGGACGGCGGCCCGTCCCCTCGTCCGCACGGTCACCCCGGAGCCGTCGCGCACCGAGCCGGCCTGAGCACGCCCGCAACGAGAAAGGACGATGGCCGGATGGCCATCGTCCTTCTCGGAACCGCGTCCGGGGCCCGCATCCCCTCAGGCATGTATCCCGGCTCGTGATTCGCACTGTGCACCGTCTCAATGGGGCATGACCCACTCTAGGAGGGACGACGGCGCCCCCGACAGTGGCGGATGGTGCAGACTTTCGGGCGATGATGTGAGGCAGCTCACATGGACGTGGTCCATGACGGTGCCGGCGCCGGCCTCAGTCAGACGGACCGGGGGAGCACCGCGCACCCCCAGCCCCCCGGCCCGGCCTCGATCGCGCCGCCGAAGGTGGCCACGCGATCCCGCATGGAGTTCAGGCCCACACCGGAGGAGTTCCACTGCGGCCGGCCGGACCGCTCGGCGACGGTGTTCTCCACCGCGAGCACCACGTCCGACCCCGCGTCGCGGAGTTCGATGCGCACGCGCGCGCCCTCGCCGGCGTGCTTGGCGACGTTCGTGGTGGCCTCCTGGAGCACCCGGTGCAGGGTGGACCGCACGGAGATCGGCATCGCGTTCTGGTCGCAGCGGACGTCCGTCTCCACCGTCATTCCGAGACTGCGCAGCTCCTCGGCCAGGCGGGCCACGGACAGGACCGGATCCGCGGACGTCGCGCCGTCCGCGCCCCCCGCGGCGCCCGGCTCACCGCTCGGGTCCACGATCCCGTCCTCCTGGAGGACGGAGAGCATGCGCCGCAGGTCCCGCAGCGCGTCCTTCGCGGAGTCCCCCACCACGTCCAGCACGCTCTGAGCCGCCTCCGGGGTGCCGAGGTAGCGTGCCGTCCGGGCCTGCATCGAGATGATCGTGAGGTTGTGCGCGACCACGTCGTGCAGGTCGCGGGCCAGGGAGCGACGCTCGGCCTCGGCAGCCAGCCGGGCCCGTTCCTCCGCCTCGAACACCCGGCGGCGATCCCGCTCCCGCCGGGTCAGGCTCTCGCGGATGAAGAGCCCGCCGCCGAGGCCCATGGACATGAGCAGCAGGATGAACCACGTCGCGTTCGCCTGACCCACCGCGAACGGCTGGGCGACGCCCCAGGTCAGCGCCAGGACGGCGGCCGTGACGACGAACCCCCAGGAACGGGCGGTCGCCGCGACGGCCCCGAGGACCACGGGCGCGACGACGGCGAAGAGCACCTCGGAACCGCCGACGACGGTCGCGACGGCCCCGGGCAGGAGCAGGGCGAAGCCCACCGTGCTGCGCCACCACTGGGCGAGGAAGGCGCTGGTCACCGACGCGATGGCGATCCCGTCCAGGACCGGGATGACGCCGTGGCCCGGGCCGAACAGACCGATGTCGGACGCGGTCGAGGCGAGCAGGAACGCCGACCCGAAGGCGAGATAGACGCGGCTCAGCGGCGCCGCGGCCCAGAACGCGCGCCACCGCAGGCTGCGCGCCTGACGCCACGCCGAAGAGCGGCGCGCCCGGGAGGGCGCGCCGCTCCGGACGGAGGGGGTCGATGGGCTCGAATCAGGCATCGGGGGCGGACCGCCCCGGGGTCAGTCGCACCAGATGCCGAAGTGGCGGCACGTCCACTCCGCAGTGCCTTTGCCGAGGCCCAGGGTCGTGACGACGTCGTCCTCGGCCGAGGCCGCCGAGGCGGCGGCGGCCGGAGCGCCGACGAGGGTGGAGGCGAGAAGGAGAGCGGAAGCGAGGAGAGCGCGAGTCTTCATGGCCCCAGTATGTATGACGCCCGTCACAAATGGTGCACGCCGCGCACAGGCCGCGCCGCGGCATGGCGCAGATGACGGCCGGCGGGCACCCCGGCCTCGCCCCGACGCCGACAAGGTGGCATGCGCCACAGCACCGGTTACGCTGACCTGCGTGTCCGAAGAGCTGCGCATCCTGATCGCCGACGACCAGCCGCTCATGAGCGGCGCGCTCCGCGTGCTCGTCGACTCTGCCCCCGGCATGACCTGCGTGGGTGTGGTCGCCAACGGCGTCGAAGCCGTGGAGGCGTGCGCCGCCATCGAGCCGGACGTGGTCCTGATGGACATGCAGATGCCCCTGATGGACGGGGTGGAGGCCACACGCCGGATCAAGGAGACCCACCCCGCGATCCGGGTCCTGGCGATCACCACGTTCACGTCCGAGGACTATCTCGTGCCGGCCCTGCGCGCCGGAGCGGGCGGCTACCTCCTCAAGGACGCGGAGCCGCCGGCCATCCTGGGCGCCATTCAGGCCGTCCATCGCGGCGAGTCCGTGCTCTCCCCCGCCGTGGCGACCAAGCTGCTCGCCTCGATCGAGCGGGACCGGCCGACGGTGGGCCCCACCTCGGTGCAGCCCGGCAGCCCCGACGGCTCCGACCTCACCGAGCGGGAGCTGGGCGTGCTGCGGCTGCTGGCCAGGGGTCAGTCGAACCCGGAGATCGCCGCGAACCTCTTCGTCTCCGAGTCCACGGTCAAGGCCAACCTCACGCGGATCATGGCCAAGCTGGAGGTCCGCGACCGCGTCCAGCTGATCATCCGGGCGGCCCAGCTCGGGCTCGTCACCCTCGCCCTGGACTGAGCGCGGCGGGGTCAGCCACGGGCCGCGATCTCGTTGCGCCGCGTGTTGAGGTCCTTCAGGACTTGCATCCCGTGCTCCACCACCGGGTCCGCCTCGGCCAGGAGCGACTCCTTGGCCGGCCCGTAGGCGAGGTCGGCGAACGTGCCGTTCTCCGGGTCGAGGGCCCGGATCTCCTGCTGCACCAGGCGCACCTGGTCCAGGCCGGCCGCGTACTCCACCGCTCGCTCGTCGATCTTCGTCAGGGACGCCTCCGCGTCCTCCGGGATCTGCTCCAGGGCGAACTGGGCCTCGTAGAGCCGGTTCTGGTACGTGCAGGGCTCCTCGATGTCGTAGAGCCCCACGCCGCGACCCACGGCCTCCTGATTGGCCTGGGCGATCTCCTCCGCCAGGCGCTTGCCGACGGCGACCTCCGTGGGGGCGGCCATGCCGGCCTCCGCCATGGCCACGTTGACGGTGCCGCCGCCGATCGAGATGACCGCGCTCTCCATCCCTTCGGGCGCGCCCTCGTCCGAGGTGGTCATGCTCGCGGTCGCCCCCTGCGGGAGCCGATCACGCAGCCAGGAGTAGGACTCCTCCCCCATGCAGAGGTTGGGGCCGACCTTGAGGCCCTCCGGGTTGCGGCCCGCGCTCGTGACGCCGGCGAGGACCACGGTCCGCTCGGTGCCGCCTTGGTTCACCACCACGGTGTTGCCGTCCAGCACGGTGACGATGTCCACGCGGGCGGCGTCGGCGGCCACGCCGCGGAGGACGGTGACGATGCCCAGCAGGAGCAGGACGGCGGCGACGGCGAGGAAGACCAGCAGCCCCTTCAGGGGGACCCGGGCACGGGCGGCGACGTGAGTCATGCGGACTTCCTGCAGGTGGACGGCGGGACGGGGGGCCGCGACGACGGCCCGGAGCCCGAGTCTAGCGAAGGGCCCCGGGACCGCCGAGCGGCGGGCCGAGGGACGGCTGCGTCGGGCTCAGCGCTCCCGGCGGTAGAACGGCGTGGCCACCACGGTGAACGGCTCGCCGCGGCCGCGCAGGTCCACCTGCAGGGACGTGCCCTCGGCGGCCACGTCGCGGCGGACACGGGCCAGGGCGATGGGGTGTCCGAGGGTCGGGCTGGGGGCGCCCGAGGTCACCTCGCCCACCCGCTCGCCGGACTCGTCCAGCACGGCGTAACCGTGCCGGGCGGCACGCCGACCCGCGCCCTGCAGCCCCACGAGGACCTCCTCGACGTCGTCCCTGCCGACCAGCGCGGATCGTCCGACGAAGTCGGCCTCCTTGCTCGCGGGCACCGCGAAGCCGACGCCAGAGGCGTGCGGCTGGTGCCCGGTGTCCAACTCGTTGCCGTAGAGCGGCATGCCCGCCTCGAGGCGCAGCGAGTCCCGCGAGGCGAGCCCGCACAGCGTCAGCTCCACGCCCGCCTCGTCCGCGGCCGAGAGCATCGTGTTCCACACGGCGGAGCCGCGGTCGCCGGCCTCGGCGGTGGAGGCGGCGGGCAGGAACAGCTCGAAGCCGTCCTCACCGGTGTAGCCGGTGCGGGCGACGACGGCGATGACGTCACCGGCGTCCGTGGGCACGGTCAGGGTCAGGTGGCCGTAGTACTTCAGCTCGGACAGCTGCGCCGCGGCCTCCGGCATGGCCCGGGCGAGGATCCTCTCGGCCTGCGGGCCCTGCACGGCCACGAGGGCGGTGGTCGAGGACTCGTCCTCGACGACGGCGTCCCAGCCCGACGCCCGCTGGTTCAGGGCGGTGTGGACCGCGGCGATGTTGCCAGCGTTGGGCACCACCAGGTAGTCGGGCTCGGAGCCGGCCTCGCCGTCGTCCATCCGGTAGACGATCGTGTCGTCGAGGATGGTGCCGGCGTCCGTCAGGCACAGGGCGTACTTGGCGCGGCCGGGCTTCAACGTGGAGAGCACGCTCGAGAGGGCGTGGTCCAGCATGGCCCCGGCCTCCGGGCCGGTGACCCGGATCTCGCCCATGTGGGAGAGGTCGAACAGGCCTGCGGAGGTGCGGACGGCCTTGTGCTCGGCCAGCTCGGAGCCGTACTTCAGGGGCATGTTCCAGCCGCCGAAGTCCGTGAACGTGGCGCCCGCGGCCTCGTGGACCGGGTGCAGCGGGGAGTTGCGCGTCGAATCGCTCATGGGGGTGATCCTCTCAGTCCTCGTCGGCGGTGTCGGCCACGGCGCCCTCGAACGCCTCGGGCGGCGGGCACGAGCACACGAGGTTGCGATCGCCGTAGGCGCCGTCGATGCGGCCCACCGGCGGCAGGTACTTGTCCAGACGCAGGCTCGGCACCGGCGTGCCCGCCTGGGCGCGCGAGTAGGGGCGATCCCACTCGTCGGCCATCAGGACGTTGAGGGTGTGCGGGGCGCGGCGCAGGACGGAGTCCGCCACGGTCTCCGGGGTGACGGCGGTGATCTCGGCGTGGATGGCCTCCATGGCCTCGATGAACCGCTCGATCTCCTCGAGGTCCTCGGACTCGGTGGGCTCCACCATGAGCGTGCCGGCCACGGGGAACGCCAGGGTGGGGGCGTGGAACCCGTAGTCGATGAGGCGCTTGCACACGTCCTCGGCGGTCACGCCCGTGCGGGCCGTGAGCTCGCGCAGGTCGAGGATGCACTCGTGCGCCACGAGGCCGTCGTTGCCCGTGTACAGCGTCGGGTAGAGGGGCGCGAGGCGGCGGGAGATGTAGTTGGCGCCCAGCAGCGCGTGCGCGGTGGCGGAGCGCAGGCCCTCGGCGCCCATCAGGTGGATGTAGGCCCAGGAGATGGGCAGCACGCCGGCCGAGCCGTGCGGGGCCGCGGTCATCAGGGCCTCGCGGGAGGGCAGGTACGGCACGAGGTGCTCGCCCACCGCCACGGGGCCCACGCCCGGGCCCCCGCCGCCGTGCGGGATGCAGAACGTCTTGTGCAGGTTCAGGTGGGAGACGTCTCCGCCGAACTCGCCCGGCTGGGCCAGGCCCACGAGCGCGTTGAGGTTGGCGCCGTCGATGTACACCTGGCCGCCCGCGGCGTGCACCGTGGCGCAGACCTCCTTGACGTCGGCGTCGTACACGCCGTGCGTGGAGGGGTAGGTGATCATGATGGCCGCGATGCGGCCCTCGTTCGCCGCGATCTTGGCGTCCAGGTCGGCGGCGTCGATCGTGCCGTCGTCGGCGGTGGCGACGACGACGACCTTCAGCCCCGCCAGCACGGCCGAGGCCGCGTTGGTGCCGTGGGCGGAGGCCGGGATCAGGCAGATGTCCCGCTCACCCTCACCGCGGGCCAGGTGGTACTGGCGGATGGCCCACAGGCCCGCGAACTCGCCCTGCGAGCCGGCGTTCGGGGCCACCGAGACGCCCGCGTAGCCGGTGATCTCGGCGAGCTTGGCCTCCAGGTCCGCGATCAGGAACCGCCAGCCCTCGGTCTGGTGGTCGGGCGCGAACGGGTGGATGGAGCAGAACTCGGGCCAGGAGATGGCCTCCATCTCCGCGGTGGCGTTGAGCTTCATGGTGCACGAGCCCAGCGGGATCATGGTGCGGTCCAGCGCCAGGTCGTAGCCGGAGAGGCGGCGCAGGTAGCGCAGCATCTTCGTCTCCGAGTGGTGGGTGTTGAACACCGGGTGCGTCATGAACGCGGAGGAGCGGCGCAGCGACTCCGGCACGGCCGGGGTGGCCACGGCGCCCTCGTGCGCAGAGGCCGGCAGGGAGCCCGCGTCCAGGCCGAACGCCGTCAGGACGGCCACGAGGTCGGCGTCGACGGTGGTCTCATCGGCCGCGATCCGCAGGGTGTCCGCGTCCACCAGGCGCAGGTTCACGCCGTTCTCCTCGGCGGCCTTCAGGACCTGCTCGGCCCGGCCGGGCACGCGGACGGTGATCGTGTCGAAGAAGTGCTCCTCGGCGACCTCGACGCCGCCGGCCCGCAGCGCCTCCGCCAGGCGGACGGCCTGGGCGTGGGCGTGGCGGGCGATGCGGGCGATGCCCTGGGGGCCGTGGTAGACGGCGTACATCGAGGCGACGATCGCCAGCAGCGCCTGGGCGGTGCAGATGTTGGAGGTGGCCTTCTCGCGCCGGATGTGCTGTTCGCGCGTCTGGAGGGCGAGGCGGTAGGCGGGCTTGCCGGCGTCGTCGTGGGAGACGCCCACGAGGCGGCCCGGCATGCTGCGCTGCAGGCCCTCCTTCACGGCCATGTAGGCGGCGTGGGGGCCGCCGAAGAACAGGGGCACGCCGAAGCGCTGTGTGGAGCCGACGGCGATGTCCGCACCCTGCTCCCCGGGCGGGGTGATCAGGGCGAGGGAGAGGATGTCCGCGGCGACGGTCACGAGGGCGCCGGCCTCCTTGGCCTGCGCGATGACGGCGGCGTGGTCGTGGATGCGGCCGGAGTCGCCGGGCTGCTGCAGCACGACGCCGCACAGGCCCTTCTCCTCGACCTCGGCGCGGACGTCCTCCGGGATGCCTGCGGAGAGGTCGGCCACGCGCACGTCGATGCCCACGGCCTCGGCGCGCAGGCGCACCACGGAGAGGGTCTGCGGGAAGAGGTCCGCGTCGAGGAGGGTGACGCCGTCGGTCCTGCGGCGGTTGGCGCGGTGCATGAGGAGCACGGCCTCGGCGGCGGCGGAGGCCTCGTCCAGCAGAGAGGCGTTGGCGATGTCCAGGCCGGTGAGGTCCTGGACCATCGTCTGGTAGTTCAGGAGGGCTTCGAGGCGGCCCTGGGAGATCTCCGGCTGGTACGGCGTGTAGGCCGTGTACCAGGCCGGGTTCTCCAGCACCTTGCGGAGGATGACGCCCGGGGTGACGGTGTCCGAGAAGCCCTGCCCGATCATCTGGGTCTTCATGACGTTGCGGCCGGCGATCTCGCGCAGCTGCTCCAGGACCGCGGACTCGGTCAGCGGGGCGGGCAGCTCGAGGGGCTTCGGCTGGCGGATGCCGGCGGGGACGGCGGTGTCCACGAGGGCCTCGAGCGAGTCGTAGCCCAGGGTCTGCAGCATGTGCTCGACGTCCGCGGGGCGCGGGCCGATGTGGCGGGCCACGAAGGGGGCCGAGGCGGTGTCCTTGGGCTCGATGCGCTCGTGGGGCAGCGCGGTCGTGCTCTCGGTGGTCTGGGGGCTGGTCACGGGGTACCTCCGGGGGGATCCTGCCGTGGTCACGGCGTGGGTCTGCTCCTCCCCGCTCTGTCATGGACCTGAGAGTTTCCGACGCCCGGGCGGGCGGCTTGCACCGTCGGTGGTCTCGGTCCGGACGCGGGCGCGGCGGAGTGAGACGCTTTCCAGAGCGCCTGACCCCACGCGGTACGGATGCCTGAGAGATTCCCGGGGAGGGTTTGCTCCTTCGGCGGCCTGCTCACGCGGCCGGCCGGGGCAGGACGCGCGCCGACGCTCTCCCGCGCGGGGCATGCGGCGTGCCGTCAGTATCCCACACGTGTAGGCCGCGTCACAGGGCGCCCGGGAGGGGCCGGACGGGGCGTGTCGAAGGCTTTCGTTGATGAAACGGCGGCGTGTCGAAGCGCTTTCGTTCAGGAAACGGGTGACGGGAGGAATGGCTCAGTCGCATGCCGTCGGCTCACGACAGTCGGTAAGGGACGTCATTCGGCGGCGCGCGTCATCGCCGGGCCTCAATCCCACAGCCCGGCAAGCCCGCCCAGCTGGTAAACCGCGAGCCCGATGACGACAAGACAGACAAGCCCTCCCAGGGCGTTGGCCAGTGGGCCGTTCCGATGCGAGCCCATCAGCCGACGACTGTTCATCACGACCATCAGGAATACGGCCACGATGGGCAGGAGAAGCCCGTTCGCCGCCTGTGCGATGACGATGACCTCCGTGGGATTCGTTCCCGTCAGGGCAATGAGGGCACCGATCGCAAGGACTGCGCCCCACACGATGCGAGCAGGGACGCTGCGCAGATCGGTGTCCTGGCCCAGTGTGCCGGCAATCGCGTACGCCGCGCCGAGCGGGCCAGCTACGGCGGACGTGAACCCGGCCGCGAACATGCCCGCCGCGAACACCCAGCCAGCCGCGTCCCCGAGGAGGGGTTCCAGGGCGGAGGCGAGGTCCCGACCGGTCTCGGCCTGCATGCCCTTGACGTACATCCCACCGAACGCCGTCGCCATCACGGCCAGAGTGATTGCACCTCCGACGGAGATCGACACCGCCGTGTCCGTTCTCGCCGCTCGGAGAGATTCCCGCGAATCCAGACCCGGCCCCCATTTCTCCTGCACCAAACTCGCGTGCAGGAAGAGGTTGTAAGGGACCACGGTGGTCCCGATCAGTGCGACCGCCAGCAACGCCGTGCCGGGTGGCAGCCGGGGAATGAACATGCCCATCAAGAGGTCGCCGATCGGAGGCTGAACTAGGACTGCAGTGACGATGAAAAGCAGCCCCAATAACCCGACCATGACGGTCAGCACCCGCTCGATCAGTTTGTAGCTGCCTGTCCAGAGCAGAATGCCGATCGTGAGGACGATCCCGATGACGACCACGGGCTGACTGAGTCCGGTCACACTAGTCAAGGCGAGGGCGGTGCCGACTGTGTCACCACCGGCGTAGGACGCCCCTCCGATGCCGATCGCCGCGACGACGAGGATCGCCATGACAAGTCGCGCCGGCACCGAGGAGAACACCTCGCGCAGAGCGTGTCCGAGACTCATGCGGGTCGCGAGGCCCAACCGTCCCGACATCTCCTGCAAGACGATGGTGGCCAAAATTGAGAAGACGACAGCCCAGGCCAGGACGAATCCCTGCTCGGCTCCGGTAACGATGGAGGTTGTGATGGTCCCCGGCCCGATGAAGGACGCGGCGATGATTAGCCCCGGACCGAAACGACTAGGCCTCTCGTCTTGGGGCAACACCTCATTGGAGAACCGGCCATCCCTCGCCTGCGTTGCCATCGCGTCTCCTCCATCTCCGGGCCGCATGGGTCAAGATGAAGCGTATACCAGGTGTGATACACATCATAGTGGACCTGGACTATTTCATCCCATATGAGCCCTCACGTGTTGCCCCTCACAGTCTGAGACGGGCATCCTACGATGGAGCCAGGGCTACGGCCCCTTGCCCGACCCACAGAGCTCGCCGAAAGGAACGCCATGTACACCCGCAGCCGGAACGACGTCGAGAAGGTCGAGTGGGGCGGAGGCACCTCCGAACGCCTCATCACCGCGAAGGACGAGATGGGCTTCGCCGTCGCCCACACGATCGTGCGCGCCGGATCGTCCTCGAAGCTCCAGTACCGCAACCACCAGGAGGCCTGTTACTGCATCGCGGGCAACGGCTCCGTGGTGGAGCCGGACGGCACCGTCCACGAGATCACGCCGGGTGTCATCTACGTCCTGCCGGACCACGAGCCGCACGACCTGCGCGGCGGCACCGAGGACATGCACCTGATCTCGGTGTTCAACCCCGCCATCACCGGCGACGAGAAGCACACCCTGTCGGAGGACGGCTACTCCAGCTACTGAGCCCGGGCACGGTGACGGGAGGCGTCGACGACGGCGCCTCCCGCGTCGGCGCCGACGGCGGCGTCCGGTCGTAGGGTGGCGGGGTGCTCAACCTGTGCGCCCCCGAGCGCACCGTGCGCCGCAACACCCACCTGGCGCTGGTGCTGACCGCGATCGCGGGGATCCTCAACTCCGTGGGCTTCGTCGCCGTGGCCACGTACACGTCCCACATGACGGGGATCGTGGCGTCCATGGCGGACGCGGCGGTCCTCCACGCCCCGGGTCTGGTCGGCACGGGCCTGCTCGCGCTGGCCATGTTCATCCTGGGCGCGGTCGTCTGCGCGCTGGTGTTCAACTGGGGCCGGGTCAACGGCCTCCGGTCGCGGTACGCCAACATCCTCCTGCTCGAGGGCGTCGGCATGCTGGTGTTCGGCCTGCTCGCCGAGCACGTCCGCGATGCGCACCGGCCGCTGGTCGTGGTGGCCGTGCTGTGCTTCACCATGGGCCTGCAGAACGCCTTGATCACCCGCATCGGGGCGTGGCCGATCCGCACCACGCACGTGACGGGCATGGTCACGGACATCGGCGTCAAGCTCGGCAAGATCCTGTACCGCAACGGCCCCGGGGCCGCGGCCCCCGTCGTCGGGGAACCGCGGCGCGTGGGACTGCTGGCGCTGCTCGTGGCCCTGTTCTTCCTGGGCGGGGTGGCGGGCGCGGCCGGCTACCTCTGGCTGGGCTTCGAGGTGGTCATCCCGGTGGCTGGCGTGCTGCTGCTCATCGCCCACCGCCCGCTGGTCCAGGACCTGCAGGACGCGTGGCTCACACGAAGGCCGAGACGCCCGTGAGGGCCCGCCCCACGATCAGGGTGTTCATGCCGTAGGAGCCCTCGTAGGAGTAGATGGCCTCCACGTCCCCCATGATCTTGGCGATCTCGTGCTCCGTGAGCAGGCCGTTGCCGCCGAGGGCGTCGCGGGCGAGCGCCGCCGAGGACCGGGCCAGCCGGGTCGAGGTGGCCTTGGCCATGGCCGCGTGCATCATCTCCATCCGCCCCTCCTGCCGCAGGGCGTCCACCTGGAGCATCATGCCGGCGGACGCGGCGAGGTTGCCGGCGACCTCGGCGATCTGGGCCTGGATCAGCTGGAACGCGGCCAGCGGGCGACCGAACTGCTCCCGCCGCAGCGCGTAGGAGCGCAGCACGTCCAGCACGCCCATCTGCGCGCCGACGCCCTGCCAGCCGACCCACATGCGCGAGTCGCGCAGCAGGGCGCGGGTGGCGGCGAAGGTGGTGGCGCCGGGCAGGATCGCGTCCGTGGGCAGGCGCACGTCCAGGGTGATGTCCGCGTTCTGCATGATCCGCAGGCCCATCTTCCCGCTGATCTTGGTGGCCTCGTAGCCGGGGGTGTCGGTGGGCACCACGAAGCCCTTGATCTCGCCGTCGGCGGTGTCGCGCGCCCAGACGAGCGCGACGTCGGCGATCGTGCCGGCCCCGATCCAGCGCTTGGCGCCGCGGATGACCCACTCGTCGCCGTCGCGGGTGGCGGTGGTGGCGAGGCCTCCGGCGATGTCCGAGCCGTGGTCCGGCTCGGTGAGGCAGAACGCGCCCAG
Source organism: Micrococcus sp. KRD096 (assembly GCF_017168495.1). Classification (NCBI taxonomy): domain Bacteria; kingdom Bacillati; phylum Actinomycetota; class Actinomycetes; order Micrococcales; family Micrococcaceae; genus Micrococcus; species Micrococcus sp. KRD096. The sequence continues at coordinate 61,420 of NZ_JABFAY010000010.1, read as the reverse complement.
GGCGTCGAAGGATTCGAGGCGCCCCTGCCACGTGGCCTTCTGACGCTCTGAGCCCAGGCCGGCGATCATGCCGAGGTTGAGCTCGTTGTGGATGCCCACGAGGGCGGACAGGGACAGGTCCACACGGGCGATCTCCGCGTGCACGAGCTGCTGGAACAGCGAGGACGAGCCGTCCAGGACGAGGCGTCCCAGACCCAGCTCGGCCAGGCCCGGCAGCAGGTCGAACGCGAACTCCTCGGCGTCCCAATACCGGGTCAGGTGCGGCCGCACGCGGGTCTGCAGGTGGTCCTCGATCGCGTCGAGCCGGGCACGCTCGGCCGGCTCGAGGCGGTCCCGCAGACGGAGCAGGTCCACGTGGGGCAGGCCGGGAGGGGCGGCGGGCGCGCCGGAGTCGGGGACTCGGCGATGGCGGTCATGGCTCTCCTTCGGGGGCGGTCCGACGACGGCGGGCGGTTTCGCCGCGAATCCGACTGTAGGACTTCCAACTATCCAGGTCTGCCAGTAGTGTTCCAGATCACAGGCCCCCGGCCAAGGATCCGTTCAGCAGCCATCCCGAGGAGGGACCCATGACCGTCCAGGACCCCACCGCCGTCG
>NZ_JABFAY010000010.1:32026-60726 GCF_017168495.1 Micrococcus sp. KRD096 | reverse complement strand
CCGCCCCGTCACCGACGGAGGTGTTCCGCGCGGCCCGCGACCTGCTGGTCGAGTGCCAGACCGACTATGAGCGCGCCCGCGCCGAGTTCGAGTGGCCCCGCTTCGAGCACTTCAACTTCGGCTTCGACTGGTTCGACCGCCTGGCCCAGGACCCGGCCCGCGCGGACGTGCCGGCGCTGATCATCGCCGAGGACGACGGGCGCAGCACCGAACGCACCTTCGCCGAGCTCTCCGCGGCCTCCAGCCGGGTGGCGAACTGGCTCTCCGCGCAGGGCCTGCGCCGCGGCGACCGCCTCATCCTGATGCTGAACAACCAGGTGGAGCTGTGGGAGTTCATGCTCGCCTGCATCAAGCTGCGGGTGGTCATGGTGCCCACCACCACGCAGATGACCTCCGGGGACCTCGAGGACCGCGTGACGCGCGCCGGCGCCGCGTGGGCCGTGGCCGGCGCCGAGGACCTGGCCAAGTTCGCCGGCGTCGGCGAGGACCTGCACCTGGTGCACGTGCCGGGCGTCTTCGCGGAGGGCCCGGCGCGCCGCGCCCCCGAGGTCGCCGGCCACACCGTGCTCTCCTACGACGACGCCGACGACGCCGCCACCGAGCTGACCCCGGCCGAGCCGACCCCCGCCGACGAGACGCTGCTCTTCTACTTCACCTCGGGCACCACCTCGAAGCCGAAGCTCGTGGAGCACACCCACACCTCGTACCCGGTCGGCCACCTCACGACGCTCTACTGGATCGGTCTGGAGCCGGGCGACGTGCACCTCAACGTGGCCTCCCCGGGCTGGGCCAAGCACGCGTGGTCCAACTTCTTCGCCCCGTGGATCGCGGAGGCCACGATCTTCGTGCACAACGCCCGCAAGTTCGACCCCGCGGCCCTGATGGCCAACATGGCGCGCTACGGCGTCACGAGCTTCTGCGCCCCGCCCACCGTGTGGCGCATGCTCATCAAGGCGGACCTGGCGCAGCTGACGACCCCGCCGACCAAGACCATCTCCGCGGGCGAGCCGCTCAACGCCGAGGTGATCGACCAGGTGCACAAGGCGTGGGGCACCACGATCCGCGACGGCTTCGGGATGACCGAGACCACCCTGCAGATCGCCAACACCCCGGGGCAGAAGGTCGTCATCGGCTCCATGGGCCGCCCGCTGCCCGGCATGGACGTCACCCTGCTCGACCCGCTCACGGGCCAGGAGGCCGAGGAGGGCGAGATCTGCCTGCGCCTGGACCCGCGTCCGGTGGGCCTGCTGAAGTCCTACTACGGCAACCAGGAGAAGACGGACGAGGTGTTCCGCGACGGCGTGTTCCACACCGGTGACATCGCCCGCCGCGACGAGAACGGCGTGCTGACCTATGTGGGCCGCGCGGACGACGTCTTCAAGTCCTCGGACTACAAGGTGTCCCCGTTCGAGCTGGAGTCGGTGCTGGTCAAGCACCCGGCCGTGATGGAGGGCGCGATCGTCCCCACCCCGGACGAGCTGCGCCTGGCCGTGCCGAAGGCCTTCGTCACCCTCGCCCCGGGCCATGAGCCCACCGCGGAGACCGCCCGGGCGATCCTGCAGTTCACGCTCACCCAGCTGCCCCCGTACAAGCGCATCCGGCGCATCGAGTTCCTCGAGCTGCCGAAGACCATCTCGGGCAAGATCCGCCGCGTGGAGCTGCGCAAGGCCGAGGTCGAGCGCGCCCAGACGGGCGCCGCTCCGGACGGCTACGGCACCGAGTTCCGGGAGGAGGACCTGGACCTGCAGCGCTGACCGGCCGTTCCCCGCCACCGCCCCGTCCGTGTCCGGCGGTGGCGGGGGACCCCCGGTGCGCCGCTAGTCTGGAGCGCCATGAAGAAGCCACCCCTCGCCCAGGACCCCATCCGGGAGGCCGCCCGGAACTGGGAGCGTCACGGATGGGGTGACGTCGCCCGCCCGATGGCCGCCATCACCTCGATCATGCGGGCCCAGCAGATCCTGCTGGGTCGGGCGCAGGCCGCGCTCAAGCCCTACGGGCTCACCTTCGCGCGGTACGAGCTGCTGGCGCTGCTGAACTTCTCGCGCGAGAAGCGGATGCGGATGTCCAAGGCGTCCGCGCTCCTGCAGGTCCACCCCACTTCGGTGACCAATGCGGTGGACCGGCTCGAGGCCGCCGGGCTGGTGGAGCGCACCCCCCACGAGTCGGACCGCCGCGCGCTCGTGCTCGCCCTCACGGACGAGGGCCGGCGCGTCGCCGTCGCCGCCACGGAGACGCTCAACGCCGAGGTCTTCGGCCGCTCCGGCTTCGATCCGGCGGACGTGGACACCCTCATCGACGTCCTCGGCCGGTTCCGCGCCCAGGCCGGTGACTTCGAGGCCGACGGCCCCGACGCCGGTGCACCCGCGACGGCGGAGCACACCTCCTCCTGACGCGCTCCCCGGCCTCCGGACCGTCCGGCTCAGCGGGGCTCGAGGCGCACGGCGCCGTCGAGCCGGATGACCTCGCCGTTGAGGAACGGGTTGGACACGATCTGCTCGACGAGCAGCGCGTAGTCCTCGGGCCGGCCGAGGCGGGCCGGATGCGGGGTCTTGGTGGACAGCGCCTCGCGGGCGGCCTCGGGCAGGCCGGCCATCATGGGCGTCTCCATCAGACCGGGGGCGATCGTGACCACGCGGATCTGCGAGGAGGCGAGCTCGCGGGCCGCGGGCAGGGTCAGCGCGACCACGGCGCCCTTGGAGGCGGAGTACGCGATCTGGCCGATCTGCCCGTCGTAGGCCGCCACGGAGGCGGTATTGACGATGACGCCGCGGTCCTCGCCGAGCGGCTCCTGCGCCTTCATCGCGGCGGCGGCCTGGGCCATCATCGACACGGTGCCGACCGCGTTGATCGCCAGAACCCGGCTCAGCACCTCGGCGGACAGCGGCCCGTCGCGACCCACGAGCTTGCCCGGCGTCGCCACCCCGGCGCAGTTGACCAGCACCCGCAGCGGCCCGGCCTCCAGCGCGGCGGCCACGGCCTCCCGGGCGGTGTCCTCGGCGGTGACGTCGCCCGTCACGAAGCGCGCACGGGGACCGAGGGCGGCCACAGCGTCCGCGCGGACGGTCTCGCCCTCGCGGTCCGGCAGGTCCACCACCACGACGGCGGCGCCCGCGTCTGCCAGGCGGCGGGCGGTGGCATGGCCGAGGCCCGAGGCCCCGCCGGTGACGATCGCGCTCTGGTTCGACAGGTCCATGGGCGGACCCTCCCTTCCTCCTCGGGATACCCCCCGATTTCGATAGTTGCATGTCCTACGTTCTCATCCTAGATTAGCGGACGAGTAACCCAGATCACACGCACGGCCGGGCCCGCCCCGCCCGCCGTGGGCGGCGCCGCCCGGCGTCCGCCTTCCGCCTGGACCCGCGAGGAGCCCCCATGTCCGAGAAGACCGCGCCCACCGAGACCGCCCCCGTGATCCCCCACTTCGTGCACGGCGAGCGGCGCGAGGGCGCCTCCGGTCGGCACAGCGACGTCTACCACCCGGCCACGGGCCGCGTGGCGGGCCGCGTGGCGCTGGCCTCCGCCGAGGAGATCGACGCCGCCCTGGCCTCCGCCGAGGAGGGCTTCGCAGCGTGGTCGACGCTGAATCCGCAGCGCCGCGGCCGCATCCTGCTGCGCTGGGTCGACCTGATCAACGAGAACATGGACGAGCTGGCCACCGTGCTCGCCCAGGAGCACGGCAAGACCTTCCCGGACGCCAAGGGCGACATCCAGCGCGGCATCGAGGTCGTGGAGTTCGCCGCGGGCGCCCCGCACCTGCTCAAGGGTGAGTTCACCGCCGACGCGGGCACCGGCATCGACGTGCACTCCATGCGCCAGCCGCTCGGCGTGGCCGTGGGCATCACGCCCTTCAACTTCCCGGCGATGATCCCGCTGTGGAAGGCCGGCATCGCCCTGGCGGCGGGCAACGCCTTCGTCCTCAAGCCCTCCGAGCGCGACCCCTCCGTCCCGGTGCGCCTGGCCGAGCTGGCCCTCGAGGCCGGCATGCCCGCCGGCGCCCTCAACGTGGTGCACGGCGACAAGGCCGCCGTGGACGCGCTCATCGAGGACCCGCGCGTCAAGGCCGTCGGCTTCGTCGGCTCCACCCCGATCGCGCAGTCCATCTACGCCCACGCCGGCCGCATGGGCAAGCGCGCGCAGTGCTTCGGCGGGGCCAAGAACCACGCCGTGGTCATGCCGGACGCGGACCTCGAGATGACCGCCGCCGCCCTGGTCGGCGCCGCCTTCGGCTCCGCCGGCGAGCGCTGCATGGCGATCTCCGTGGCCGTCCCGGTCGGCGAGGAGACCGCCGACCGCCTGATCGCGCTGCTCCGCGAGCGCGTGAAGGACCTCAGGGTCGGCCCGTCGCTCGAGGCGTCCTCGGACTTCGGCCCCGTCGTCTCGAAGGACGCGAAGGAGCGCATCGAGGGCTACATCGCGGCCGGCGTCGAGGCGGGCGCCGACCTGGTCGAGGACGGCCGGGGCGTCGTCGTCGAGGGCCACGAGGACGGCTTCTACGTGGGCGCCACCCTGTTCGACCGCGTCACCCCGGAGATGAGCATCTACCGCGAGGAGATCTTCGGCCCGGTGCTCTCCGTGGTCCGCGCGAAGGACTACGAGGAGGCGCTCACGCTCGTGAACGAGCACGAGTTCGGCAACGGCGTGGCCATCTTCACCCGCGACGGCGACGCCGCCCGCGACTTCTCCACCCGCGTGGACACCGGCATGGTCGGCGTGAACGTGCCGATCCCCGTGCCGATCGCCTACTACACCTTCGGCGGCTGGAAGGCCTCCGGCTTCGGCGACCTGAACCAGCACGGCACGGACGGGCTGAAGTTCTACACCAAGACGAAGACCGTCACCACGCGCTGGCCCTCCGGCGTGCGCGAGGGCGCCAGCTTCGTGATGCCGGCCGGCTCCTGACCGCCCCGCAGCCCGTCCTGACCAGGAGGACCCCATGACCACCGTTCTGTTCCTCGGCCTCGGCCACATGGGCGGCCCCATGGCCGCCAACCTCGCCGCCGCGGGTCACCGCGTGCTCGGCTTCGACCTCGTCCCCGAGGCCCTCGAGAAGGCCCGCGCGGCCGGCGTCGAGACCGTCACGGACACGGCCGCGGCGGCCGCGGAGGCCGACGTCGTGCTGACCATGCTCCCCCACGGACGCCTGGTGCTGGACGTCTACCGGGGTGAGGACGGCGACGGCGGCCTGCTCGCCGCCGCCCGCCCCGGCACCGTGTTCCTGGACTGCTCGACCATCGACGTCGCCGAGGCCCGCGAGGCGGCCGCGGCGGCGGAGGCGGCGGGCATGCGGGCGGCCGACGCGCCGGTCTCGGGCGGCCAGGTGGGCGCCGAGGCCGGCACCCTCGCCTTCATGGTGGGCGCCTCGGACGAGGTGTACGCCGAGGTGCTGCCGCTGCTCGAGGTCATGGGCGCGCGGATCGTGCACTGCGGGGCCGCCGGCCTGGGCCAGGCCGTGAAGATCTGCAACAACATGGTGCTGGGGGTCACGCAGATCGCCGTCGCCGAGGCCTTCGTCCTGGGCGAGCGCCTGGGCCTGCAGCACCAGGCCCTGTACGACGTGATGAGCAAGGCCTCCGGGCAGTGCTGGTCCCTGACCACCAACTGCCCGGTGCCCGGCCCTGTCCCCGGCTCCCCCGCGAACCGGGACTTCCAGCCCGGCTTCGCCGGCGCCCTGATGGCCAAGGACCTCGGGCTCGCGCTCGCGGCCCTGGACGAGCAGGGCGTGGCGGCCGACCTGGGCCGCCTCGCGCAGGCCAAATACGCCGAGTACGCCGCCGGAGAAGGCGCCGCCCGCGACTTTTCCGGCATCATCGAGGACATCCGAGCATCACACACGGACAGGAGCGAGGCATGAGCGAGCAGACCACCCCGGACGGCGCCGAGTCGCCGATCATCGTGGAGCGGCAGGGCCGGGTCGGCCATATCCGCCTGAACCGGCCGAAGGCCCTGAATGCGCTGAACGAGGCGACGATGCGTGCCGTCGTCGCGGCGGTGCAGGAGCTGGACACCGACCCGGAGATCGGGGCGATCCTGCTCTCCGGCTCCCCCAAGGCGTTCGCCGCCGGCGCGGACATCAAGGAGATGGCCACCAAGGAGTTCTCCGAGATGTACGCGGCCGACTGGTTCGCCGGCTGGGACGGGCTCACCCGTGCCCGCACCCCCATCGTGGCGTGCGTGACCGGCTACGCCCTCGGCGGCGGCTGCGAGCTGGCCATGATGGCCGATGTGCTCGTGGCCGGCGAGGGCGCGAAGTTCGGCCAGCCCGAGATCAACCTCGGCGTCATCCCCGGCATGGGCGGCTCCCAGCGCCTGACCCGCGCCGTGGGCAAGGCGAAGGCCATGGACATGATCCTCACCGGCCGCATGATCGGGGCCGAGGAGGCCGAGCGCATCGGGCTCGTCTCCCGCGTGGTGGCCGACGAGAAGGCCCTCGAGGAGGCGCTGGAGGTGGCCGCGACCATCGCGTCCAAGTCCAAGCCGGCCTCCTGGATGGCCAAGGAGGCCGTCAACGCCGCGTTCGAGACCACGCTTGCCCAGGGCATCGCCTTCGAGCGCCGCGTGTTCCACTCCGCGTTCGCCACGGCGGACCAGAAGGAGGGCATGGACGCGTTCACGGCTAAGCGCGAGGCGGGGTGGCAGCACCGATGAGCGACGCGCAGACCACGGCGACGACGGCCCCCGCGGCCGGGCAGGACGGCGCGGCGGACGAGGTGCTCCTCGAGGTCCGCGACGGCCTCGGCCGCATCACGCTGAACCGTCCGCGCGCCCTGAACGCGCTGACGCAGGACATGGTCCGGGCGATCGACGCGGCCCTGACCGACTGGGCCGCGGACCCCGCCGTGCGCGGCGTGCTGATCCGCGGTGCCGGGGAGAGGGGACTGTGCGCGGGCGGCGACGTCGTCTCCCTGCGCGCCTCCCTCTTGGCGGGGCGGTTCGCGGAGGCCGAGGAGTTCTTCCGCGACGAGTACGCGATGAACGAGCGCATCGCCGCCTACCCCAAGCCGTACGTGGCCTTCATGGACGGCGTCGTCCTGGGCGGCGGCATAGGCGTGTCCGCGCACGGCTCGCACCGCGTGGCCACCGAGCGGACGCGCGCCGGCATGCCCGAGACGGCGATCGGGTTCACCCCCGACGTCGGCGGCTCCTTCCACCTCGCCCGCGCACCCTTCCAGGCGGGCCGGCACCTGGCCGCGACCTCGGCGCACGCCTCCGGTTCCGACGCGGTGGCCCTGGGCCTGGCGGACGTCTTCGTGGAGTCCGCCCGGCTGGACGAGCTCGAGCAGGCCCTCGCCGCGGCGTTCGGCGCCCTCGGCCCGGCCGCGGACGCGGGCGCGCGCGACGAGGCCGCCTTCGCCGCCGCCGACGAGGTGCTGGCCCGGTTCGCGGTGGCCGAGGACGCACAGCCCGCCTCCGCGCTGGTGGCCGGCCGGGAGTGGATCGAGGACGTCTACGACCGGGAGACGGCCGCCGAGGTCCTCGCCGCCCTGGACGAGCGCGCCGCCGCGGGCGGGGAGCACGCCGAGGCCGCGGGGCAGGCCGCCGAGGCCATCCGCACCAAGTCCCCGACCGCCGTCGCCGTGGCCCACGAGGCCCAGCGCCGGCTGGCCGCGCGCGGAGCGGACCTGACCGTGGCCGACGCACTGCGCCAGGAGTTCACGATCGCCACCCACCTGATGCGCGAGCCGGACATGGCCGAGGGCATCCGCGCGCTGCTCGTGGACAAGGACAAGGATCCGACGTGGAGCCCGGCCCGGCTCGAGGACGTCTCGGCCGAGGACGTGGCCGGGCACTTCGAGCCCGTGTCCGGGGTGGACCCGCTGCAGCTCGGCTGAGCCCGCCCCGACGGACTGCGCCCCGTGGTCACGTGCGGTGACCGCGGGGCGCCGTGCTGTGCGGGCGACCGGGCAGGCCCCCGGCGTCAGCCGATCAGGCCGCGACCCACGATCATGCGCATGATCTCGTTGGAGCCCTCGAGGATCCGGTGCACGCGCAGGTCCCGGACGAGCTTCTCCACGCCGTACTCGTGCAGGTAGCCGTAGCCGCCGTGCAGCTGCAGGGCGGTGTCGGCGGCCTCGTAGCCGGACTCGGTGGCCACGAGCTTGGCCATGGCGCACAGGCGCACGGTGTCCGGGTCGTTGCGGTCCAGGGCGTCCGCGGCGCGCATGAGCATCGTGTGGGCGGTCTCCAGCTTCACGGACATGTCCGCGAGCTCGAAGACGAGGGCCTGCTTGGTGGTGAGCGGCTCGCCGAACGCGCTGCGCTCCTTGAGGTAGCGGGTGGCCTTGTCCAGGGCGGCCAGGCCGCCGCCGATCGAGCAGGCGCCGATGTTCAGGCGGCCGCCGTTGAGGCCCTTCATGGCGATGCGGAAGCCGTCGCCCTCCTCGCCGAGGCGGTCGGCCACGGGCACGCGGACGTCCTCGAAGATCACCTGGCGCGTGGGCTGGGTGTGCCAGCCCATCTTCTTCTCGTTGGGGCCGAAGGACAGGCCGGGGGTGTCCTTGTGGACCACGACGGCGGAGATCCCCCGGGCGCCCGTGTCCGCGGTGCGGCACATGACCACGTAGTAGCCGGAGGAGCCGGCGCCGGAGATGAACTGCTTGACGCCGTTGAGGACGTAGTGGTCGCCGTCGCGGACGGCGCGGGTCTTCAGCGCGGCCGCGTCCGAGCCGGCGCCGGGTTCGGTGAGGCAGTAGCTGGCCAGGTGCTCCATGCCCACGAGGTCGGGGATCCAGCGGGCGCGCTGCTCGTCGCTGCCGAAGGAGTCGATCATCCAGGCGACCATGTTGTGGATGGAGATGTAGGCGGCGAAGGCCGGGTCCGCCTTGGCGAGCTCCTCGAAGATCAGGATCGCGTCCGTGCGCTCCAGGCCGGTGCCGCCGTACTCCTCCCCCACGTAGATGCCGCCCAGACCGAGCTCGCCGGCCTCGGCGAGGACGTCCACCGGGAAGTGCTTCTCGGCGTCCCAGTCGAGGGCGTGCGGGGCGACGCGCTGCTCGGCGAAGTCGCGGACGGCGTCGACCAGGGCCTTCTGGTCGTCGGTGATGGGGAACATGGGTTCGTCCTCCTGGGGCTCGGGCCGGCCGCGCGGGCGGTCCACGACGGGGTGGGGCGGGGGTGACACCGCGGGCGGCGACAGGGTGTGACTGTCGTCACCACGATAATAGGATACGAGATGTAGCTCCGTCTCGTGGGCTCGGAGTTGTGTATAAGAGACAGCCCGCTCCCACCCCTCCGGCCGCACGGAACAGCTGTTCGGCATCCGCCGCCACGCGCTGATGACCGAGCGGGACGGCGCCCTCAACCCGGCCGCGTTCGAGGTCGGCCCGTGGTGCCTCGACCTGGACGGCCGGCCCACCGGCGCGGCGGCCACCGTGATCATGGACAACGCCACCGCGGTGGCCGTGCACCACGCGGCCCGGGACATCGAGACCGTGGTCACCACCGAGCTGCAGGTCAACGTGCTCGGCCCGCTGCCCGCCTTCGACGCGGCGGCGGTCACGGCCGGGGACGAGGACGGCCCGCTGCTGGAGTGCTGGACCCGCCCGCTGGCCTGGGATGCCGGCGGCGGCGTGGCCCGCGCGTGGCTCGAGGACGCGGACGGGCGTCGCGTGGTCGAGGCGACCGGCTGGTTCCAGTCGGTGCCCGCCGGAGCGCCGGAGCGGATGGCCGAGTTCGTCGCCGCCGGACGGCTGCCCCGCGGGGCCGAGACCCGTGTGCCCATGCCGGAGCTGCTCGCCGCCCGCCCCGAGTCGCTGCCGACGGCCGATCCGGACACGCGCCCCGCCGTCGCCGCGGCGCCGACCGCGGGCGCCCGCTTCGCCCCGAAGCCGGAGCTGGCCAACCCGTCGGGCGCGGTCCACGGCGGGGCCATGACGCTGCGGGCGGTCACCGCCGCGCAGGCGGCCATGCCGGACCGCGAGCGCTACGACGTCCAGGCCGTGCGCGTGGTGTTCGTGCGCCCGGGGCACGGCGAGATGGTCGCCCTCACGCGGGTGCGGCACGCCGGCCGGTCCCTGCGCCTCGTGGACGTGGACCTCGTGCCGGCCGGCGCCGACGGCGTCCCCGTGGCCGACAAGCCGATGGTCCAGGTGCAGGTCACCTTCCGCGCCGCCCGGAGCTGACGCCCCGCACGCCCGGGCGCCCGAGCGCTTTCGAACGTGAGAGAGGCCCTATCCCACGTTCGAAAGCGCTCATTCCCCCGACATCACGTTCGAAAGTCCCGGGAGGAGGAGGCGTCACCGTCGTGGGGCCGGCTCAGCGGCCCACGGTGCCGAACCGGGAGGCCACGGGGGCCGTGAAGGCGGGCTTCAGGAAGAACCACGCGGCGGCGGTGACCGCCACGCTCACGAGGAACACCACGAGGCCCCACGCGTCGGTGGCCCCGCCGCGCGAGGTGTACATGTGGTTCAGGTTCGTCAGCAGGCCCGTGAAGGCCACGAGGAACACGTGCACCACGATGAACGCCACGAAGAAGACCATCACCGGGAAGTGCACCTTACGGGCCACCTCCATGGGGAACGCCTTGTTCAGTCCCTTGGCCTCCGTGGGGAACCACGAGGACATGCGCCAGCCCGTGAGGGCGGCGAGCGGGGCGGCCACGAACACCACCAGCGCGTAGGAGAGCATCTGCAGCGCGTTGTAGTGCACCCAGCCGTTCTCCGTGGGCCAGTCCAGGGACAGGTATTGGATGCCGGCGGACAGGGCGTGCTGGAACACGTGCGGGTCCGTGGGCACGATCCGCGCCCAGTGGCCGGTGGCGATCAGCAGCACCACGAAGATCAGGCCGTTGAGCAGCCACAGCGCGTCGAGGGCCTGGTGCATCCAGATGGTGAGCGAGAACTTCTTCGGGGTGTTGCCCCGCGCGGAGAACAGGCCGTCCTTCGTCGGAGTGAAGTTGGCCGGAGGCCGCGTCTCGTGACGGATCTGCAGGCCCGTCCGGATGATCAGCACCATCAGGAACATGTTCAGGAAGTGCTGCCAGCCCATCCACCAGGGCATCCCCTCGGGGGTGCCCTCGGGCAGGACCGGGTGCCCGTCGTAGGTCGCGATGAAGTCCGCCACCGGGTCGAGGCTCCGCAGCCAGCGTCCGGCCAGCACTGCGAGCAGCGCCAGCACGACGACGCCGGCCACCGCCGGCAGCGCCTTGCGCAGGCGGGACGGGGCGGCGGATTCGGCGGCGTCCGTCTCCGCGGCCCGAGCGGGCGTGCCGGTGGCGGCCCCGGGGACGGCCCGGGGCGGCTGCGCGGTGGAGGCCGGCGGGGCCGAACGGGTGTCCGGCGCGGTGGGAGCCGGCTCCGCAGCCGGCGCCGCGGCCACGGGGGCGGCGACGGCCGGTTCCGCATCGGCCGGCTCCGCGGCGGCGGGCTCGGCGGTGGCCGGCTCGGCGACGACCTCCTGCGCCACCATCTCCGGCGCGGTGGGGCCGCCCACGGCGGCGAGCTCGGTGAACCACTCCCCCTCCCGGGCGAACGGCACGTACCCGGCCATGCGTCGCCGCTTCGCGAGCGGCACGAGGTCGGACTCCACGGGAGCGCCCACCCCGGCCGCGGCCGGCGCACCGGTCGCGGAGGCGACGACGGCCGCCACGTCCGGCACGACGGGCTCGGTCTCCGCGGGTGCGGGGGCCCGCGTCGGGGACGCCGAGGCGGCGATCGGCTCGGGCGCGACGGACCGCGCCGGGGCGGCGGCCGGGATCGATCCCGCGGCCGGGGCGGGGGCGCCGCCGAGCCACTCGGCCTCGCGGGCGAACGGGACGTACCCGGCCATGCGGCGTCGCGCGGACAGGGGCGTGAGGCCCGACGTCGGCGCGGTCGGCGCCACCGGGACGGCGGCCGCGGCCGAGGCGGGGGCCGCCGTCGTGGTGTCCTGCGCCGGGGCGGGGGGGCTCGGTCTCGGCCGGGGCGCCCTTCAGGGGGACGTAGCCGGCCATTCGCTGCTTGGGCATGCTTCTCCTCGTCCGAGGGGCGCGGTCCGCAGCGGACCGCGCCCGCACCGGTTCAGCCGCGGCGGGTGCGCAGCTGCTCGATGACCTGCGGGACCACCTGGAAGATGTCCCCGACCACGCCGAAGTCGGCGTGCTCGAAGATCTCGGCGTCCTCGTTCTTGTCGATCGCCACGATGGTCTTGGCGGTCTTCATGCCGGCCAGGTGCTGGATGGCGCCGGAGATGCCGAGGGCGATGTACAGGTTCGGGGACACGATCACGCCGGTCTGGCCCACCTGGCGCTCGGCCGCGGTGTAGCCGGAGTCGACGGCGGCACGCGAGGCGCCCACGGCGGCGCCGAGCTCGTCGGCGAGCTGCTCGACGATCGCGAAGCCCTCCTCGGAGCCCACGCCGCGACCGCCGGCGACGACGGTCTTCGCGCCGCGCAGGGGCGGACGGGCGGAGTTCTGCGTGCGGGCGTTCACCTCGAGCACCCGGGCGCCGGCGGTCACCGGGCCGAGCTCGGCGGCGGCCAGCTCCACGACCTCGGGCGCCTCGACGGCCGGGGCCCGGTCCGCGACGGCGCCGGGGCGCACGGTGATGATCCGGGGGCCGCCCTCGCCGGTGGACTCGCTGAGGTAGTCGCCGCCGAACACGGAGTGGCGGGCGATGACCTCGTCGTCGGCCCAGCGCAGCCCCACGGCATCCGCGCAGACGGGGCCGCGGGCGCGGACGGACAGGCGGCCGGCCACCGCGCGGGACTCGGGGCTGCCGGAGAGCAGCACGGCCACGGGCGCGGTGCGGGCGGTCGCGGCGGCGAGGGCCTGCACGGCGGCGTCGCCCAGGGTGGTGGCGGCGTCGTCGGCCACGAGGACGTGGACGCGCGTGGCGCCGTACTCCCCCAGACGGGCGACGGCGGCGTCCCTGCCCTCCGCGCCGGTCACGAGGACGGCCTCGGGCACGCCCACGGTGGCGGCGGCGCCGAGGAGCTCGGCCACGATCGGGCGGAGCGCTCCGTCCGCGCCGATCTCGGCGTGCACCAGCACGGTCTGGCCGCTGTTCGCGGCGTCGGTCTGCGTCGTCATCTCGGTCTCCTCCACGTTCGCGCTCACACGAGCCCCCGACCCGCGAGGAACTCCACCAGCCGCTCGGCGGCGGTGCCGTCGTCGGTGACCTTCTCGCCCGCGGCACGCTCGGGACGCGTGTCCGCCGAGACCATCACGGAGCGGTAGGCGGCCTCGGCCGGGCCCGCGGCGATGCCGAGGTCGGCCAGGGACAGCACGGTGAGCGGCTTCTTCTTGGCCGCCATGATGTTCTTGAAGTTCGGGAACCGCGGCTCCGCGGTCTTCTCCGTCAGGCCCGCCACGGCGGGCAGGGCGACGGCGGCGCGCACGTCCGCGTCCGAGGTCGCCACGGTGCCGGTCAGCTCGCCGTCGGCCAGCTCGGGGGCCTCGGCGTGCGGCAGGTAGGGCCGCTCCAGGAGCTCGGCGACCATGGCGGGCACCACGCCGGTGCCGCCGTCCGTGGACAGCGTGCCGGCGAGCACGAGGTCGGCGCCCTCCTTCTCGACGGCCGCGGCGATCACGCGAGCTGTCTGCACGGCGTCCGAGCCGACGAGTGCGTCGTCGGTGATCTGCACGGCGGAGTCCGCGCCCATGGCCAGCATCTTGCGCAGGGTCTTCGAGGAGTCCTCGGGGCCCACCGTCAGGGCCACGACCTCGATGTCCGCGCCGGCGTCCCGCCAGCCCAGGGCGACCTCCATGACGCGCTCGCTGATCTCGTCCGGCACGGGCTCGGCCGCGCCGTCGCGCACCACCCAGCCGGTCTCCAGGCTCAGCTCACGCTCCTGCCACGTGTCCGGCACCTGCTTGGCCAGCACCAGGATCTTCACGGCCTCTCCTCCTTGGGTCGCGGTCTCGCCTCGGGGCCTCCGCCCCGAGCACGGTGACTTACGCTACAGACTACGGGTCCGCGCACGTCCGGGCCGCATGACCCGCGCGCGGGAGCGGCCGGGGCCGCCGTCGTCGGCCCGTGCGTCCGGACCATGATCGCCCGAACCGAGGAGGCACCGTGAGCCCCGCCGCGCCGGGACCATGGCCTTCAGCGCCCACGCCACGGCCTTCCCCGGCGGCCGTGTGGACCCCGCGGACGACCTGCCGGACCGGCTGTGGGAGGGCACGGATCTGGCCGACTGGGGCCGGCGCCTCGGGCTGCCGCACGAGCCCGTGGACGCCCACGGCACCCTCACGGAGCTCGACCCCGCCGAGGGCGCCGGCCGCGTGCTGGCCGCCGCCGTCCGCGAGACGTTCGAGGAGACCGGAGTGCTCCTGGCCCGGGACGCCGTCACCGGCACTCCCGTGGACCCGGCCCGGGTGGCCGCGTTCCCCGACGAGCTGCGCGACGCCGTCGAGCGCCACGAGGTGGACTTCGGGGAGCTGCTCGACCGCGAGGGGCTGCGCCCCGACGCCGGCGCGCTCGTGCCGTGGTCCCGGTGGATCACCCCGCACGGGGGCCCGCGCCGCTACGACACGTTCTTCTTCGCCGTCCACCTGCCGCAGGGCCAGTCCCCCGAGCGGATGTCCTCCGAGGCGGCCAGCCACGGCTGGGCGTCCCCCGCCGAGCTGCTGCGCCGCTTCCGGGCCGGCGAGGTCAACCTAATGGCCCCCACATGGTGGCAGCTGCGCACCCTGGTCGACGCCGGCGAGGACATCCACGCGGGCCGCTCCCGGTTCGAGCCCCTCGAGGGGGTCATGCTCGTGGCCGGGCAGGGGCCCGTGTTCCCCCACGCGGACGAGTATCTGCGTGACCTGATGGCGTTCCGCGCGGCCGCGCAGGTGGAGGAGTCCAAGGACAACATCCTCTGAGCGCTCCCGGCTCCGGGCCGTGCGGTGGGTGACGGGCCGGAGAGCAGCGCGGACCGCGAGCCGCGACCCCATGGCCTGCAGGGCCCCGTGCCCCTAGTCTGGTCTGCACTGGATCTCCCGGCTCCGCGCGTCCGGCCCGCACCCCCGGCCGCCGCGCGTCCCGCTCGCACCCTAGGAGCACTGCATGGCGCTCAGCGTCCTCGACCTGTTCTCGATCGGCATCGGCCCGTCCTCGTCCCACACCGTGGGGCCCATGCGTGCTGCCCGCCGCTTCACGGACAGCATGGGCCAGCACGGCGTCCTCGAGCGCACCGCCCGCGTGCACGCCGAGCTGTTCGGCTCGCTGGCGGCCACCGGCGTGGGCCACGGCTCGGACACCGCGGTGCTGCTTGGCCTGGCCGGCCAGGACCCCGAGACCATCGACCCGGACGCCTGCACCGGGCTCGTGGAGGAGATCGTCACGGGCGGCCGACTGCCCCTGGACGGGCGCCACGAGATCGCCTTCGACCGGCAGGGCGACCTGACGCTGCACATGCGCGAGTCCCTGCCCGGGCATCCGAACGGCATGCGTCTGACCGCCTACGACGACGCCGGCGAACAGCTTCACACCCGCGACTACTACTCGGTGGGCGGCGGCTTCGTGGTCACCTCGGACGAGCTCGAGGCCGAGCTGGACGCCACCAAGGACGTCAACCGCACCGACGACGGCGACACCGGCGAACCGTACCCCTTCTCCACGGGCGCCGAGCTCGCCGCCCGCTGCCACGAGGCGGGCCTGAGCATCGCGGAGCTCATGCTCGCCAACGAGGCCACCCGCCACGACCTCGACGAGCTGCGCACCCAGCTGCTGGCCATCTGGGCCGTCATGGAGGAATGCGTCCACAACGGCGTGACCCGCACCGAGCCGATCCTGCCCGGCGGACTGCAGGTCCGCCGCCGGGCCCCCGCGCTGCGGGAGCACCTGTTGCAGACCACCAATCGCACCGACCCCATGTGGGCCATGGAGTGGGTCAACCTCTTCGCGCTCGCGGTGAACGAGGAGAACGCCTCGGGCGGGCGCATCGTCACCGCGCCCACGAACGGCGCCGCGGGCATCATCCCGGCCGTCATGCTCTACTACATGCGCTTCGTGCTCCCCGAGGGCGCCACGCAGCAGGAGCGGGACGACAAGGTGGTCGAGTTCCTGCTCACCGCGGCGGCGATCGGCATCCTGTACAAGCGCAACGCCTCCATCTCCGGCGCCGAGGTCGGCTGCCAGGGCGAGGTCGGCTCGGCCTGCTCCATGGCGGCGGGCGCCCTGTGCGCCGTGCTCGGCGGCACCGTGGACCAGGTGGAGAACGCGGCCGAGATCGGGATCGAGCACAACCTCGGGCTGACGTGCGACCCCGTGGGCGGTCTCGTCCAGGTGCCGTGCATCGAACGCAACGCGATCGCGTCGGTGAAGGCCATCAACGCGGCCCGGCTGGCACTGCTGGGGGACGGCTCGCACCGGGTGACCCTGGACCAGGCCATCACGACCATGCGCGACACCGGCGCGGACATGAAGTCCAAGTACAAGGAGACCTCGCGCGGCGGCCTGGCCGTGAACGTCATCGAGTGCTGATCGCCCGGGTCCGCGGCCCAGCGCAGCTCCGGTCGGGACGGACGGGGCACCCGTCCGCTACCGTGGGGCCCGACCCGCACCCTGCCCCCGAGCGCGAGAGGACCGACGTGGCCATTCATCCTGTGGACGCGACCCTGGAGGCCGCGAAGATCGATCCCGACCAGCGTGCCGAGAGGCTCAAGGGCGTGAAGCTCGACGGCGCCGGCTGGAAGTACGCGCTCACACGCGCGCTCAAGGAGTTCGGCAACGACGGCGGCACCGACCTGGCCGCGAAGCTCACCTACTACCTGGTGCTCTCGCTGGCCCCTTCCCTGCTGGCCGTGTTCTCCATCCTGTCCCTCGTGCTCGCCTCCAACCGCGGGGCCATCGACGATCTGCTGGGGGAGCTGACCGGCCTGGTCCCGAGCGACTACCAGTCGCTCGTCACGAACCTGGTGACCACCATGAGCGACTCGGCCGGCTCAGGCGGCGGGATCATCGCCCTCATCATCGGCATCGCGACCGCCCTGTGGTCCGCCTCCGCGTACGTGAAGGCGTTCAACCGCTCGGCCAACACGGTGTACGGCTACGAGGAGGGCCGCGGCCTGGTGAAGCTGACGCTGACCAACCTGCTCACCACGCTCATCCTGATCGTGGGCATCGTGGTCGTGCTGCTCTCGCTGGCGCTGAACCGCTCGCTCGTGGACGGCTTCCTCCAGCCGATCGCCGGGCCGCTCGGCATGACCGGCGTGGTGAACTTCCTCTCGGACACGTTCCTGCCGGTGTGGGCGTGGGCGAAGTGGCCTGTCGTCGTCGTGATCCTGCTGGTGCTGATCGCGACCCTGTACTACACCACCCCGAACGTCCAGAAGCCGCGCTTCCACCTCTTCGGCCCCGGCAACATCGTGGCGCTGGTGGGCATGGTGCTGGCCGCGGTGGCCCTGTCCGTGTACTTCACGCAGTTCGCCGGCTACTCGGCGTACGGTGCGATCGGCACGGTCATGGCGCTGCTGTTCGCCCTGTGGATCTTCAACATCGTGCTGCTGCTCGGCCTGGAGGTCGACGCCGAGGTGGAGCGTGCCCGCCAGCTCGAGGCCGGCCTGCCCGCCGAGGCTCGGGTGCAGCTGCCCCCGAAGGACGTGGCCGGGGTGGAGAAGCGCGCCGAGAAGCAGACGGCCGTGGAGGAGCGCGGCTACGAACTGCGGGCGGTCCACGAGGGCCGCTGACCGCGCCCGGCGCGGCGCCGAGCGCACGTTCCGCACCGACAACGACGGCCGCTCACCTGGCGAGGTGGGCGGCCGTCGTCGTGCGCGGGGCCCTCAGCGCTGGGCCGCGCGGTAGCCGTCCGCCTGGGCCGCGGCGGCGGAGGCGTAGCAGTGGCGCGCGTTGGTCCTGCCGTAGTGCTGCTGACCGGGCACGTGGTAGATGCCCGAGTTGTCGTTGGCCTTGACCGGGTGGGAGTCCGGGCACACGGAGTCGGCTCCGCTCACCGGCCCCGCGTCGCCGGACGCGGGGGCCGCCTCCGGGGCGGGGGCCGGGGCCGCCTCCGGGATGGGCTCGGCCGCGGTGCCGCACTCCCCGGAGAACCTGCCGACGCCGTTCGCCCGGGCCTGCTCCCACGCCGCCTCGACCTCGGGCAGGAAACGGTCGTTGCCGTCGAAGACCGCCGGCTCGCCGTAGCCCAGGCGGGCCATCTCGGCGTTGAGCAGGACGCCGTCGGCGTACACGCCGGCGAGGAGGCGGTCGTAGCGGTCGTAGAGCCGGCGATCGTACCGCAGCACCACCGTGTCGCCGGGGCTGATCATCGACTTCAGCGCCGCCGTCGCCTCCGGTCCCATGCACTCGACCGGCTTCGAGGGGTGGTGGGTCTCGGGGGTGTCGATGTTGAGCAGGCGCACCCGCGTGGACACCTCGCCGAGGGTCACGCGGAGCGTGTCGCCGTCCGAGATCGACTCGACCGTGACCACGTCTCCCTCGACGTCGGCCGGGGCGGCGGGCGCCGCCGGCTCGGCACTGCGGGAGCCCTCAGCGGCACGCGACTCGGCGGCCCCGCTCGAGGACGACGCTGCGGCGCGCGAGCTCTGCGCGGCGGAGGAGGCGGCCAGCGACGACGCAGCGGCACGGCTCGTCGCAGCCGCGTCGACGGAGGGGGTGGGCGTCGTCGGCATCGTGTTGACCGACGCGGAGGTGTCGGCATCGCTCGCCGGGGTGACGCCGTCGTCGGTGGCGGTGCAGCCGGTGAGCAGGAGCAGGGACAGTGCGGCCGCGGGGAGCGCCGCGCGCAGACGGGCAAGGGGCACGAGGATCCTGGAGGGGAAGGGACGGGGACATGACGAAGGCCCCGCCGTGAGGCGGGGCCTTCGGATCACCACATCATCGCATGTGGGAGGCACAGGTGTTGCCGCACGTCACGACAGCATCGGTCCCCGTTCCGTCAATGACGACGGGGGTCAGCGACGGCCGTCGATGGGGTCGCCGCCGCCGTCGAGTGCGTCGAGGACGAGGTCGCGGGCCTCGCCCGTCGCGGACCGGCGGGAAAGCAGCAGCGCGGCCAGCCAGCACAGCAGGACGATCGCCGCGCCGCCCCACGCCAGGAGGGCGAGGCTGCCCGAGAGCAGCCCCGTGCCGTCCGCGCGGCCGACGCCGATCCACATCAGACCCCACGCGAGCGCGAACGCCGGAGCCGGGCGGCCGCCGTTGTACACGGCCGTGAACGCACCGATCAGCACGGCCACCACGAGCATCACCTTCGCCCAGAGGGACGACTGCCCCGGATCGCCGACGACGCCGGTCGAGGCCAGCCACGCGGCCAGGTTCGCCACGGCGGCGATCGAGACCCAGCCCAGATGCAGGCCCTGCACCCCGTCCAGGAGGATCCGCTCACCCCAGCTGTGCGCGCGGACGGATTCGAGGAGCACCAGGATCCACGCCAGGCACGCCAGCAGCAGCGCGATCACCACGACGCTCAGCCCCAGCAGCCCGGCCTGCACCGTCCAGATCCACGCGGCGTTGAGCAGCACCGAGACCAGGATCCACGGTCGCAGGCGGTCGTGACGGGCGGACTGGGCCGAGGCGAGGAACTGCCACACGGCGTACGCCAGCAGCCCCGCGTAGATCACGGACCAGATGCCGAACGCGGGGGTCGCCGGGGACACCCAGGTGGCGTCCGGGCCGAGCCAGCCGCCCGCGGCCTCGGCCACGGGGGTCAGGCCGCCGACGACGCCGGAGCCCAGGAACGCGGCCACGACCGCGAGGATCACGACCACGAGCATGGCCACCCGGCCGCCCGTCGAGGACAGCCCCGTCCCCGAGCTGGGGACGCGCGCCGCGGCGTCGGGGCCGAAGGGGCTGCGGGACGGGCCGAGATCGGTGGCGGTGCTCATGGGTGCTCCCGTGGGGTGATCGTCGGGGGTGTGCCCCGGGCGGGGCGGGTCTCAGGGTCAGCGTAGCCGCCGGGCCCATCGCGGGCACGGGCCACCGCGGCCTAGGGTGGGGGCATGCGCACTTCCTCCCCGATAGGACTCCTGCTGGACGTGGACGCCCCCGTGGCCTCCACCGAGACCCGGACCGTGCCGGAGGGGATCATCGACGTGCTCGTCCGCCTCGCGAGGCGCGGGGTGCCGGTCGGCTTCAACACGGGCCGCTCCACGGACTTCCTCCTGCACAACCTGATCGCCCCGCTGCGCGACGCGGGCCTCCCGGACGACGCTCCCTTCCACGCGATCTGCGAGAAGGGCGCCGTGTGGTTCCCGTTCTCCGCGGTGCCCTCCGGGGACCTGCCCGACGTCACCGTGGACGGCACCGCCCCGGACTGGCTCCGCACCGACCCGGACATGGCCATCGACGCGGACACCCGTGACGCGATCTGGGCCCTCAACGATGAGCGCGCCGGGGACCTGCAGTTCACCGACCGCACCAAGCTG
This sequence comes from Micrococcus sp. KRD096, assembly GCF_017168495.1. Classification (NCBI taxonomy): domain Bacteria; kingdom Bacillati; phylum Actinomycetota; class Actinomycetes; order Micrococcales; family Micrococcaceae; genus Micrococcus; species Micrococcus sp. KRD096. The sequence goes on along the minus strand of NZ_JABFAY010000010.1, from coordinate 40,438 downwards.
GCCATGGTCTCCCTCGAGAAGACGGTCGGCGCGGACCAGACGGAGTACGAGCGGGTGCGCGACGACGTCGCCGCGCGCGTCGAGGATCTGCTCGCCGAGCGCGGACTCGCCGAGGAGGTGCGCGTGGCCCCCTCGGTGATCTCGGTGGACGTCGAGCACCGCTCCTCCGGCAAGGACCTGGGCGTCGAGCGCTGCTTCGACCTGCTGGCGGAGGCGGGCACCCCGGTGCCCGAACGCTGGCTCACCGCGGGCGACTCGCGCAGCGACTACGCCATGGCCGACCGGCTGCACGAGCGCGGACTCGCCGTGGAGCACATGGACGTGCGGCCCGCCGACGGCGTCCCCGAGAAGCCCTACGGCGTGGTGACGGCGGCGATCCTCGCCGAACGCGGCATCGGCGACGCCGACGACGTCCACGAGCGGGCGGGCGAGTCCCTGCTGCGCTGGGTGGAGCGCGACCTGCTGCGCTGACCAGGCCGGACGCCCCCTCTGCGGACGGCCGACCCTCCCCGGGCCTGGACCTCGACCCCTAGCGTGGAAGGGAATGCCGCGCCCCTGCCGAACCGGCCCGGGCGCCTCCCGACCAGAGAGAGGTTCCACCGTGGCCACCGTCGCCCAGAACATCGTCGAGACCCTCCACGCCTCGGGCGTGCGCCGCATGTACGGCGTGCCCGGGGACTCCCTCAACGGGCTGACCGAGGCCCTGCGCTCCCACGGCGGCATCCAGTGGGTGCACACCCGGCACGAGGAGACCGCGGCCTTCGCCGCCTCCGCCGAGTCCCAGCTCACGGACGAGCTCGCGGTCTGCGTGGGCTCGTGCGGTCCGGGCAACCTCCACCTGATCAATGGCCTGTTCGACGCGCAGCGCTCCCGCACCCCGGTGCTCGCGATCGCCGCGCACATCCCGTCGGAGGAGATCGGCTCGGGCTACTTCCAGGAGACCCACCCGCAGGACCTGTTCCGCGAGTGCTCCGTCTACGTGGAGCACGTCTCCTCGGCGGACCAGATGCCCCGCATGCTGCGCACCGCGATGCGGGCCGCCGTCGAGCAGCGGGGCGTGGCCGTGCTCGTGATCCCGGGCGACGTGGCCCTCACCGAGCTCTCCGCGAAGCCCGAGGTGATCCGTCACACGCCGTCCCGCGTCATCCCGGCCGACTCCGTGCTGCGCGAGGCCGCCGAGGCCCTGGACTCGTCCAAGCGGATCACCATCCTGGCCGGCGCGGGTGCGGCCGGCGCCCACGACGAGGTCGTGGCCCTGGCGGAGCGCCTGCAGGCCCCGATCGTCCACGCGCTGCGCGGCAAGGACCGGATCGAGTACGACAACCCGTATGACGTCGGCTTGACCGGCCTGCTCGGCTTCGCCTCCGGCTACCACGCGCTCAAGGAGGCCGAGACGCTGCTGATCCTCGGCTCCTCCCTGCCGTACCGGCAGTTCTACCCCGAGGACGCCACGGTCATCCAGGTGGACGTGCGCGGCGAGCAGATCGGCCGACGGGTGGCCGTGGACGTGCCGCTCGTGGGCGGCGTGAAGGAGACGGCCCAGGCCCTGCTGCCGCTGCTGCGCGGGAACTCGTCGTCGGCGTTCCTGGACAAGGCGCTCAAGCACTACGCCAAGACCCGCAAGGACCTCGACCAGCTGGCCTCCCCGGGACGCGGACGCGTGCATCCGCAGTACGTGGCCCGCCTCCTCGACGAGCTGGCCGACGACGACGTGGTGTTCCTGCCCGACGTCGGCTCCCCCGTGATCTGGGCTTCCCGGTACCTGACGATGAACGGGCGCCGCCGGATCATCGGCTCCCTGTCCCACGGCTCCATGGCCAACGCGGTCACCCAGGCGGTCGGCGCCCAGGCGGTCGACCCCACCCGCCAGGTGGTGGCGATGGCCGGCGACGGCGGGCTGGCCATGATGCTCGGCGAGCTGCTGTCGTTCGTGCAGAACGACCTGCCCGTGAAGACGCTCGTGTTCGACAACGACTCGCTGAACTTCGTGGAGCTCGAGATGATGGCCGCCGGGTTCGTCCCCTATGGGACGGGCCTGGAGAACCCGGACTTCGCGGCGATCGCGGAGGCGGTCGGCATCAAGGGCTTCCGCGCGGACCACACGACGGACCTGCCCGCGGTGATGCGCGAGTTCCTCGCCCACGACGGGCCGGCGCTGCTGGTGGTCAAGACCGAGCGTCAGGAGCTGACGATCCCGCCGAGCATCGAGTTCGAGCAGGCCAAGGGGTTCGCGCTCTACGCCATGCGCACCGTCCTCGACGGCAAGGGCACCAAGCTGCTCGACCTCGCGAAGGCGAACCTGCGCCAGCTGTTCTGACCTGCCGCGCACGACGACGGCCCGGACGCTGGCGGCGTCCGGGCCGTCGTCGTGGTGGGGCGGGGAGAGCCCAGCCCCGCCGGTAGGTCAGGCGCGGTGGGCGCCGCCCTCGGCGACGATCGGGTGCTCGGCCGTGCCGGCGACGCCCTGGGTGATCAGGCCGTCGGCGCGGTGCTCCCAGAAGTCCGCGTTGCGGATGCCGAGCGGGCGCGGGTCGAACTGCGGGTCGAGACCCTGGCGCTTCTGTGCGCGGTAGTCCTTGAGGGCCTTGAGGGCCGGGCCCTGCAGCACCAGGATGCCGAGGATGTTCAGCCAGGCCATGGAGCCCACGCCGATGTCGCCGAGGCCCCAGGCCGCACCCGTGGTGGCGACGGCGCCGTAGGCCACCGACACGAGGATCAGGGCCTGCAGGAAGCGCAGCGCGACGCGGCGGACCATGCCGTTGCGCAGGTTGCGCGTGAGGAACACGATGTTGACCTCGGCCATGTAGTAGTACGCCACGATCGTGGTGAAGGCGAAGAACGCCAGCGCCACGGCCACGAACGTGGGGCCGAAGCCGGAGAACACGGCGTCGAAGCCGGTCTGGACGAAGGCCGGGCCCTCGGAGGCCGTCGGCGAGACGATGCCCTCGAACAGCAGGCCGGAGCCGGACCCGTCCGAGTACACCCGGTAGGCGCCCGTGGAGATGATGATGAACGCGGTGGCCGAGCAGACGAAGAGCGTGTCGATGTACACGGCGAACGCCTGCACGAAGCCCTGCTTTGCCGGGTGCGAGACCTCCGCGGCCGCGGCGGCGTGCGGGCCCGTGCCCTGGCCGGCCTCGTTGGAGTAGACGCCGCGCTTCACGCCCCACTGGATGGCGAGGCCGAGGATCGCGCCGAACACGGCGTGCACGCCGAACGCGCTGGCGAAGATGGAGCCGAAGACCTCGGGGATCTGGTCGAAGTTCAGGAACAGCACGATCAGCGCGAGGATGATGTACAGCACGGCCATCACGGGCACCACGTAGACGGCGAACGTCGCGATGCGCTTCACGCCGCCCAGGACGATGAAGGCCAGCAGGATGACCATGGCCAGGGCCACGACCCAGGCGGGCACGGCCCACGCCTCGCCCACGGCCGCGGCCACGCCGTTGGCCTGCACGCCCGGCAGGAAGTAGCTGGTGGCGAAGACGGTGACGACGGCGAACAGGATGGCGTACACCTTGAACGCGGGGGCGGCGGCCGTGTGCTTGTAGGCCTTCTCGAAGTAGTACGCCGGGCCGCCGCGGTACTCGCCGGTGTCCGGGTCGCGCTCCTTGTAGATCTGGCCGAGCGTGGACTCGATGAAGGACGTGGCGGCGCCGAGCAGGGCCATGACCCACATCCAGAACACGGCACCGGGGCCGCCGAACGCGATGGCTGTGGCGACGCCGCCGATGTTGCCCATGCCGACGCGGCCGGCGAGCGACATCATGAGGGACTGGAGGGACGAGGTGCCGTCCGCGGAGTCCTGGCCCTCGCGGAGCTGCTTCACCATGTCCGGGATGTTCACGAACTGCAGGAACATGGTCCGGATGGTGAAGTAGAGGCCGACGATCAGGCAGAGCCAGATCAGGGCCGGGGACCAGATGACGTCGTTCACGGCGGTGATGAGATCTGCGAAGGACATGGGGTCTCCAGATCGGGGTGGGGATGGCCGGTGCGGTGCGAGCTCCGAGCGGCGGCCGCCGGCGGTCCCGGACGACTGGGGAGAAGGATACGCGCAAATGTGACCCGCGTCTCGCATCCAGCGTGGCGGATCGGGAATCCGGGCGCGCGGCCCGCGACGACAGCGGCCCCGGACATGCGAAAAGCCCCGGAACCACTGGGGTCCCGGGGCTTGCCCGCGGAGGATGGGGGATTTGAACCCCCGAGGGCTGTTAACCCAACACGCGTTCCAGGCGTGCGCCATAGGCCGCTAGGCGAATCCTCCTTGGTGCGCCCTCATGCGGCGGACCGCGCGAGGGCAGGCTCCATCATAACCAGATCGTCCTGGGCTGCGCCAATCCCCCGCGGGAGGCGAGGGCCCGGTCCGGGTCTCGCCGCGGCCCGAATCGCCCCGCCCACCGCCGCCCTGGTAGAGTCGTGGGCGGCCCCTCACGTGGTGTCATCTCGCTGAACTCCCCCAGGACCGGAAGGTAGCAAGGGTAGGTGGGCTCTGGCAGGTGCGTGAGGGGTCTTCACTTTCCCCCAGGAGATCCCATGCCCGCCGGACGCTACGCCCCCTCCCCCACGGGGAGCCTGCACCTGGGCAACCTGCGCACCGCGCTCGTCGCGTGGCTCGCGGCGCGCGCCACGGACCGCGCCTTCCTGCTGCGGATCGAAGACCTGGACCGCGTCCGCTCCGGGGCCGAGGCCGGGCAGCGGGCTGACCTGGCCGCCGTCGGGCTGGACTGGGACGCCGAGCCGGTGCGCCAGTCCGAGCGCACCGCCCTGTACGACGCCGCCGTGGCCGCCCTGCGCGCCGCGCACGGCGCGGACGCGGTCTACGAGTGCTTCTGCTCGCGCAAGGACATCGCCGAGGCGACGTCGGCCCCGCACCCGCGACCCGACGACGGCGCCCCCGCCTCCGGCGGCGCCGTGCCGCTGCGTCCGCCCGGCTTCTATCCGGGCACCTGCCGCGGCCTGACCGAGGCCGAGCGGGCCGAGCGACGGCGGGTGCGCCCCGCCGCCCTGCGGATCGACGTGGCGAAGGTCGCGGGCCTGCCGGCGGGCGAGATCCCGCGCGCGACCGCCGTGGACGTGCTGCACGGCGAGGTCACGGGCCTGGTCGACGACCTGGTGCTGCGCCGGAACGACGGGGCGTACGCGTACAACCTGGCCGTCGTCGTGGACGACCTGGCGCAGGACGTGGACCAGGTGGTCCGCGGCGACGACCTGCTCGACTCGGCCCCGCGCCAGCGCTGGCTGGCCGAGGCGCTGTGCGCCGCGCGCGGGGAGCCGACGCCCGCGGTGGAGTACCTGCACGTGCCGCTCGTGCTGAACACGGAGGGGCGGCGGCTGGCCAAGCGGGACGGCGCCGTGACCCTCGAGGACCTCTCCGCGCAGGACCCGGCGTGGACCCCCGAGCGGGTGCGGGACCGGCTGCTGGAGTCCCTCGGCCTGCCCGCGGGACCGCTGGCGGCCGCCGTGCCCGCGTTCGACCCGGCCGCCCTGCCGCGTGATCCGTGGGTGTTCACCGGGCTCTGAACGGGCCGGCGCCCTGGTCCGCCGCAGGCCCGGCCCCGGTCAGAGGACCTGGGCGGCCTGGTCGAAGTCGAGGCGGCCCTGGCGGGGCTGCTGCGCCTTCTCGTCGTCTGCGGCGGCGTGGCCCACGTTGATCACCAGGAGGGACTTCCAGGCACGGTCCGCATGGAACTCGGCGTCCACGGCGGCGGCGTCGAACCCGGCCATGGGGCCGACCTCGAGCCCGTGGGCGCGCAGGGCCACGAGCAGGTAGCCCACCTGGATGAGCGCGTTCGTGCGGCCCATCCCCTCGCGCATGCCCGGCTTGCCCTCGGCATCCTCCTCGAAGCCCTCCCGGAACGGGGCGAGGTGGCCCATGTGGCGGTGCCAGTCGAGGTCGTAGGAGGCGATCAGCGTGAGCGGGGCGCGCTCCGTCTTCTCCCGGTTGAACTCGATCATCAGCGGAGCCAGGCGGGCGCGGGCCTCGGGGCTGTCCACGACGTCGAGCCGCAGCGGCTGGTTGTTCATGGCGGTCGGCGCCCAGCGGAGGTCCGCGTAGGCCCGCTCGATCAGCGCGAGGTCGACGGGCTCGTCCGAGAAGAGCTGCGTCGTGTGGCGGTCCGCGAAGAGGCGGTCGATCTCGGCCTGACTCAGCGGTCCCGCGTCCGGGGCCGGCTGCGTGGGGTGGATCGTGTCCTCGGCGTCGGTGTGCATGTGCGTGGTGGTCATGGGCCAGGGAACGGGCCGGTGGGTGGGCGCATTCCCCGGCTCCCTTAGCCCGTCCGCCCGCCGGATAGGCTTTCGAGGGTGAGCACCGCCCTGTACCGCCGCTACCGCCCGGACCGTTTCGAGGACGTGATCGGGCAGGACCATGTCACGGTCCCGCTGCGCACCGCACTGGCGAAGGACCGCGTGAACCACGCCTACCTCTTCTCCGGCCCGCGCGGCTGCGGCAAGACCACGTCCGCCCGCATCCTCGCGCGCTGCCTGAACTGCGCCCAAGGCCCCACGCCCACGCCGTGCGGCGAGTGCGACTCGTGCCGGGACCTGGCCACCGGCGGGCCGGGCTCGCTGGACGTGCTGGAGATCGACGCGGCCTCGCACGGCGGTGTGGAGGACGCCCGCGGCCTGCGCGAGCGGGCCACGTTCGCCCCGGTCCGGGACCGCTACAAGATCCTCATCATCGACGAGGCGCACATGGTCACCGCGGCGGGCTTCAACGCGCTGCTCAAGATCGTGGAGGAGCCGCCGGAGCACCTGAAGTTCATCTTCGCCACCACGGAGCCGGAGAAGGTCATCGGGACCATCCGCTCCCGCACCCACCACTACCCGTTCCGGCTCGTGCCGCCGGAGCCGCTCATCGCCTACCTCGAGCAGCTGTGCGCGGAGGAGGGCGTGTCCGTGGAGAAGGGCGTGCTGCCGCTCGTGGTGCGCGCCGGCACGGGCTCGGTGCGTGACACGCTCTCCGTGCTGGACCAGCTGATCGCGGGTGCCCAGGAGGGCCAGGTCTCCTACGAGCTCGCGGTGAGCCTGCTCGGCTTCACCCCGGAAGCCCTGCTGGACGACGTGATCGACGCCGTCGCCGCGGACGACACCCCCACCGTGTTCCGCGTGGTGGACCGCGTGGTGCAGTCCGGCCAGGACCCGCGCCGCTTCGTCGAGGACCTGCTGGACCGCTTCCGCGACCTCGTGATCGCCCGTGCCCTGCCGGAGGAGGCCGGGGCGATCCTGCACGGCATGCCGGAGGACCAGGTGCGGCGTCTGTCGGCGCAGGCCGCGCAGCTCTCCCGCGCGGAGCTCTCCCGCCTCGCGGACGTCACCAACCTCGCGCTGACGGACATGGTGGGGGCCACCAGTCCCCGCCTGCACCTCGAGCTGCTCATGGCGCGCCTGCTGCTGCCTGCCTCGGACGAGACGCACCGCGGCCTGGCCGCCCGCCTCGAGGCCCTCGAACGGCGCCTGGAGCTCGGTGGCGCCGCGCCCGTCGAGGACGGCGCCCCGGAGGGCACGACGACGCCGGCCCGGTCCGGCACGCCCGCCGCGGACGGCGGCGGATCGGCCGAGAACGCGGAGGGCTCCGGCACTCTGACCGGTGCCGCGCTCGCCCGGGCCGCCATGCGGCGGCCGGAGGAGCCCGCGCCGACCGCGTCCACCGCCCCGCCGGAGCGCTGGACGCCGCCTGCCCCGCAGTCCGCGGCAGAGGCGCCGGAGGGGGACGCCGCCGCCGGGGCCACGGGGTCCGAGCGTCCGCAGCAGCCGCCGCAGCCCAAGCGGCCCGAACCGGCTGAGGTCGGGGCCCGTTCCGGGGACACGCGCCGCCCGGAGGCCGGGAGCCGCGCCGAGCCTGAGGGCCGGCCCGAGCCCGAGGGCCGGTCCCAGGCCCAGGAGCGCACCGGTGCCGCGCCGGCCCCCGCCCACGGGCCGGAGGAGACGGCCGCGCCGTCGAGCCCCACGCCCGCCCCGGCGGCGAGCCAGGTGGAGATGATCCGCCGGGCCTGGCCGGACATCCTCACGGCCCTCGAGGACGCCTCACGCCTGGTGTGGATGCTGGTGAAGGACAACGCGAGCGTCGCGGGCTACGACGGCTCGTTGCTGACGATCGGCTTCCAGCAGGACGGGCCCCGCCAGTCGCTGCTCGGCCGGGGCGGTGACCGCGTGCTCGGCGAGGCCGTCCACCAGGTGCTCGGCATCCGCCCGCGGCTCGATCTGATCCTCGGTGGGGACGCGCCGACCGGGGACGCCCGCGCACAGTCCGGCGCTCGCCCGGCCGGCCCGGCGCGGACGGACCGGCCTGAGCGTCCGGCCCCGCAGCAGGGCCGGCCCGACCGACCGGCGGCGCAGCCGAACCGGCCCGCTCCGGCACCGGGGCCGGCCCCGCGCGAGCCGGAGTCCTCCCGCCCCACCCCGCCG
>NZ_JABFAY010000010.1:673-31926 GCF_017168495.1 Micrococcus sp. KRD096 | reverse complement strand
CGCCCCGCCGGCGGACGGCTGGGGCGGCCCGGACGAGGAGCCGCCCGCCTGGGACGACGCTCCCCCGCCCGAGGAGGACCCGTGGGACTCGCTGCCCGCGTTCGACCCGGACGCGGAGCAGGACGACTCGGACGGCCCCGAGGGCTGGACCCCGCCGGCCCGGGACGCCGAGGAGCGGCCCGTCGGCGCCGCCGGCTGGGACGGCCCCGTGCCGTCGGTCGAGGACTGGGGCGCGCCGCCGCAGGCCGCACCGGCCCCCGGCGGCGCCGCGCCGGACGCCGGCCAGGACTCCCCGGTCCAGCCCGACGCCCCGACCCCCGGCGAGAGCGAGCCGAGCGCCGAGGAGGTCCGTCGGGCCTACGACCCGGGGCCGCTGGTCCGCGAGGAGGAGCACTCGATCCCCGTGTTCGCCCGTCCGGAGGCGGAGCTGCGCGCCGAGTTCGCGAAGCGCTTCGGCGCGACCCGTCCCGCCGGCTTCGACGACGGCGCGGGCGCGGCCGCGGACGGTGACTCCGCCCGGCCTGCCACGCCGTCGCCCGCCCCGGACGACGACGCAGCGGCCACGGAGCGACGCGATCTCCACCCGGCCGCCTCGGGCGCCGGCCCGTCCTCGGACGAGGAGCGGCGCCCCAGGGGCTCGCCCACGGCCGACGCGACCCCTGACCCGGGCGTGCCCGCCGACGACGCAGACGCCGCGCCGCGCGCGGCTGCCGGCCCGACCGGTTCGGACTTCCCGGGTTCGGGCCATCCGGCGAGCATGTACCCGCGGCTCATGGAGCGGCTGCGGGCCGGTGGGCCCCTCGAGCCTCCGGTGAACGCGGGCTCGAGCGGCGGCAGCGGGACGGGCGGCGGCCCCGGCGCTCCCGGCGGCCCCGGCCCGGACGCCTCGCCGGGCTCCCCCGCCGGGGGCCGGCCGAGCGCGGCCTCGCTCGGGGCGCGCCCCGCCGACGTCGAGCCCGCCGGGGGAGCCTCGGCGCCGCCGTCGTTGGACGCGCGGGCCGCGGCCATCCACGCCGCCCGCGAGGCCGCCCAGGGCCGCGGCCCGACCCGGCCCGCCGACACCGGCCCCGCCGCCCCGGCGACGTCCGGTGTGGGGTGGGAGGACGAGGTCGCCAGCGACGACGACGTCCCGCTCGAGGACTCGGGCCTCGTGGGCCGGGCCGTCGTCGAACGGGTGCTCGGCGGCCGTCTGCTCGAGGAACGCCCCAACGACGCCTGAGGCGAACGCGCCCGTACGCGGTCCGGGGCCGCGGGCATGATGGACGCGGCGCCGGACCACGGCGCCGCGTCGGGGCGCACGCCCCACGAGACGCACCATCGGACGAGGGAGACGGATGTACCAGGGCGCGGTGCAGGACCTGATCGACGAGCTCGGCCGCCTGCCGGGCATCGGGCCGAAGTCTGCCCAGCGCATCGCCTTCCACATGCTGGAGGCGGACCGGGAGGACATGCTGCGGCTGGCGGACGCCATCCGCACGGTCAAGGACAGGGTGCGGCTGTGCTCGGTCTGCTTCAACGTGTCCGAGGACGAGGTGTGCTCGCTCTGCCGGGATGAGCGCCGGGACCGCTCCCAGATCTGCGTGGTCGAGGAGTCGCAGGACGTCATGGCCATGGAGCGCACCCGCGCCTTCCAGGGCCGCTACCACGTGCTCGGCGGCGCCATCAATCCGATCGCCGGCATCGGCCCCGAGCAGCTGCACGTCCGCGAGCTGCTCACCCGGCTGCAGGACGAGGCCGTGCAGGAGGTCATCCTCGCCACGGATCCCAACCTCGAGGGCGAGGCCACGGCCACCTACCTCGGCCGCCTCCTCAGCGCCACGGGCATCCGCGTCACGCGCCTGGCCTCCGGTCTGCCCGTCGGCGGGGACCTCGAGTACGCGGACGAGGTCACCCTCGGCCGTGCCTTCGAGGGACGTCGCCTGATCAGCGGCTGACACCGGCCGGTGTCGAGCAGGCCCCGCCCGACGCCGGCCCGGCTCAGGCCACGCGCGTGCCGGCGGGCAGCCGCCCGGCCGGGGTGTCCAGGCGACGGTGGCCCCACCAGCCCAGCCCGGCCACCAGCACACCCTGCATCGCCAGGCCGAGCGGCCACACCGGCCAGGTGCCCTGCCGGTCCGGCACGCCGCTCTGGTCGAGACCGCGCAGCTCGCCGTCGAGGCACTCGACGTCCCGGACGGGGTCACGCTGGGTCCAGCGCAGCCCCACGGACAGCAGGTTGAGCGGCCCGGGCTCCGCCCGGGTCCCGTCCTCGACGAGCCCGCCCTCCCAGGGGGACGCATCCGCGAGGACGGCGTAGGGGTTCGCCGCGAGCAGCCATCCGCTGCGCCGCGGGTCGGGGATCGTCCGGGTGGTCACCGGGCCGACGCACCGGTCGGCGATCCCGTCGAACAGCTCCGGGTGCGCCGCCTCCCACTCGGCCCAGGCCTGCTCCGCCTCCTCCGGGGTCATCTTCTCGAGCTCCGCCTCGGTGAACGGCTCCGCCGTCATGGAGCCGAACTCGGCGTCGTTGGCCCGCACCTCGGTCTGCAGGAACTGCAGGGACAGCCCGAAGGCCACCAGGGTGCCGATCGTCAGCGCCGCCACGATCAGGTACGTCACCACGACGGCGAACAGCGTGCGCCCGGCGATGGCCGAGACGGCCACGCCGATCCCCGCGATCATGCCGAACTCCACGAGGATCATCACGAGCCCCACCAGCACGGCCCACGGGGACACGCGCCCCACCACGGCCGCGACCGCCAGCCACGGCAGCGCGGCCGCGAGGAACGCGGCGGAGGCGATCCACGCGGCCAGCCACTTGCCCGTCATCAGGTGCCCGGTCCGCAGCAGGGTGACCTGGGTGATGGCCAGGGTGCCGCCGGCACGGTCGCCCGAGATCGCGTTGGCCGCCAGGGCGGGCGAGACCAGCAGCGAGAGGGTGAGGACGAAGAGCAGGACGCCGTCGAAGAGCGTCCGCCCCAGGGCGCGCATCTGCTGCTCCGCCAGCTCCGGCTCCAGGCCGGACGCCTCCATCTCCGCCATGCCCAGGCTTCGCAGCCCGAGGGCGCCGAGGGTCACCGCCCCCACCACCGCGAAGAAGACGCCCAACAGCACGTACCAGCCGCGCGAGCGCAGCCGCTGACGCAGTTCCATGCCCACCACGGTGGCCACGGCCTGGGCCGCGCCGAGGCGTCCCCCCGGCTGCGGCTCCGGCGGGCGGCGGTCGTGGATCGAGGTCGCGACGGCGGTGCTCACGGCCGGTCTCCTTCGGTGCGGGGGCCCTCCAGGTGGAGGCCCAGGTAGGCGTTCTCGAGGCGGGAGCCCTCCGGGGCGAAGTGGCTGACGAGCACACCCTCGCGCACGAGGTCTGCGAGCAGCGCGGCCGCGGCGGCCTCGCCCCGCAGCTGCACCACGACGCCGTCCCGGCGCTGGCCCGCGCCGGCGCCGGTGGCTGCGGTGACGGCGAGGCCGCGGGTCTCAAGGGCGCGGATAAGGGTGTCCCGGGCCGACGGGTCGGGCCCTGCGATCCGGTAGGGGCGGGCGAGGTCGTCGGCGGCGCGGAACTCCTGGGTGGCCACCGTGGCGCCCTCATGGAGGAACACGGCGCGATCGGACATCTCCTCGAGCTCGGCGAGCACGTGGGAGGAGACGAGCACGGCGGTGCCGGTTGCGGCCATGGCGCGCAGGTCGTCCCGCAGCCGGATGCGGGCGGCCGGGTCGAGGCCGTTGGCGGGTTCGTCCAGGAGCAGGACGGAGGGCCGGTGCACGGTGGCCCGAGCCAGGGACAGGCGCTGCTGCTGGCCGCGGGAGAGCACGCGGGCGGGCCGGTGGGCGAACTCCGTGAGCTCGACCCACGCGAGCTGCTCGTCCGCGCGCGCCGACGCCTCCGCCTTCCCCATGCCGTAGAGCCGGCCCAGGCTGGCGAGGATGTCGTGGCAGGTCAGCTCCTCCCACACGCCCAGGGTGTCGGGCATCCAGCCGAGCCGCCGCCGGGCCTCGACGGGCTCGCGCACCGCGTCCACCCCGGCCACGGACACGGCGCCGGCGTCCGGGCGCAGCAGGGTGGCCAAGATGAGCAGGAGCGTGGTCTTGCCCGAGCCGTTCGGGCCGACGAGGGCCGTCACGGAGCCGGCGGGCACGGTGAGGGAGACGTCCCGCACCGCATGGACGGCGCCGAACGAGCGGGCGAGGCCGTGGGCCACGATCCCGTCGTGGGCGGCCGCCCCCAGGACGGGTGAGGCGGGCGGGGGTGCTGGAGCGGTCATGGCCCCATCCTTGCCGGACCGTGCCCGGACGCGGATCCACCCGGGGGATGATCCCGGCGCCGATCCGAGCCCGACCGGGGTCGCAGGCGGGGCCGCGGGCGCCGTCGTCCTGACCGGCCGCGGGCGCCGGGTCCAGCATCCGGAACAGGGGTTCACCTGGCGGACCCGCGCGGGTGCGCGCCCCTAGACTTGGCCCGAACCGACCCTCGATCCCGTCCGGAGCGACCCATGAGTCTCATCGTCCAGAAGTTCGGCGGCTCCTCCGTGGCCGACGCCGCCGGCATCCAGCGCGTGGCCCGCCGCGTCGCGGACACGGTCCGGGCCGGGAACCGCGTGTGCGTCGTGGTCTCGGCCATGGGCGACACCACGGACGAGCTGCTCGACCTCGCCGCCGAGCTCACGCAGGACGCGCCCGCACGCGAGATGGACATCCTGCTCTCGGCCGGCGAGCGCATCTCCATGTCCCTGCTGGCGATGGCCATCCACGCCGAGGGCGTCGAGGCCCGCTCCTACACCGGCTCCCAGGCCGGCATGCTGACGGACACCTCGTACGGCCGGGCCCGGATCGTCAAGGTCAACCCCCACCGCGTGCAGGAGGCCCTCGACGCCGGCCGCGTGGCCATCGTGGCCGGGTTCCAGGGCATGAGCCCCGAGTCCAAGGACATCACCACCATGGGCCGCGGCGGCTCGGACACCACGGCCGTCGCCCTCGCCGCCGCGCTCGGCGCGGACGTGTGCGAGATCTACACGGACGTGGACGGCGTCTACTCGGCGGACCCGCGCGTCGTGCCGACCGCCCGCAAGCTCACCGAGCTCTCCTCCGAGGAGACCCTCGAGATGGCGGCCTCCGGATCCAAGGTGCTGCACCTGCGCTCCGTGGAGTACGCGCGCCGCTTCGGCGTGCCGCTGCACGTGCGCTCCTCCTTCTCCGACCATGAGGGCACCTGGATCATGCCCGACCCGAACGACACCATCACCCTTCAGGAAGGCGCTCCCATGGAACAGCCCATCGTCTCCGGCGTCGCCCACGACCGCTCCGAGGGCAAGGTCACGATCGTCGGCGTCCCCGACGTGCCCGGCAAGGCCGCCGAGATCTTCCGCGTGATCGCCGTGTCCAACGTGAACATCGACATGATCGTGCAGAACATCTCCCGCGAGGGCTCGGGCCGCACGGACATCTCCTTCACCCTGCCGATCGTGGAGGGCAAGGACGCCATGGCCGCCCTGCGCGCCGCCCAGGACCGGATCGGCTTCCAGGACATCGTCTCGGACCCGGAGATCGGCAAGCTCTCGCTGATCGGCGCGGGCATGCGCTCCAACCCGGGCGTCTCCGCCACCTTCTTCAAGGCCCTCGCCGACGCCGGCGTGAACGTGGACCTCATCTCCACCTCGGAGATCCGCATCTCCGTGGTCACCGCCGAGAGCAAGCTCGACGACGCCGTCCGCGCCGTGCACGCCGCCTTCGGCCTCGACGCCGAGGAGGAGGCCACGGTCTACGGCGGCACCGGCCGCTGACGCCGCATCCTCCCCCACCCACCACGACGCCGGCCCCGCACCTTCAGCGTGAAGGTGCGGGGCCGGAGTCGTCGTGCGGGCGGTTCCTCCCGTTCCGTCAGCGAGGACGGAGGGGGTCGGCGGTCACGGGACCTGGACGGTCACGTCGGTCGTGATGCCCGCGTCCCAGGTGACGAGGCCCTTCCAGGTGCCCGAGGTCAGGCCGGACCAGGAGAGGGTCGCCTCGGTGGCCTTGCCCGAGGTCACGGGGACCGGGTTCGGGGAGACGGTCAGGTTGCCCGCGTCCTCGCGCAGCTTGAGCGTCTCGAGGGTGCCGGTGTCCTTGCCGCCGTTGGCCGCGTACAGGTGGCCGACCACGGTGTAGGCGCCCGGGGCGGGGTCGGCGATCGTCAGCGTCTCGGACTCGTCCGCAGTCGCCCGGGAGAGCTGCTTGCCCTCGGGGGTGATCACGTACAGGTCCCAGTCGGCGCCGGCGGCGCCCGCGTTGATCGAGGCCACCAGGGACTGGGTGCCCTCCTCCACGGTCACGGTGGACACGGCCAGAGCACTGGACACGAGCGAGTTGCTCGCGGTGGCGGCGGCCACGGTGGAGTCCACCTTGCCCAGGCCCAGGACCTGCGGGGTCAGCTCACCGGTCACGCCGGGGGTGATCTCCACGTCGGCGGAGCCGGTGGCACCGGAGCCCCCGACGGCGGAGGTGACGGTCGCGGACTTCGCCTTGACGGTGACCGGGGAGGTCACCTCCGGGACGGCCTTGCCCTTGGCGGTGGTCCAGGACATGGAGCCGTGGGTCCAGGTGTTCACCGCGGCGTCGGTGCGGGTGACGGTCAGCTCGACGTCGGCGGACTGGCCGGCCTTCAGGTCCAGCACGGCCGGGGAGGCGGTCACCTCGAAGCCGGGCACGTTCGCGGAGAACTGCCAGCGGCCGTTCTCCAGGGCGGTCACGGTGCGGGTCACGGTGGCCGAGCCGACGACGTCGGGGATCGCCAGGGACGGGACGTTCACCTCACGGCCGGCGATGTCGCCGCGCAGCAGCGCGTCCCACTGCTCCTTGCCGGAGTCGTAGACCAGGCCCGGACGGGCGGCGGCGGCCGGATCGGCGGAGCCGGCACCCGTGGCGAAGTTGTCCGTGTTCACGGTGCCGTCGGCGTTGTACACGTCGCCGGCGGTGGTCATGAGGGCGGACTTCACGGCCATCGGGGACCAGGCCGGGTACTTGCCGATCAGCAGCGTGGCCATGCCGGCCAGGTTCGGCGAGGCCATGGACGTGCCGGACATCAGGCCGAACGTGTTGCCGTGGTAGTCGGGGTCCAGCGGGGAGACGCCGGCGATCACGTTCACACCGGGGGCGGCGAGGTCGGGCTTCAGGAGCTCCTGGTTCACGGCGTTGGCCGGGCCGCGGGAGGAGAAGCCGGCGATCTGGGGCAGCGGGTCCTCCGGCAGGCCGGTGGTGTCGCCCGGGACGACCGTGGCGGTGAGGTCGGAGGACTTCACCTTCTCGATCACGCCGTTGTCGTTCATGTGCACGGTCGGCACCGCGTGGATGTCCGCGTCCAGCGAGCCGGACGGGGTGTTCACGAGGATCATGCCGACGCCGCCGGCCTCCTCCACCACCTGCGACTTCTCGGTGCGGGCGTTCCCGCCGCGCTCGCAGAGCACGATCTTGTCGGCGGCCTCCTCGGTGAGTCCGCCGGGCAGGCAGAGACGCGCGGCCTCGGCGTCGCCGGCGGCGACCTCGGACGCGTGGATGACCTCGGCCGGGCCCACGCCGGTGCGGGCCGAGGAGGCGCCCCGGAGCTGCGTGCCGTCGGAGAACTGCACGGTGGCGGTGAGCTCGTTGGAGAACGTCTCCGCGGCCACGGTGGTCAGCCACGGGGAGCCGTGGTTCACGGTGTTCGGGCCGGGGCCGGAGTTGCCG
The DNA here is from genome assembly GCF_017168495.1 of Micrococcus sp. KRD096. Taxonomy (NCBI): domain Bacteria; kingdom Bacillati; phylum Actinomycetota; class Actinomycetes; order Micrococcales; family Micrococcaceae; genus Micrococcus; species Micrococcus sp. KRD096. The sequence goes on along the minus strand of NZ_JABFAY010000010.1, from coordinate 24,249 downwards.
CCGGAGGCGGCCACGAAGATGCCGGCCTCGGCGGCGGACTTGAAGGCCATGGCCACCGGGTCCACGATCGAGGTGTTGGAGCCGGAGATCGAGTAGTTCAGCACGTCCACGTTGTTCTCGATGGCCTGCTCGACGGCGGCCACGGAGGCGGAGGTGTAGCAGCCGCCGGTGTCCGGGTCGGTGTCCTCCCAGCAGATCTTGTAGGAGATCAGGTGGGCGGCCGGGGCCACGCCCGCGCCCTCGCCGAAGGAGTCGCCGTCGATGGTCTGCTCCACCCCGGTGTTGCCGAGGATGGTGGTGGCCACGTGGGTGCCGTGGGAGAACACGCCCAGCGGGGAGATGCGCTCCTCCGGGGCCCGCTCGTCCACCGGGACGAAGCGCTCGAAGTCCTCCGAGAAGGCGTAGGCGCCGATCAGCTTGGAGTCGCACGACGACGCCGGGAAGTCCGGGCCGGTCTCGCACTCGGCCGTGGCGGTGGTGCCGTCCGCCTTGAGCACGGCGATCTGGCCGTCCGCGGTGCGGTACGGCACGCCGACCTTGGCCTTGCCCTTGAGCGGCTGGACGGGCTGACCGTCGATGAACGGGTTGTCCGGGTGGATGCCGGAGTCGATGACGCCGACCACCACGCCCTTGCCCGCGTTCTCGGCCTTGCCGTACACGGACTTCCAGGTGCCCTTCTTGCCGGGCAGGCCGAGGAACTCGGTGGAGCTGTAGTCCGGGGCCACCTGCTCGTCCGGTGCGACGCCGAGCACGGCCGGGTCCTTCGCGATCGCCTGGGCCTCCTCGGCGGTCAGCTCGGCGACGAACGCGTTCACGGCGCGCTGGAAGGAGATCTCGGCCTTGGCGCCGTGGGCCTTCGCGACCTTCGCCTGCTGGCGCTGGAGCTTGGCCTCGTAGTTCTTCACGCGCGGGTGCGAGGGGTCGAACTTCGCCTTCGGGGCGGCGCCCGGAACGGCGCCGGCCTCGGGGGCGGTCACCGACGGCTGGTCCTTCAGGACCACGAAGTAGCGGCCGTCCTCGAACTGCTGCTGCACCTGCACCTCGCCCTGCGGGCTGGAGACGGTGCTGCCGTCGGGCAGTTCGACGGCGGTGGCCGACACCGCGAGCGCGGGAGCGGCCACGAGGCTCGCGCCGGCGACGGCCGCGGCCAGGGCCCGACGGCGCCGGGCAGGGGTGGGGTTCTGAGGCATTGCCTCCGCCTTTCTCATCAAGGTCCGCCCAGCTCTCACCCGTGGCACGCCGGCGGGGATGACGCCGGGGGACGGGGAGATCGGCGCCCATGTGATGGGCACCACAGCAAGACATGTGCAATCTACCGTCCGGTAGGGCGTTTGACCAGATCTTTGCCAGGCAACGTCCAGGACCGTCGAATTGGGGCCGCCGGAGTGCGCTCCCCGCGTCGGCATCACGTGGGCCCGCTCGCTCATGAGGGGCGCCACGGGGGAGGATGGTGGGGTCATGCCCGAGCCACGCACCGCCCCCGCGCCCCCGCCGACCGCCGTCGTCACCCTGCCCGCCGACGTGTGGCGGGCCCACGCGCGGGCACACCGCGAGCGCATCGCCCGACGCACGGACCCGCTGGTGGCCCTGCGGATGCGGGGCGAGAAGCACCCGGTGCAGGACTTCCTCTTCGGCTACTACACGCACTCCCCCGCCGCGCTGCAGCGCTGGCACCCCGGGCCGGGGGTCCTCCTCGCGGACGACGACGGCGCCGCGGCCCGTGCCGAGGCGGCCGAGCTGGGCACGACCCCACGGGGCGAGTGGAAGCACTACCGGCGCGTCGAAGCCGGCGAGGTGGCGGGCGCCGTCGTCGACGGCCGCGCGGTGGGCGGCTGGCTGGTGGACGTGGCGGCGGTGCTGGCCGACCGCGCGTCGGGGGTGGCGTTCACGCGGGAACTGCTCGCGCGCACGGCGGAGCGGGCACCGCGCCTGGGCTGCTTCGGGCTGCACGAGTGGGCGATGGCGTACCGCTCGGACGTGCACGGGGTGCGGCACTCCCAGCTGCCGCTGCGGCTCGGGGCCGGGGGGACGGACGCGGTGGTGGAGGGCTCGCGGATCCGGTGCACGCACTTCGACGCGTTCCGGTTCTTCGCGCCCGAGGCCCGCGACCGCAACGAGGGCGACGACGGCGTCCTGCCCACGCGCGCCGGGATGCGGGAGATGGAGCAGCCCGGCTGCCTGCACGCGGGGATGGACCTGTACAAGTGGGCGTACAAGCTGGTGCCGGTGGTCGACTCGGACCTGCTCGCGGACTGCTTCGACCTCGCGTGGGACATCCGCAGGCTGGACATGGAGGCCTCGCCGTACGACCTGACCGGGGTGGACGACCTCTCCGACGGGCGCGGCGGCTACGCGGCCGTGCGGATCGAGGAGCCGGCCGGGCGTGCCGAGTACGCGCGGCGACAGCGCGAGTTCGCCGCGCGGGGCCAGTCGCTGCGGGTGCGGCTGCTGGCGGTGCTGGACGCGGCCGCGGGGGCGGCCCCCGGGACCGGGCCGGACGCCGAGTGGACTTCCAGCGCACGTCCATGACTAGGATGGCCGCTATACAGGCTGTGAGGCGCATCACTCGCGTCATCCGGTGACCGCCCCGGCCCTCTCCGCACCGAACGACTCGAGGACCTGACGTGACCAGAACCGTTCCAGCTCGCCGCCGCACCACGCTCGCCGCCGCCGTCGCGGCCGTCTCGCTCGCCGTCACGGCCGCCGCCCCCGCGCTCTCCGCGCCCGGCAACGGCAACGGCAACGGCAACGGGTCCGCATCGCAGGGTCAGGCCCGCTCCAACGACCTCTCCGCCACGCGCGGCAACAAGGTCAACGACGCCGCCGCGCTCGCGCCGCACCTCGTGGGCCAGACGCTGGACTGGGAGGCCTGCGACTTCGGCAGCGAGCGCCTCAACGCCCGGTTCAGCGCGATCCCCGGCACCGCGTGCGCCGACGTCACGGTGCCCCGCGACTGGAAGAACCCCGAGGACGGCCACACCATCACCCTGCGCGTGGCCAAGACCGAGACCTCGAAGGGCAACCCGGAGCGCCAGGGCATCGCGCTGGTCAACCCCGGCGGCCCGGGCGGCTCCGGCCTGCCCTGGGGGCCCGCCATGGCCGAGCGCGCCCCGGAGCTCGCCGAGCAGTACGACTTCATCGGCTTCGACCCCCGCGGCGTGGGCCAGTCCACCGCCCTGGAGTGCACCTACACGCCGAACCCCGAGCACGACGTGTGGCAGGACACGAAGGCCCAGGTCGACGCGTGCTTGGAGAACGAGCTCACCCCGTACATCACCACCGAGCAGACCGTGTACGACATGGACTTCATCCGCGCCGTCCTGGGCGAGGAGAAGACCTCCTACATCGGCTACTCGTACGGCACGTGGCTGGGCAGCTGGTACCAGCGCGTCTTCCCCCAGCACGCGCACCGGTTCCTGCTGGACTCCGCCGTGGACATCTCCCGCGACGGGCTCCAGACCACCTGGGACCTGCAGCCGCGCTCCCGCGACCGTCAGTTCCAGGACGCGATGCTCCCCTACGTGGCCCGGCACGACGAGATCTTCGGCCTCGGCGACGACCCGATGCAGATCCGGCAGCGCTGGGAGGACGTGGGCGGCACCCGCACGCAGCTCGGCATGATCGTCGCCGGCTCGTTCCTGCTGCCGGCCATGTACGACACGTCCCAGTACCTCGACGCCGGGTCCGTCATCGCCGCCTACATCCGCATCATGGAGTCCGAGGCCGCGGCCACGGACCCCGCGGGGCAGCGCACCCAGATCGAGCGCATCCTGGCCGAGGCCCGTGCGTCGCTGCCGGCCGAGGAGCGCGCCTCCTTCGACCGCTTCGCCGCCCGCGGTCTGGAGACCGTGGGCGAGCGCGAGCAGCTCGTCGCCGCCACCCAGGCCGGAGACGCCGTCACCTTCGAGGGCGCGTTCTCGGCGATCCGCTGCCAGGACGGCCAGTGGAACACCTCGCAGGGCTACTGGACCTCGTGGGTGGACGACCTCGGCCGCAAGGCCCCGTGGATCGGTGTGCTGATGGGCCCGTCGGAGTGCATGTACTGGCCCGCCCAGACCTCCATGCCCTCCCAGCCCGGCGGCAAGGGTGCCCCGAACACCGTGATCGTGCAGTCCGAGCTGGACGCGGCGACCCCGTACGAGGGCGGCCACCGCGCCGCCGGCGTGCTGCGCAACACGTCCCTCATCTCCGTGGACAACGAGGGCACCCACGGCCTGTTCCCGTATGGCACCGAGTGCGTGGACACGCCCATCCGTGACTACTTCCTGACCGGCGCCCAGCCGGCCGAGAAGTCGCTGTGCGACGCCGTCCCGCTGCCGCTCGAGACCCAGCCGGTCCAGGTGGCCGGGGCCCCGACGCACAAGGGCGACATCAAGATCTCGATGCGCACCGACGCCGTGCGCGAGGCCAACCGGATCACCCACGACGCGATCGAGCGTCAGCTGATCGACTCCCGCGCGGTGACCCCGGACGTCGAGGCCTTCCTGGAGGACTGACGGCCCGGGCACCCGGAACCCGGTCCGCCCCCGACGGCCCGGCGACTCCCCCGCGGAGACGCCGGGCCGTCGTCGCGCCCGGGGCGGCCCTGGAACGCTGGTTGGGTTGTCGCGGGTGCCGCCGCCCCACACCCCCGATAACTCAACCCGCGATGGGCAGCCGGAGGGGTGGCGTCGACGCCGAGGCCGATAGCCTCGCGCCATGATCCTGCACATCACCCTCCCGGAGGACTGGGCCGCCGCGCGTCGCACCGGCCGCTACACGGCGTCGACGCGCGGCGCCTCGATCGACGACGTCGGCTTCCTCCACGCCTCCGACGACGCCGCCCAGGTAGGAGTCGTCGGCGCGGCGATCTACCCGGACCGGCCGGACGCGTTCGTCTGCGGCCTGGACGAGGACGAACTGGCGGGGGCCGGCCTGCGGGTGCGGCGCGAGCCGGGAGACCCCTCCGATCCCCACTCGGCCGAGTTCCCGCACGTCTATCCGGGCGGGGCCGCCTCCGGGCACATCCCGTGCTCGATGCTCACCCCCGTGACCGACCCACGGGCGGACGCCCGCGTGCACCGCGAAGACTCGGCCGAGGCCGCTGCGCTGCTCGACGCCGGGTGGAGCGTGCGATCCCGCTCCTGGGGCGCGCGCCTCCACCTCGACGACGACGCCGACCTGGCGCCCTACCGTGGCCACATCGCGGCGGCCGAAGCGCGGGGAATCGAGGTGCGGAGACTGACCGCCGTCGACCTGCCTGCCCTGCGCGCCCTCGACGAGGAAGCGGCTCCCCGATTCCCGCACACCGACGGCTCCCGTCACGAGCCGCTGCCGGACGACCTCGAGGCCCGACTGTCCACCCCAGAGGGGCTCGCCGTGGGGGCCTTCGAGGGAGGCGTGCTCATCGGATTCACCCTGACGTTCCGCTCCCCTGCCCGGTGGGAGGTCGACCGCACCGCGGTCGCGGCCGAGCACGAGAACCGTGGCGTGGCGAAGGCCGTCAAGGCGGCGACCGTCCTGGCGACCCATGCCCGCGGTGGGCGCGAGTGGGGAACCGGCGGCGCCGAGTCCAACGCGGCGTCCCTGCGGATGAACGCGGCCCTCGGGTTCCGTCTCGAGCCTGCCTGGCTCGGGCTGACCCCGCCCACGACGTGGGAGGAGTTCGCGCGGGCCCCGGCGTCAAGCTCCCTTGACGACAAGGTCACTTGACTGTCAAGCTTGCTTCACAACGTCCGGTCGGACGGCCCCCACAGAGCCTCCGAGGCGGGCCGGGCCACCGGCCCAGGGCATCGACCACAGGAGGGCCCCATGACCACGAACCACTCCCGCCACACCACCGCCGCCGCGGACGGCCCGGGCACCCGGTACCCGGTCCGCCCCGACGGCCCGGCGACTCCCCCGCGGAGACGCCGGGCCGTCGTGGGGTCGGCTCAGCCGTCGAGGATGCAGAACTCGTTGCCCTCGGGGTCGGCGAGGACGGCCCAGCCGAGGTCGACGCGGCGGTCGTCGACCATCGCGGCGCCGAGGGCGAGCGCCCGCTCGATCTCGGCGTCGCGCGTCGAGCCGGCGGCCGCGCGCAGGTCCATGTGGGCGCGGTTCTTCACGCGCTTGGCGTCCGGGACGCGGAAGAAGAGGACGACCTGCCCGTCAGGGCCGACGAGTGAGCACTCGTCCGACCCCGGGCGGTAGAGGTGAGGCTCGTCGACCTCCCAGCCGAGCAGCGCGCGCCAGAACTCGGCGATGGCGTGGGGGTCCAGCGCGTCCCACGTGGTGTGAGAGAGACGGAGGGACATGGCGGCTCCTCAGGAACGGGCCGGGGCGGGCGGGGGACGACTCCACGCGAGCCAAGGGCGCGGCACCCCGGGCAAGGCGGGTTGACTTGTCACGGGTATTCACCGCCCAGACCCGCGACAAGTCAACCCGCGTTGGCCGGACGGGCGGACGGACGGCGGAGGGCCGGGTCACCCGCGGATGTGTCGCATCACGAGCCGCGGGATCGCGCTGCGCGGGCTGATGCTGCACCACGCGACGGGCTCGCCGTCCGAGTACCGACGACGCCGGGCGCAGGCTCCCCCGCAGCGAGCGCCCGCATGGTGTCCTCGCGGGGGTCGCCGGGCGCGTGCCTCTGCGGCGCTGAGAGCCGGGGGGACAGGCACCAGCAGTGCGTGGCGCGGCGGTTCGGGTTGACGACGTGCGCGAAGTCGTCGAAGCGGTCGGCGGTGAGCGGGTGCACCTCGAAGGCCATGCGGCCAGCATCGTGGGCGGCGGTGGAGGCGTCCACGGCGAGGCCCAGCTCCGCCGCCGCCCTGTCGGGCCACCGTCAAGCAGACTTGACGTCAAACTCTCTTTACTGTCAAGCTTGCTTCACACGACGGGGACAAACCCCGGCCCCGCCCCGGAGGGACCGCCATGGCCACCACGCCGCACACCACCACCGACCTCGCCCGCGACCGCCGCCCCCGCTGGGGCCGCTCCGCCCGTCTGGGCGGCGGGTCCGGGCGACTGATCCTCGTCAGCCTCGTGGCCGGCGTCGTCATCGCCCTGCTGATCGGGGCCGCGTCCTACGGTCTGGCCTCGAGCCAGGGCGACGCCGGTCCCCGCTTCCCGGCGGTCACGGGCGCGGTCATGGCGGCGTCGGCGCTCCCGGTCGGCGCAGCCCTCGCCTGGCTGTTCCTCGTGGACCGCACCACCCTGCGCGGCGCCGTCCGGGACACCGAGGAGACCATCGAAGGCCGGTGGCTCGAGAAGGCGCAGTCCGGCGCGTTCGGCGACCTGCTCGTGGTGCTGGGCCTGGGCACGTTCGTCGTCGCCCGGGCGGGGTGGCAGCCCAGCCTCCCCCTCGTGGGCGCCGGGCTGCTCCTCTTCGCGGGCGCCTCGGTGGCCGTCCGCTACGCGCTCCAGAAGCGCCGGGGCTGAGCCGTGGAGAACACCATCCCCGACGAGCGTGCCCGCCTCGGCTGGTCGCAGCAGCGGCTCGCCGACGAGCTCGGCGTCTCCCGGCAGACCGTCATCTCCCTCGAGAAGGGCCGCTACGACCCCTCGCTCCCGCTCGCCTTCCGCCTCGCGGCCGTGTTCGGGCGGCGGATCGAGGACCTGTTCACCCCGGACGGCAACGCGGGTTGAGTTGTCGCGGGTCCGGGCGCCCAGCACCCGTGACAAGTCAACCCGCGTTGAGCCCGGGGCGGCGTGGGGCATGAGAGGCTGGGGCCATGGATCGAGAGCTGCGCACCCCTCCGGAGCTGGAGGGCGTGGACTGGCACGACGACGCCCCGCGTCGCCCCCGCCCGATCGTCACCCTGGTGGCGTGGATCGCCATCCTGGGCCTGGTCCTCAGCGTGGGCGCCGGGATCTTCTCCGCCTTCTGACGCGTCACCGCCGGCCGACGCGCCGCCCCGGCCTCAGCGCACGTCGCCGTTAACGTAGCGCCAGATCCCGTCCTCACGGCGGAACCGGCTGACCTCATGGAGTCGGAACCGGCCCTCGGCCCCCGCGTCGACGGCCACGAACTCCACGGTCCCGGCGTCCTGGAACGGCCCGCCGTCCCGTACGTCCAGCACCGCCAGGCGGGTGAACCGCGGCGCCTGTTCCCCCGCGGCCGGCAGCAGCTCGGCCGCGGTGGGCCGGTGCTCGGGGGCCCAGGTCGCGGCGAGGTAGTCGGCCATCGCCTGCGCCTCTGCCGGCCCGGCCTCGCCCAGCCGCGCGAACGCCGTGTACCGGGAGCGCATGAGCGCCTCGGCGGTGGGCGCGGTCAGGGCGCCGTCCTGGGCGAAACGCGCGTGCAGGCGACCGCAGCACGCCGCGAGCCCGGCTCCGGACCCGCAGGGGCAGGGCTCGGGGCGGGTCACCGGCGCGGGCGCACGGTCGCGCGACGCCGGGCGGACCGGGCTGTGATGCGGCGCACTCCCGTCAGCACGACGCCGGCCGCCGCGGCGAGCAGCGCGGGGCCGAGCGGGCTGATCGGCCGGCGTCGGCCGAGCGGGGACACACGGGTCTGCTGAGGTCTCATGCCGCCAGGCTACGCCGGGCCGGCTGCCGCGTGCCGCCCCCATCACACCCACGATCCCGCGTCCGGGCGGCCGAGTAGACTGGGCGGGCAAGCACGCGGAGCGCCCAGGGCCGGGCGTGAGACGGCATCTACACCGTCCTGCTCCGCGGCATCGTCCCGCACCCAGGAGCGTGTTCATGCCCATCATCGTCGTCGACGTCATGCCCAAGCCCGAGATCCTCGATCCGCAGGGCAAGGCGATCAACGGGGCCCTGCCCCGCCTCGGCTTCACCGAGTTCAGCCAGGTCCGCCAGGGCAAGCGCTTCGAGCTCACCGTGGAGGGCGAGGTCACCGACGAGATCCTCGCCCAGGCCCGCACGGCCGCCGAGGAGATGCTGTCCAACCCCGTCATCGAGGACGTCGTGAACGTGGCCGTCCTGGACGAGGCCGAGGGCGCCCGATGACCGAGCTCCCCCTCATCGGCGACTACTCGACGCCGGCGACGCCGCTCAGCGGCGCGCGCATCGGCGTCATCACCTTCCCCGGCACCCTGGACGACGTGGACGCGCTGCGCGCCGTCCGCCTCGCCGGCGCCGAGCCCGTCTCCCTGTGGCACGCCGACGCGGACCCGCAGCGGACGCTCGCCGGCGTGGACGCCGTCGTGATCCCGGGCGGCTTCTCCTACGGCGACTACCTGCGCGCCGGCGCGATCGCGCGCTTCGCCCCCATGATGGACGCGGTGGCGACGGCGGCCGGCGGCCCCGAGGGCGAGGCGGACGGCCTGCCGGTGCTCGGCATCTGCAACGGCTTCCAGATCCTCACCGAGTCACACCTGCTGCCGGGCTCGATGATCAAGAACGACCACCTGCACTTCATCTGCCGCGACCAGGAGCTGGTCGTGGAGAGCGCGGACACCGTGTGGACCCGCGACTTCGAGCAGGGCCAGACCATCACCGTGCCCCTGAAGAACCAGGACGGCCAGTACGTGGCGGACGAGACGACCCTCGACGCCCTCGAGGCCGAGGGCCGCGTGGTGTTCCGCTATCAGGGCTGGAACCCGAACGGCTCGCGCCGGGACATCGCGGGCATCGCGAACCCGGCCGGCAACGTCGTCGGCCTGATGCCGCACCCGGAGCACGCCGTGGAGACCGGCTTCGGCCCGGACACCGCCGCGGGCCCCCGCTCCGGCGTGGACGGCCTCGGCTTCTTCACCTCCGTCCTGACCACCCTCGCCAGCCGTGGAGGCCATGCATGAGCCAGCAGTTCAACATCGAGACGGTCGCGGACGCCCAGGCGACGCCGGACGTCGAGCAGCCCTGGGCCGAGCTGGGCCTGAAAGAGAACGAGTACGCCGAGATCAAGAAGATCCTCGGTCGCCGCCCCACCGCCGCCGAGCTGGCCATGTACTCGGTCATGTGGTCCGAGCACTGCTCGTACAAGTCCTCGAAGGTGCACCTGCGCCAGTTCGGCGACAAGCTCACCGACGAGATGAAGCAGCACATGATGGTGGGCATCGGCGAGAACGCCGGCGTGACCGACCTCGGTGACGGCTGGGCCGTGACGTTCAAGGTCGAGTCCCACAACTCGCCCTCCTACGTGGAGCCCTACCAGGGCGCGGCCACGGGCATCGGCGGCATCGTGCGCGACATCATCTCCATGGGCGCCCGCCCGGTGGCCGTGATGGACCCGCTGCGCTTCGGCGCGATCGACCACCCGGACACCGCCCGCGTGTTCCACGGCGTGGTGGCCGGCATCGGCGGCTACGGCAACTCCCTGGGCCTGCCGAACATCGGCGGCGAGACCCGCTTCGACCCGATCTACCAGGGCAACCCGCTCGTCAACGCCCTCGCCGTGGGCGTGCTCAAGCACGAGGACCTGCGCCTGGCCAACGCCTCCGGCGTGGGCAACAAGGTGGTCCTGTTCGGTGCCCGCACCGGCGGTGACGGCATCGGCGGCGCCTCCGTGCTGGCCTCCGAGTCCTTCGACGGCGACGGCAAGCCCGCCAAGCGCCCCTCGGTGCAGGTCGGCGACCCCTTCTCCGAGAAGGTGCTCATCGAGTGCTGCCTCGAGCTGTTCCGCGACTCCCTCGTCGAGGGCATCCAGGACCTCGGCGCCGCCGGCATCTCCTGCGCCACCTCCGAGCTCGCCTCCAACGGCGAGGGCGGCATGCGCGTGGAGCTGACCGACGTGCTGCTGCGCGACTCCACGCTGACCCCGGGCGAGATCCTCATGTCCGAGTCGCAGGAGCGCATGATGGCCGTGGTGACGCCGGAGAACGTCGCCGCGTTCGAGGCCGTCATGGCCACGTGGGACGTCGAGTACTCCTGGCTGGGCGAGGTCACCGGCGACGGCCGCCTGATCATCACCTGGGACGGCGAGGTCATCGTCGACGTGGACCCGCGCACCGTGGCCCACGACGGCCCGGTCTACGAGCGCCCGTACGCGCGTCCGGCCTGGCAGGACGAGCTCCAGGCGGACACGTTCCGCTCCTCCGAGGCCGGTCAGGGCCTGCCCGCCACGGGCGAGGAGCTGCGCGCCGCCGTCGTGGAGCTGATGAGCTCCCCGAACCTGGCGGACACCTCCTGGATCACCCGCCAGTACGACCGCTACGTCCGCGGCAACACCGCCCTGGCGGCCCCGGACGACGCGGGCGTGGTGCGCGTGGACGAGGAGACCGGCATGGGCGTGGCCCTGGCCACGGACTGCAACGACCGGTTCACCTACCTGGACCCCTACACGGGCGCGCAGGCCTCCCTGGCCGAGGCGTACCGCAACGTCACCACCGCCGGGGCCGTGCCCCTGGCCGTCTCCGACTGCCTGAACTTCGGCTCCCCCGAGGACCCGGACGTGATGTGGCAGTTCGCGGAGGCCGTGCGCGGCCTGGCGGACGGCTGCCAGACCCTCGGCATCCCGGTGACCGGCGGCAACGTGTCCCTGTACAACCAGACGGGCAGCACCCCGATCCACCCCACCCCCACGGTGGCGGTGCTCGGCCAGCTCGACGACGTCCTGCGCCGCACCCCGTCCGGCTTCGCCCCGGACGCGGACGGTCAGGCGATCTACCTGCTGGGCGAGACCGCGGACGAGCTGGACGGCTCCGAGTTCGCGCGCCTGCGCGGCCACCTCGGCGGCCTGCCCCCGAAGGTCGACCTGAAGAAGGAGCGCCTGCTCGGCGAGCTGCTGGTCAACATGTCCCGGGACGGCATGATCGACGCCGCCCACGACGTCTCCGGCGGCGGCCTCGCGGCCACCCTGTCCGAGATGGTGCTGCGCTTCGGCGTGGGCGCCCGCGTGGTGCTGGACGAGGTGCTGCGCCGCGACGGCGTGGACCTGTTCACCGCGCTGTTCTCGGAGACGCAGGCGCGCGCCGTCGTGGCCGTGCCCCGCACCGAGGAGGTCCGGTTCACGGACATGACCACGGCCCGCGGCTACGCGGCCGTGCGCATCGGCGTGGTGGACGCCGACTCCGCGGCCCTCGAGGTCCAGGACGCCTTCACCCTGCCGATCGCGGAGCTGCGCGAGGCCTGGGAGGCCACCCTGCCGAAGCACTTCGGCTGAGCCCGTGGGCCCACGGGCCCCGGCACGACGACGGCCGCTCACCCCCGGGGGTGAGCGGCCGTCGTCGTGGGACGGGACGGCGGGGACGAACGCCCCCCGACCCTCGCACGGCCGTGCGCCTCAGTCGTTGACGCGGCGGGCTCCGATGACCAGAGTGATCCCAGGACAGCGCGCCAGCGCGCCGCCCGGCCCGTCCAAGAGGGTCGGCGCGGTCCCGACACATGAAGGAGACCACCCATGCGCCTCATCACCCTGGGCCTCGGCGCCGCACTCGGCTACCTGCTCGGCTCCGCCGAGGGCCGCAAGAACCTCGAGAAGATGACCCAGAACGCCCAGAAGCTCTGGAACGACCCCAAGACCCAGGAGAAGGTCGGCCAGGTCCAGGAGACCGCCCAGCAGAAGTTCGCTGAGGTGAAGAAGTCCGATCCGGTGCAGAAGGCCACGACGAAGGTGGAGGATGCCATGCAGGGCAACGACAAGAAGAACGACGCCCGCGAAGATCGCGTGACCGAGTCCAACAACGACAACGTCACCTCGGCGGCCCGCCACGGTGCCGAGCCGGACACCATCTCGGACCCGTCCACCCCGCTGGGTGACGAGGGTCCGCTGACGCGCTGACCCGCGCAGACACGGCGGCCCGCCTCCCCGAGGGGAGGCGGGCCGCCGTCGCCGTGGGCCGGGTCAGCCGTCCTGCTTCAGGACCTCGTCGGCCGGCGGGGCCTGCACCGGATCCACCCCGCCCATCTCGGAGAGGGTCACCACGGCCTTCGTGCCGGCGGACTCGGTCTCCACGGTGAGCAGGCGGCCGTCCTCCTTGGACACCGTGAACGCGGTCAGCTCCACGCCCTCCTGCGGGCCCGAGACGGGCTCGTCCAGCACGTAGCGGATCGCATCCTGACCGCTGCGGCGGATGCCGTCCGCGTCCGCCTCGACGTCGTCCAGGCCGCCCGACTCCGGCAGGGAGCCCAGCAGCGAGCTCACCATCGCGCCCATGCCGGTGGCGCGGGGATCGCTCTCGTACGGGGTGGCGGTCCAGCGCTCCACATAGGCGGGGCGGTCCTCGCCGCTCGCGCCGGCGCGCTCCACCGTGAATCGGGAGTACGCGGTGCCGTCCACGATCCGGGACTCGTCCCGGGTGATCAGGCCGTCGTCCTGGTACACGGACACGTACCGCATGGACGAGCCGTCCACGGGACCGGAGATGTCCACCGAGTCCGGGACCGCGCGGCCGTTGCTCGGGGCCTCGGACCGCAGCTCGGTGACCATGCGGACGGAGTCGGCCTCCTCGAGCTGGGTGCGGGCGCGGTCCCAGGCGCCGGGGGCGTCGTCGCCCGAGGCGCAGCCGGTCAGCAGCAGGGCGGCCGCCCCGACGGCGGCGAGGGACATGCCGCGGCGGGTGCGACGGGTCTGGGTCTGGCGCTGCCTCACTCGGCCACCTCCTCCGGCGCCTCGGCCGGCTCGATCTGGTTCCAGTCGCTCAGGGCGTACTGCTGGGTGGCCCGGCCGTCGTCGACGGTGAGCGCGACCAGCTCGCCGTCGTCGTCCACCGTGAAGGAGTGCACCCGGGTGGCGTCGCCCTCGGCCATCGCCGCGTCGGCGACCTCCTCGGGCACGGCATAGCGGTAGGCCGTGCCGCCGTCCCAGTCGACCTCCTCGGCGCGCACCTGGGCGCCGTCGAGGGCGTCCGCCGCGGGGAGGCCCACCTGGTCGAGGAGGGACTTCAGGGGCGGCTCCTGCCCCTCGCCGGCCGAGACACGGCGCCACTGTGGGTCGGAGTACATCATCTGGACGTCGTCCGGGACGTCGGACCCGTCCACGTCGACCCGCACGAAGACGTCCTCGCCGACCTGGCGCGACTCCATGGTGATGTGCGAGTCCCGGCCGACCTGCATGACGCCCTTCGACTCGGCGTCGCCGCCGTCGAGCCGGCCGGCGATGTCCCAGCGGACCGACTGCGGGCCCTGACGGCCGGTGGTGTAGGCGGTCTCGAGTCGGACGGTCTCGGCCTCGTCCAACTGGGTGCGGGCCTGGTGCCAGGCCTCCCCCGCCGACTGCGGCTCGGATGCGCACCCGGCCAAGGCCAGGGCGCCCACGACGCCGAGCCCGGCCGCGCGGACGGCACGTCTGCGCTGCATGTTCTCCTCCTGGGGCTGCTGCCGGCCGAGGCAGGGCGCCGCGGCCACTGGCGTCACCCTACCGGCGGCGCAGGGCGAAGGATGCGCCGTGGTGGTTCTGCGGCAGGTGGTCGCCGCGGCCGAAGAGCTTGTGGCGCAGCGTGCCGTCCGTGTACGCGGTCTTGTAGCGGCCGAGCTTCTGCAGCTCCGGGACCACGAACTCCACGATGTCCTCGAAGGTGCCCGGGGTGATGTGGTAGGCGAGGTTGAAGCCGTCCACGTCGGTCTCGTCGGCCCACTCGACGAGCTGACGGGCCGCGGACTCGCCGCCGCCCACGATCACGGGGCCGAAGCCGCCGATGCCCACCCACTCGGCGAGCTTGCGCACGGTCCACTCCTCGTCCGTGCCGGAGGCCTTCTGGAAGGTCTCCACGGCGGACTGGATGGCGTTCGACTTCACGTCCCCGATCGGCTCGTCCAGGTCGTACTGGGACAGGTCGATGCCCATCCAGCCGGACATGAGCACGAGGCCGCCCAGCGGGTCCACGTACTGCGCCAGGTCGTCGTACTTGGCCCGCGCGTCCTCGTCGGTGGCCCCGGTGACGATCGTCTGCATCGCGAAGATCTTCACGTCGTACGGGTCACGGCCGGCGTCCACCAGGGCCTGGCGGATCTTCTTCACGGTGGCGGCCGCCAGCTCCTTCGTGGGGGAGTTGATGAACACGGCCTCGGCGTGCTTGCCGGCGAAGGCGCGGCCGCGCGTCGAGGCGCCGGCCTGGTAGATCACGGGGGTGCGCTGCACGGACGGCTCGGTGACGGCGTGGCCGGGCACGGTGAAGTACCGGCCCTGGTGGGCGATGTCGTGGACCTTGGCCGGGTCCGCGAACACGCCGGACTCCTTGTCGTAGACGACGGCGTCGTCCTCCCACGAGCCCTCGAGGAGCTTGTAGACGACGTCGAGGTACTCGTCGGCGTGCTCGTAGCGCTCGTCGTGCTCCATCTGGTCGTCCTGGCCCATGTTCTGGGCGGCGGAGGGCAGGTAGCCGGTGACCACGTTCCAGCCCACGCGGCCGCCCGTGAGGTGGTCGAGCGTGGCGAGGCGGCGGGCGAACGGGTAGGGGTGCTCGTAGGCGGTGCCGGCGGTGACGCCGAAGCCGAGGTGCTCGGTGACCGCGGCCATCGCGGAGACGAGCAGGAACGGGTCGTTCACGGGGGTCTGCGCGCCGGTCTTGATGGCGGCCTCGGAGGTGCCGCCGTACACGGAGTACGGGCCGAGGACGTCGGCGATGAACAGGCCGTCGAACAGGCCCTTCTCCAGCGTCTGCGCCAGGTGCGTCCAGTAGCCCAGGGTGTTGTAGTCCCGGGCGTGGTCGTCGGGGTGACGCCAGAGACCCGGGGACTGGTGGGCGACGCAGTTCATGTCGAATGCGTTGAAGAGGATCTCGCGGTGCTCGTCCGGGCGGGTGGGTGCTCCGGCCCCGGCGTTCTCGGCGGTGCTCATGGGTCTCCTTTCCAGGACCGCCCGGTCGCAGGGGCGCGGCCGGGCGGGCGACGGTTCCGCACCATGCAACGCCGACGCGGCCGGCGGTGGAAGCCGGTCCGGCCCAGGGGTTCATGACGGCCCCGCCGGGCCCGGCCACGCGTGCGGCGCCCGGTTCGTGACATGCCCTGACCGTGACGGAGGACACGTCCGCGGGTGGCGGCCCTGCGGCAGCCCAGCGGCGACCCAGCGCTGAGCCAGCGGCGCACCAGCGCTGAGCCAGCGGTGCACCAGCGCTGAGCCAGAGAAATCTGCTGCATCCACCCCGCGGAGACGACCGAAACGTCTGGCTCAGCGCTGGCCCAGCCCGGTCCCGGGTGCTGGACCGGCCCGGCGCCCGGGCGGTGGTGGGCCTGGCCGCGCCCGCCGTCCTCCTGGTGCTGTGGTGGGCGGTGACGGCCGCCGGGCTGCTCTCCGCGGTGCAGCTGCCCTCCCCCGGCGCGGTGCTGAGCGCCGGCGTCAACCTGCTGGAGCGGGGCGACCTGTGGCTGCACGTGGGGATCTCCACCCAGCGCGTGCTGCTGGGCTTCCTGCTCGGCGCCGCACTCGGGCTGGCCGTGGGGTCCGCGCTCGGGCTGTCCCGGTGGGCGGACGCGCTGTTCGCCCCGCTGATCGGGGCGCTGCGCGCGGTGCCCTCGCTGGCCTGGGTGCCGCTGCTGATCCTGTGGATGCAGATCGGCGAGGAGTCCAAGGTCACCCTCATCGCGATCGGCGCGTTCTTCCCGGTGTTCACCACCGTCTACGCGGCCCTGCGCCACGTGGACCCGCACCTGGTGGAGGCCGGACGGGCCTTCGGCTACCACGGGCTGTCCCTGCTGCGGACGGTGCAGCTGCCCGCCGTGGTGCCGGCCGTGTTCTCCGGCCTGCGGCTGGCCCTGGCCCAGGCCTGGCTGTTCCTCGTGGCCGCGGAGCTGATCGCCTCCTCGATGGGCCTGGGCTTCCTGCTCACCGACTCGCAGAACAACGGACGCACGGACCGCCTGATCCTGGCGATCATCCTGCTCGCCGTGCTCGGCAAGCTCACCGACTGGCTGCTCGGCCTGCTGGAGCGCCGGGCCCTGCGCCGCTGGGCCTGAGCCCGGCACGTCCGGCCGCCCGGTCGTCGGGTCAGTCCCCCTCGGGGGCCTCGCCGGCCGACGTGTAGGCGGTCGGCGGGGTGCCGTTCACGAGCCAGTCGCCGGCCATGCGCACCTTGAACGCCGCCGGGTCGTGGGTGGCGAGGGTGCGGGCGTTGCGCCAGTGCCGGTCGAGCCGCAGCGTGGCCGACGTCGCCGACGCGCCGAGCGTGTCGAAGATGCGGGTGCACACCTCGAGGACGGCCTCCGGCACCACGGCCTGGGCCCGGTACGCGGCGGCCATCGCCTCGGCGGACGCCGCCACGACGTCGGCCTCCGCCGGGCCGGCCCCGTCGGCGCCGTCCTCCCCCTCGTCGAGCAGACGCCCGATCTCGCACACCATCAGCTCGGCCGCGGCCTGCCGCCCGGCCAGCTGCCCCATGATCTCGAGGAGCTGCGGGTCGTCCTTGGGCAGCGCGGCCGTGCCGGTGTTGAAGGTGCGGCGCCGCTGCCGCAGCAGCTGCGTGCCCTCCGTGAGCGCCGCCCGGCCGATCCCGGCCTGCAGCGCCAGCAGGGTCGCCTCCATGAGCACGGGCACGGGCCCGTCCTGCCGCGGCACCTCGAGCAGCTCCTCGGCCGCGGCGTCGTCGAGCACCACGGACCCGGTGGCGGTCAGGCGCTGGCCGAAGCCGTCCCAGTCGTCCTTGATGCCCACGCGCGGCTGACGCACGCGCACGACGGCGACGGCCCGGTCCGGCTCGCGGACCGCGCCCCCGGCCCGCTTGGAGTTCCGGCGGGAGACGAGGTCCGCCCCCTCGATGCCCACGGTCGCGGCGGTCCACGTGGCGAAGGCCGAGCCGGTCGCGTAGTACTTCTGCCCCCGCACGACCCAGGTGCCGCCCTCGTCCCGGCTGGCCAGGGTGGCGGCACGGCCCGGCGCGGCCCCGCCGGCGCGTTCGGCCAGGGCGGAGCCGGCCCAGTCCCCGTCGACGATGTGCCGCAGCCACCGCTCCCGACGGGCGGGCGCCTGGTCCATGGCCGTGGCGATGAACACGAGGTGGGAGCGCCAGACGTGCGCGGTGTTCACGTCCCGGGCGGCCAGGTCCATGAGCAGGCGCAGCACGGTCTCGCTGCCGCCGCCCTCGCCGCCCGCGTCCTCGGGGACACCGACCTTGCCGAACCCGGCGGCCTGCAGCTCCCCGAGGGCGGCGAACGGCAGGTGCCGGCCCGCCTCGCGGGCCCGCTCGCCGTGGGCGACGGAGTCGAAGGCGTCGGCGTACCGGGCGGCGAGGGTGGCGTAGGTGGTCATGGCCCTACTCTGACACGCGCGGGCGGGCCGGCGGCCGGGGCGACCCGGCCGTGGGACGGGATCCACACCGGCCGCCGTCGCCCTGGCCCGCGCCGGGCGCCCGCGGGGGTCCGGCGGGCCGAGCATGACCGCCGGTGACGACGGCGGGCGGGGCGCCGTCGTCGTCGTCCCTAGCCTGGTCGGACCCGCCGACCAGGAGGACCGCCGCCCATGACGCCCACCGAGGACCCCGCCCGCCCCGACCCGGCCGAGGAGGGCGCCTCCGGGGCCGTCCGCGGACCGAACGACGGCGTGCCCGCCGCGGCCCTCGCCACGCTGCCCGGCCCCCTCCCGCAGGCGCTCGTCGACGCCGCCGACCCGGACGTCCACCCCGGCCGCCCGGCGGACCGGCTGCACGGCGGGCGCGGCGACGGCCGCCCGGTGGCCGAGTCGGACCGGCTCGCGTTCTGGGAGGCGGCCGGCCGACGTCTGAGCTGGGAGCGGCCCTTCACCCGGACGCGCTCCCTCACCGCCCCGGACCCGGCCGCCGAGCGCGGCCCGGAGATCCGCTGGTACGAGGACGGCACCCTGAACGTGGCCGTGAACTGCGTGGACCGGCACGTGGCGGCGGGGCGCGGGGAGAAGGTCGCCCTGTACTTCGAGGGCGAGCCCGGCGACCGCCGCGCCGTCACCTACGCGCAGCTGCAGCGCGAGGTCGCCCAGGCCGCGAACGCCCTCGAGGAGCTGGGCATCGAGGCGGGCGACCGCGTCGTCGTGTACCTGCCCGTGCTCGTGGAGACGATCGTCATCACGCTGGCGTGCGCGCGGATCGGCGCCGTGCACTCGCTCGTGTTCGGCGGGTTCTCGGCGGAGGCGCTGCGGTTCCGCGTGGAGGACACGGGCGCCAAGCTGCTCGTCACCACCGACGGCCAGTTCCGCCGCGGTGCCGCCGTCCCCGTGAAGGCCAACGCGGACGAGGCCGTGTCCGGGGACAACGCGATCGAGCACGTCCTCGTCCTGGACCGCACGGGCCACCGGGACATCCCGTGGACCGAGGGCCGGGACCTGTGGTGGCACGACGTCGTGGACCGCCAGCCGGACACCCACACCCCGCGCGCCTTCGACGCGGAGCACCCGCTGTTCATCATGTACACCTCCGGCACCACGGGACAGCCGAAGGGGCTCGTGCACACCTCGGGCGGGTACCTCGCCGCGGCCTCGTGGACGCACGACTTCCTGTTCTCCCACCCGGACCCGGCACGGCGCGACGACGACGTCCACTGGTGCACCGCGGACCTGGCCTGGGTCACCGCGCACACCTACGAGATCTACGGTCCGCTCTCGAACGGGGTCACGCAGGTGATCTACGAGGGTGTGCCGAACGCCCCGCACCCGGGCCGGCACTTCGAGGTGATCGAGCGCTACCGGGTGACGAGCTACTACACGGCGCCCACCCTGATCCGCTCGCTCAAGGGCTGGCATCCGGACGGGATCCCGGCGCACGCGGACGGCGGTCCGGACCTGTCCTCGATCCGCCTGATCGGCACCGTGGGCGAGTCCGTGAACCCGGAGGCCTGGACGTGGGCCCGCACCCAGATCGGCCGGGACACCCCGGACCTGCCGATGGTGGACACGTGGTGGCAGTCCGAGACGGGCGCCACCGTGCTCTCCCCCCGCCCCACGGACACGGCCTTCAAGCCGGGCTGCGGCTCCCGGCCCCTGCCGGGGGTGGACGTGGCCGTGGTCGACGACGACGGCGCCCCCACGCCCGAGGGCCTGCAGGGCCGGATCGTGGTCACCCGCACCTCGCCGGCGATGGCGCGGACCGTGTGGCGGAACCCGGCCCGCTACTTCCACTCGTACTGGGAGGACTACGCGGACCAGGGCGAGGCGGGCTGGTTCCTCGCCGGCGACGGCGCCAAGCGGGACGAGGACGGCGACGTCTGGATCCTCGGGCGCGTGGACGACGTCATCAACATCTCCGGGCACCGGCTGAGCACCATCGAGATCGAGTCCGCCCTCGTGGCGCACCCGGAGGTGATCGAGGCGGGGGTGTGCCCCGTGCCGCACGAGACCACCGGGCACGCCGCCGTCGCCTTCGTGGTGGCGCACGAGAGCTGGCTGGCGGGCAACGACGGCCCCGGCGCCTCCGCCGCCGACCGCGCCGAGGAGCTGCGGCGGCACGTGGGGCGGGTGATCGGGCCGGTGGCCAAGCCCGCCGAGGTGGTCTTCGTCCCCGACGTGCCCAAGACCCGTTCGGGCAAGATCATGCGGCGGCTGCTGACGCAGCTGCACCAGGGCACCGCGCTCGGGGACACCACGAGCCTGCAGAACGAGCCGTGCGTCGGGCAGATCGCCGAGGTGCTCCGGGCCGGCCGTCGCGCTCAGGACGCCGGCACCGGCGCCGTCCGCAGCGCCAGCTCGGCCAGCACCTGAGCGGCCCGCGGCACCACGGCGTCGTCGAACACGGCCTGCGGGGAGTGGTTGACCGGGGCCTCGTCCGGGTCCACGCCCTCCGGGACCGCTCCGAGCAGGACGTAGGCCCCGGGCACCCGCTGGAGGACCTCGGAGAAGTCCTCGCTGCCGGGCTCGGGCTCGGGCAGCTCCCGGTAGGCGTCGGCCCCGTACAGGTCCTCCACGACCCCGCGGACGAAAGCCACCGCGTCCGGATCGTTGGCCGTCACCGGGAACGCGCAGTCCGTCCGGACCTGTGCGCTCATGCCGTGCGCCGCGGCGATCCCGTGCACCATGCGCTCCACGGCCGAGAGCAGCCGGGTTCGGGCGGGCGCGGAGAAGGTCCGCAGGGTGAGGGCGAGGGTGGCGCTGTCCGGGATGATGTTGGCCGCCGTGCCCGCGCTCAGGTGCCCGACGGTCGCGACCACCGGGTCGAAGGCGTCGAACTGCCGGGTGACCACGGACTGCAGCGCCAGCACCATCTCGGCGGCCACGGGCACCGGATCCTGGGCGAGGTGCGGCACGGAGCCGTGCCCGCCTCGACCGTGCACCGTCACCACCAGGTCGTCGCAGCCGGCCTGGATCGCCCCCGGGCGGCTGAGCAGGACGCCGCGCGGGTACGTGCCCGAGGAGACATGGATCGCGTAGGCGGCGTCCACCGGTCGCCCGGCCGCCTCCAGCAGTCCCTCCTGGATCATGTGCAGGGCGCCGCCGCCGGTCTCCTCCCCGGGCTGGAACATGGCCACCACGTCGGCGGCGAGCTCCCCGCGACGGCGCACCAGCCAGGCCAGGGCGCCGTAGAGGCCGGCGGTGTGCAGGTCGTGGCCGCAGGCGTGCATGGTGCCCGGCGCGGAGGGGGCGTACTCCAGCCCGGTCTCCTCCGTGACGGGCAGGGCGTCCATGTCCCCCCGCAGCAGCACGACCGGCCGCCGGGCCCCCTCCGGCAGCGGGGCCCCGCCGCGCAGCACCACGACGACGGAGCTCAGCGCCCGGCCCACGCTCGTCTCCAGCGCGGGGCGGCCGGTGGCGGCATCCTCCCCCGCCTCAGCGCGCAGGGCCTCGAGCCGCTCGAGGACGGCGGCCTGGGTGCGGGGCAGGTGCAGGTCCAGCTCCGGATGCCCGTGGAGGCGGCGGCGGAAGGCGATCGCCTCCCGGGCGATGTCCTCCGGCAGGTCCGGGGCGAGGGCGTTCGCGGGCGGGGTGGGGGCGGTGCGGTCCATGAGGACATCATGCCGTGGCGCCCCGCCGGCCCACCTGGATCGCGCAGCGGGTCAGCCGGCCAGCTCCTGCAGCTCGGCCAGGTCGAAGACGTCCTCCGAGGCGGGGGCCTCGGGCGCCTCGACCGCGTTCCACTCGGTGAAGGTGGCGTTCGCGTCCACGTCCTCGTCCTCCGAGTTCACGTCCTCGAGACGGTAGAGGGTCGTGCTCTCCGGGTCGATCAGCATCGTCCGGCCGAACTCGTGGTGCTCCTCGGGCAGCGCGTACTTGAGGTACGTCCTGCCCTCGAGCTCCACCTCCTCGGCCTTCAGGTCCTTGCCGTCGAAGGCGTCCGCGGCGGGCATGTCCTCCTCGAGGTCGGACATGATCTCCTGGAGTGAGATGTCCATCTGCGCGGCCTGATCGGCGCTCGTCTTGATCCAGCGGTCGCCCACGAGGGTGGAGAACATGCCCATCTCCCGGGGCAGGTCGTCACCGTCGGCCTTGAGCTTGAAGAACACGTCGGCGTCCCGGCGCAGGACCTCGATGTCCATGGTGGCCGCCCCCATGTCCACGTTCATGGCGCCCTTGAGGTGGGAGTCGTCGGTGGCGCCGGCGAGGTCCACGTTCGCGGACTGGATGGCGTCCGTGTCCAGGGAGCCGGAGGGCGACGCCGAGGCCGACGCATCGTCCATCTCCTCCTCCTTGTCGGCGGCGGTGCCCTCCATCCTCAGGCGCAGGCTCTCGGCATCCACGACCTTCTGGCGGACCTCGGGCCAGCTCTCGTCCAGCGTCGGGTCGGAGGCGCAGCCGGTGAGCAGCAGACCGGAGGCGGCGAGCATGCCGACGGCGAGGCGTGCGGGCGTCTTCATGGGGACTCCTTCACAGAGGTGCGGACGTGCCGGTGGCCGGGCACCGCCGGACGATGTCCCCTCGACCGTCTCACGTCACCCCTGGCCCGTCATGCCCCGAGGGGCGGCGGAACTGCGGCTGTGCCGAACCTGTGCGGGTCAGCCGCCGGTGGCGCCGTCCTCGAAGATCTGCCCCGCCGGGGTCTGCTTCTCCGCCTGGAACACGTCCTCGGCGCGGCCGTAGGCCCAGTACGCGCTCACCGACAGCTGCCGCCGGTCCACGCCGCGCACGTCCGTGAGGTACGCCCGGACGCGCTTGACCTGCTCCCGCTCGCCGTGCACGAACGCGTGCACCCGCCCCTCCCGCCACGCCGCGTCCTCGACGGCGGCGGCGAACCGCGTCGTCTCCGGGGTGAAGGGGTCGCCGCGGTGCAGCCAGCGCACCTCGACGCCGGCCGGCGCGGTCAGGGGCACCTCGTCCCGGGCGTCGGTCACCTCGATCAGCGCGACGCCGGCCGCCGCGGCGTCCGTGGCGGCGAGGTCCTCGAGGGCGGCGGCGATCGCCGGCAGGGCGGCCTCGTCGCCGGCGAGCAGGTGCCAGTCGGCGGTGGGGTCGGGTCGGTAGGCGCCGCCGGGGCCCAGGAACGCGACCTGCTGGCCCACGGGCTCGGAGGCCGCCCACGCCCCGGCCAGGCCGCCGTCGTGCCCGGGGGCGGCGCCGTCGTCCGCGCCGTGGACCACGAAGTCGACGTCCATGGTGCGGGCGGCCGCGTCCATGCGGCGCACCGTGTAGGTGCGGCGGACCGGCAGCTGCTCCGGGGCGAGGCGCTCGCGGAGGGCGTCCAGGTCATACGGGGGCTCAAGGCCGAGCGCGGGGTCGGTGAAGAGCAGCTTCACGTACTGGTCCGTGGCGCCCTTCTCCGCCCAGCGGGCGTGGACGGCGTCGAACTGCTCGCCGCCGAGGGTCAGGCGCACGAGGTGCGGGGTGAGCCGGCGGGCGGCCACCACGGTGAGGACGGTCTGGGGCCGGGCCATGCGGGCCTCCTGGGGTC
>NZ_JABFAY010000010.1:0-573 GCF_017168495.1 Micrococcus sp. KRD096 | reverse complement strand
GGCGGGGTCTGCGCGGGCGCGCGTCCCCCACTCTCCCACGACGAGACGGATTAGCGCAGGTCAGCGTGACGTTTTCCGCGGCGTCTGGGTCAGCGGAACCGGGCCCCCGGTGGTCCTCCGGCAGCAGCGGTCCCGCGTCGGCCGGGGCCGGGGTGGCGCGGCGCGCCCCTAGGCTATGGGCGTGCGTCTCGTCCTGCTCGTCCTGCTCTCGCTGCTGAGCCAGCAGCTCGGCGCGTCCGTGGCGGGCCTGCTGTTCGACGACGTCGGCGCGTCCGCCATGGTCGCCCTGCGCGTGGTGTTCTCCGCGGCCGTGCTGCTGCTCGTCTCCCGGCCGAGCCGCGCCGCCCTCGCCGGCCTGGGCTCCCGGGGGTGGGCCGCCGTCGTCGGGCTGGGCGCGGCCATGACCGGCATGAACCTGGCCATCTACGAGGCGTTCGCGCGGATCCCGCAGGGCGTGGCCGTGACGTTCGAGGTGCTCGGGCCGCTGGCGCTGTCCGTGGCGGCGCGGCCGTCGTGGCGGTCGGTGGCGTGGGCAGCCCTCGCGCTCGTCGGGATCGGGGTGCTCGGCCGGGA
>NZ_JABFAY010000001.1:40808-45695 GCF_017168495.1 Micrococcus sp. KRD096 | reverse complement strand
GCAGTCGCGTACACGCTGAACAACAGGCCCAGGAAGGTCCTGGACTGGAAGACTCCCGCGGAGGTCTTCGCCGAGCAGCTACGCTCGCTCTCAACGCACGGTGTTGCAACGACCGGTTGAACCCGCCCAATTCACGTCCGTAGCCTTCGCTGAGACCCTGGCGCTGGAGGCCATCGCCGCCTCGATCGGGTCAATCGGCGACGCTTATGACTGTCAGTCTCTGAGGGCCGGATTCCGCGAGGATGAGGAAGTCCTGGCCGTGGTGCTCTGACCCATCTCTACGATTGACCCACATGGTGTCTTGGCGTTGATCTGTCGGGCCCGCGGCCGGGCACGTACGACCACTGCCGCCGGTCCGGGCGGGGCGTGTCAGATGGTCTGTGTAAGCCGTACCGAGAGGAACGGTAAGAATCATGACCATGACCGACGAGAAGAACCCAGGCGAGCCCTCGGGCCAGGACCTGGTCGAGCAGCTGAAAGCCTCAGGGCAGCTTGATTCCCTATTCGCGCAGATCGACGCGGGCGGCGTCGAGCTCACCGGTGACGGCGGGTTCGTGCCCGCGCTGGTCAAGGCCGCGCTCGAGCGGGGCCTGCAGGCCGAGCTGACCAGCCATCTGGGCTACGAGAAGGGCTCGAGCGAGGCGCCGAAGCACGCCAACTCCCGCAACGGGACCACCCCGAAGACCGTGGAGTCCGAGGTCGGGCCGATCGAGCTGGACGTCCCGCGAGACCGGGGCGGGTCGTTCACCCCGCGCCTGGTGCCCAAGGGCCAGCGGCGCCTCGGGGGCCTGGATGACATGATCATCAGCCTCTATGCCGGCGGAATGACGATCCGGGACATCCAGCACCACCTGGCCTCCACGATCGGCACGGACCTGTCGCACGAGACGATCTCCAACATCACCGACGCCGTGAGCGAAGAGGTCCTGGCGTGGCAGTCGCGGCCGCTGGAGGAGTTCTATCCGGTGATCTATCTCGACGCAATCCGGATCAAGATCCGAGAGAACAGCCAGGTCCTCAACCGTGCCGCCTACATCGCCGTCGGCGTGGACCTCGAGGGCATCAAGCACGTGCTGGGGATCTGGGTCCAGGACACCGAGGGCTCGGCGTTCTGGGCCCACGTCTGCGCCGATCTCGCCAACCGGGGCGTGCGGGACGTGCTGATCGTGTGCTGCGACGGGCTCAAGGGCCTGCCGGAGGCGATCGAGGCGACGTGGCCGGACTCGATGGTCCAGACCTGCGTGGTTCACCTGATCCGGGCCGCGATGCGGTTCGTGGCCTACCAGGACCGCAAGAAGGTCGCCGCCGCGCTGAAGCCGATCTACACTGCCCCCAACGAAGAGACCGCGAGGAAGGCGCTGGCCGAGTTCGAGGCCTCCGAGCTCGGCACGAAGTACCCGTCTGCAGCCGCGACCTGGGCGAACTCCTGGGAGCGGTTCATCCCGTTCCTGCAGTTCCCACCCATGCTCCGCAAGGTCATCTACACGACCAACAGCATCGAGTGGCTGAACTTCCAGCTACGGAAGGTGACCAAGAACCGCGGCCACTTCCCCTCGACCGAGGCGGCGGTGAAGCTGCTCTGGCTGGCGATCTGCAACATCGAAGACAAACGCGCCGCCGAACGCGCTCGGGACCGGGGCAAACCCGCCGGCCAGCGCAAAGCCCAGGGCCGGCTCGTCGAAGGCCAGGCCGTCACGAACTGGAAGCAGGCCCTCGCCCAGCTCGCCGCGGCCTACCCCGACCGGATCAACCCCTACCTGTGACCACCCCGCTTACACAGACAAGTTGACACGCCCTCCGGGCGTGACCTGATAGGAGCCTGGAGCATTTTCGTGACCGTGTCCCCGTGACAGTCCTGTCCGCCCACCGGCGTCGGTGCCGCCCCCGCACCCGTAGCCGAAGGACAGCCTCGTATATGAGCCAGATCGCCCCCACCCGTTCCGGTCACGTCGTGATCGGCGTGGACACCCACAAGCACATCCACGTGGCCGCCGTCATGGACTCGATCGGTGGGATTCTCGCGACCGGCACGATCGCCACCGACCGTGCCGGTTACCAGCAGCTACTGGAATGGGCCGCGGACTACGGCACCATCATCGCGTTCGGCATCGAGGGCACAGGCTCCTACGGGGCTGGTCTGGCCTCGTACATCCGTCGCCAGGGGCACAAGGTCGTGGAAGTCTCGCGCCCAGACCGACGCCTGCGTCGGTTGAACGGGAAGTCCGACACCTTGGACGCTGAGAACGCGGCCCGCGCAGTCCTCGCGGGTTTCGCTACCGCCACGCCCAAGAGCGCCGACGGGAGCGTGGAAATGATCCGTCAGCTCAAAGTCGCTCACGACACTGCGGTCAAAGACCGCTCTGCAGCGATGATCACGTTGAAGGCGATGCTCGTGCACGCCGAAGAGAATCTACGCAAGGTACTGCAGGGGAAGACGCAGAAGATGATCGCCCGCCGCTGCGCTTCCCTGCGCCCCCGCGCGCTGAGCACGCCGGAGGAGGCCAATCGTCATGTGCTCCGGTCGCTGGCCAGGCGGTGGCTGTCGTTAAACGAGGAGATCCTCGAGCTCGAGGCCATGATCAAGGGGCTCGTGATCGCGCGTGCGCCGCACCTGCTCGACCAGTTCGGGATCGGCGTGGACACGGCAGCGGAGATCCTAATCGTGGCCGGGGACAATCCCGAACGGATCAAGAGCGAGGCAGCATTCGCCAAGCTCGCCGGCATCAGCCCCGTGCCTACAGGCTCAGGGATGAGCAGCGGAAAACATCGGATCAATCATGGCGGTCACCGTCAGCTGAACGCAGCCATCTACAGGACAGTCATCGTGCGGATGCGCTTCCATGAGCCCACGATCGCCTACGTGGCACGACGCACCGCGGAGGGCAAGTCCAAGCGAGACATCATTCGCTGCCTCAAGAGGTACGTGATCCGCGAGGTCTACCACCTCGTGAAGACCAACCCTCGCACCGGTCAGATCGCGAGTTGACAACTATAGGAGCATCAACGCCCTGGCCGAGTCCACGATCGGACTGTTCACAAACGAGGCAGTCCGGGGCGGTGTTTCGTTCCGGACCGGCCGCTGGGCAGCATCGACGACGTGGAGTGGGTCACCGCCGGCTGGGTCGACTGGTACAACAACCGGCGCCTGCACTCCACCCTCGGCGACATCCCTCCCGAGGAGTACGAAGCCGCGTACGCGTACTACGCTGACCCCTCCACGCCAGCCCACCGGGTGTTGGCACCCGCGTAGGAGCGGCAAAGAACCGGGGACGGTTCAGTTTGCTTCTTAGAGCCCGAAGACATCGTGCCTTTGCTACACGGTCTGGCGGCATTTGCTCTATGCAACGCCCCGTGTTCGGACGATCAACAAGTCAGGGAGCATCGTCACGTGAGGTGACCGACCGAGCGTTTCCACTTCAGCCCTGGCGTCAGCTTTGACCTTTGGCCACGCGTCCAGATCTCGCTCCGCGTTCAGCCACTCCAGAACTGCCTCGGGGACGCGCAGCTCCATGCTGGCCCACTCCAGCCTACCCTCCCGCGGCCGACCATCTATGGGCTCACGATCTGGCCGTGGGTCGTCCGCGCATTCTTCTGCGAGTTGTCGTACGAACTCGTAGTAGCGCCTCACCCACTGCAACTGAGTGAAGTCGACCTTCAATACATCTGGCGGTTCAACTGCATACAGAGAAACCGGGAAACCCATCGGGGCTTCTGCCAAGATCCCGTAGCGGGCGACTGGCACTGCGCCATTAACGTGAACCACCGCTCTAGCTGTTGTGGGGCATGAGGTTCTTGACATGGGTGCCGGGCTGAGATGAGACGAGCGGGCCTCTCCCGCAGGATGGAAGTTCCTACACCACCCACCTGCCCGAAAAGACCCACTCATGACTCACGCTAACGCACCCCTGACCCCCACCGGCCGTCTCAGGATGGTCCACCGCCACCTGCACGACGGGATCCCCCAAGCCCATGTCGCCGCCGAGTTCCGCGTCAGCCGCCCCACGGTGGCCACCTGGGTCGCCCGCTACCGCGCCCAGGGAGAAGCCGGCCTTCAGGACCTGCCCAGCCGGCCGCACCGTTCACCTGCCCAGCTCGACCCCGAGGTGGTGGCTCAGATCCAGACCCTGCGTCGCAGGGAGAAGTGGTCGGCCCGCCGGATCCATCACCACCTCGTCTCCGAGGGCCACCGGGTGTGTCTTCGTACCGTGGGACGGTGGCTGCACCGACTCGGGATCTCCCGCTTACGGGACCTGACCCCGGCCGGAGAAGACCTGCGCCAACGACCCCAGAAGATCACCGCGAGAGGGCCGGGGCACATGGTGCACCTGGACGTGAAGAAGATCGGGCGCATCCCCGAGGGGGGCGGCTGGCGTGCTCACGGCCGGGACTCCGAGAACGCGCGAGCGGCCAAGCGCGGGCCTGGCCGACGGGTCGGGTACACCTATCTGCACTCGGCGATCGACGGGTTCACCCGCCTGGCGTACACCGAGGCGTTGGAGGACGAGCGGGCGGCCACGACCGTGAGCTTCTACTGCCGGGCGAGGGCGTTCTTCGCCGCCCACGGCATCCGGATCGACAGGGTGATCACGGACAACGGGAACAACTACCGGGCCGTGGACTTCACCGCCAAGGTGGTCTCGCTCGGGGGCCGGCACCACCGGATCCGCCCCTACACCCCGCGCCATAACGGGAAGGTCGAACGCTACAACCGGCTGATGGTGGACGAGGTCCTCTACGCCCGCCCGTATACCTCAGAGACAGCTCGGCGTGAGGCGCTGGCCGTGTGGGTGAACCACTACAACTACCATCGGCCTCATACCTCCTGCGGGAACGCCCCGCCGG
The DNA here is from genome assembly GCF_017168495.1 of Micrococcus sp. KRD096. NCBI lineage: Bacteria > Bacillati > Actinomycetota > Actinomycetes > Micrococcales > Micrococcaceae > Micrococcus > Micrococcus sp. KRD096. Next base: position 40,853 of record NZ_JABFAY010000001.1, on the reverse strand, counting down.
CCTCGTTGGCCCCGGCCCGAGTCAACAACGTCATGACCTCCTACA
>NZ_JABFAY010000001.1:16719-40708 GCF_017168495.1 Micrococcus sp. KRD096 | reverse complement strand
ATCGTGGTGATGTCCCTTTCGAGAGTGCTGTGGAAGGTTCACTCGAAGGCTCCCACGGTGACCGCGTCCATGCTGGGGACGGTGTTGGCGGCCGGGGAGGGTTACACCACTATCAGGGACTCAACTCTTGTTGTCCTGGTCAGCTTGTCAGCCATCGTCAGCTACAAGTTCAAGAGCACCATCACCGACCTTCAGAACCAGGGCCACGACATCGCGAACCTTAGCCTGGACGGGTGGACGTGGTTTGCACTTGCTCTGATTCTGGTTGCCTCGATCCTGCACGTGATCTTCGAGACCGCACGGCATCGTCGCGCCACCAATCGCACTGACTGACCCCAACACGACGGCCAGCCTCAGCCTGAGCCAACTATTCGAAGGCATCACAGGCTGGCCGTCCTGACTGAATCTCCTACGTCAGACCGAGAAGCCCGCGGCCCCGATACCTCTCCGGTATCGGGGCCGCTCCGTCATGGTGCTCCTGTAGTCAGCTCTGCGTCACAGCGACCTGGAGCTTCCGTTCGATTGCTTCGACGCATTCCCGACGCACGGCCTGATACCGCCCAGCACCCTCCTGGCGTTCATCGAAGTGCCCACCATGAGCCAGCCCCGAGAACAACACATCCGTGCGCTCGATAACATCGGTTCCGGCCAACTCGAACACGCGGTACCGGGACCGGTACGGCGCCCCGTTCTTCGTCATCCGCCAGCCACCGTCGCTGAGCATGGCCAGCACGGTGCCGTACTCCCGCTCCACCCACATTGCGCCGGTGCGGTCGTCCTCATAGAGGTCCCACTCCTGCCTGTCCATTTGCTGGACCCAGTGCATGTTCCACGGGCTACCGGTGCCGCGAACCCAGTTCATCGTCGTTCCTCCTCGCTCGAGTCTTCCGGCTGTTGCTCATCTCCCAGGGTGCCCCAGATGTGCCCGTCCGGGGAGCTCTCCCACTCCACACTGAGGTCGTCCCGACTATCAGCCACGGACACCGCCAGCCGTGGAGCCGACGGCGTAGACGAGGACATCTCCAGCACCACGGCCACGTCTTCAGGCTGCCGGGAGGCGGCCAGCCCCACCGGGTTCGACACCGCGACCTGCCCGCCGTCGCCGTCCACCACACGTGCCCGCACGTATTGCACGCCCGTCGCGGGTCGTTCGAGGGTGTCCTGTTCACGGGTGGTACCAGCCCAGGCCGTGAAGTCGTCCTCGTCGTAGTCCAGCGTGAACGCTGGCCGGTCTCCGTACGCCTCGGGCTCCTTGTGCCTCCCGATCTTCGCGCAGCCGGCCTCATCCACCATGCGGCGCAGACGCGCGGTGAGCATCTCCACATGCGGGTGCCACATCATCATCGGGCCCAGCCCCGGAGCCTGTTCCTCCCAGACCTTGTACTCCATGCACATCGCCGCATACAGCTCGGCCGTCAGGTCCGAGTGCTTGTACCAGCAGGGTGGCACTACCGAGGTCACCAGCCGGTACTCGGCTACGAACCAGTCCACCCACCGACGCAGCGTGTTCCACGCCTCCCACTGGTGCTCTGCCTTGATCTCCCTCCACCGCGTGCCCATCCACACCGGCGGACCCTCGCCCGCGAGTTCCGCGGCGACCTCCGGGTCGACGTAGGGCAGCGGAGTTCCCGTCTGTCCGTCGTCATCGGCGGCCGCCGGCGCCTCCCAGTCCGTGGGCTCGTCGTCTTCAACCCAGGGCGATGCCATCAGTTCCGTCCTTCCCTCGTGTACCGGCGTGCTGGCCCGCCCAACAGCCTCTCGAGCCGGGCGAACAGCTCCTCAACGGCCTCGCGCCCGTCTGCCCCGGTCGAGCGCATGTAGCGATGCGCGGCGTCCTCGCATGTACCGCACAACCACACCCCGATTCCGCCGGTGGCACGACACTCGGCGCGGTCCAGGTATCGTCCATCGGCGCAGTGCCACCTCGTGGAGACGGGCCGCTGGCAGACATGGCACCGTGCACCCCCGTCCGTGCTCATGCCTGCCTCTGCCGGATCATCCTGGCCACGATCACGACCGTGGCCCGCCTGCGGTCCCATCCAAAGAACTCCTTCTTGCCGTCCATGATCTGATGCAGCCGCTGATGGTGGTCCCGGCACAACGGCATCAGGTCGTTGTGCGCTTCGCGGGCCTGCCACCGGCCCTCCTCGTCCTGGCCCACGCCCTTGTACGAGACGTGGTGCAGGTCCAGGGTCCCAGCCTGGGTCAGCGTGATCCCGCAGACCTGGCAGGCCGGCTCTTGGCCGGCCTGCCGGCAGTCTGCGAACCACCGCACCCGCCTGTACCCCCATGCCTGGGACCGCAGGTACCGCTTGTACTCGGCCGAGCTGGTGCGGTGCAGCCCGAACCTGCCCATGCCCTCACCGCACCGGGATCGCCGGGGCCGTCTCCGGCACCGGGTCCAACGCCGCCACGGATTCTTCGGCCCGGTCCGCGTCGGTCGGTGTGGACGGGGCCGGGTCCTTGGACTCCAGCTCAGCCAGCAGCGCCTTCGAGTACCGCCCCGCGGCCTCCTTGATCTGCTTGCCGTCCTTGCGGTCCCACCAGCGGGTCATCTGCATCAGGATCGGACGCCCATTACGGTTCAGCAGGACCCCCCACCCGAACGGCAGCCGACGCAGCTCCGCGACCGAGACCACGTCGGTGTCGTGGATCTGCTCGGAGACCGAGGTGTGGTCCTTGCCGCGAGACTTCGAGGTCCGCATGATCTTGCGCTGGCCGGCCAGCTTGGCGAACTGCTCCAGGTCGGACACGTTCGAGGCACCCCCGAGCTGGACCTTCACCGTGGCCGCATCGAACAACGCCTGCGCCTGCTGCTCGCCCCACTCGTTGCGGGCCTGAGCCATCGACTGGAACACCGCGAACGGGGAGATGCCCACGCCGCCGCCGTCAGCCATGAGCTGGGTCAGCCCCGGCCAGGCACCGGAGATGTTCGCAATCTCATCGAGCACCAGCGACAGCGGCGGGTCGAGCCGGTTCCCGGGCGACTTCGCCGCCAGCTCGCGCGCCCGCTCGGTGATGGCGTCCATCATCGCGATCAGGAACGGCCCCGCCGACGAGCCGCCGGTCTTGGTGCCCACGATGTAGAGCGTCCCGCACTCGGTGAGGAACTTGTCGATGTCCAGGGTCTCCTCGAACCGGTTGGGTCGCAGCACGTCGCGGACCTCGGGCACCGACAGCCCCTTGACCGCACCTTCGACGCCGAACCACTTGGACTGGAGCAGCTTCGGGTCGCCCTCGATGATGCCCTTGAGCACCAGGTTCCAGTTCAGCGCGGCCTTGGGATGTTCGGTGAGGATTTTCACGGCCTCCTTGGCCTCGGCCGGGTTGTTGCCCCACCGCATCAGGTCATCCACGGTGCGCTCACCCAGCGCCGCGGCGTGCAGCAGGCACTCCATGATCGTGATGGCCGGGGCCTGCCACTCCGCGTTCGAGCTGGAGGACCCCAGGCCGGAGGCACCGATCAGCGACGCCGCCCGCTGGTTCGCCACACGCGGCTCTTCACAGCCCGTGATCGGGGACCACTTCAGCGTGGAGGGCTGACCGGTCAGTCCCTGCGGGTCGAACAGGGCCACTGGTCCCTTCTTCTTGCGCAGCTCGGCTGTGGCCCCCAGGTTGTCCGCACGTGAGCTGGTCGTGATGACCGGGCCGGGTGCGTCGAGAATCGCGCCGATCAGCAGGTGCACGCCCTTGCCCGAGCGCGGCGGGCCGATCAGCACCACCGACTCCTCGTAGCTCGCGAACACGTCCACGCCCTCGGCCTTGCCCAGGCGCATGGCCCCGTCCGTGATGGCCGGCTTCTTGATCGAGGGCCGGACCTTCTTCACCCGGGACAGCACCGACTTGCGGCCCACCGTCTTGGTGATCTCCGTAGACCGGGCCAGGCCCTCGCGTTCGCGCAGCTCCTTGATGAACTTCTTGTCCGACTGCTGGTATCGGCTCCACGCCGTCACCGCGACGCCGATCAGCACGAGCACCAACACACCCAGACCGATCAGCCAGCCGATGACCCCGCCGGTGGTCGCCGTGCATCCCTGCGCGGTGGCCCCGAACGTGGCCGGGTCGTGCTCGCCCACGAGGAAGCCCAGCGGCGCGAACAGCGAGTCCGGCTTCGTCGGTGCCCCACAGTGGATACGCCCGGCCAGGAACCCGGCCAGCAGGTACGCCCCGTAGAGCAGCACGGCCGGACCGATGAGCCAGATCAGTGCCGTCTCGGCCGGGCTGTCCCCTTCCAGGACCGAGTTGTTGCCACGTTCACGTCGCATCAGGCCACCGCCTCCTTCGCCTTGTCCATGCGCTCGTCCGTATCGAACAGCGGCAGCTCGGCCCGCGTGAGCACGTTCTGCACCTCGAACGAGGAATCCCCCAGACGCCACAGGCCCGTGCCCTTGGGCAGGGACCGCACCAGGGACCGCTCCCGGTCGGACAGTTCCATCTCCGACGTCGTGATCTTCAGCGCGGACCGGTCCTGCCGGTAGATCACCTTCACGTCCGCGTCGGCCAGCAGGGACCGGGCCATCGCGGCCATCTTCGAGCTCTGATCACCAGCCATGTCCAGGTCAGCGATCTTGTGCAGCACAAGCACGTTGAAGATGCCGTAGGCGCGGCTGAGCTTCCACTGCTCGACCATGCGCCGCAGGTCGGCCTCGGAGCTGATGTTGTCCCAGCCCTCTTCGTAGATCACGATCCGCTGCCCGCCGTCGCGCGTGGTGACCATCGCTTCGGTCCACGCGCCCGCGCACGCGTTGACCACGCGCACCGCCTCCGGGGAGGCACCCAGCAACGCGGAGGTGTCGATGCTCGTCGCGCACGCCTGATCGTCCAGGACCACCGTGGTCTCCCCGTCGAACATGCCGGCCAGATCGCCGGAGGACACGCGGCCCAGCGTCATCATCGTCACCGACGCGGCCTGCGCCTTCATCGCGTCCGGGTCCGTGCGGGCCGCGTCCAGCGCCCGGATCACGTCCGGGATGATCGGCGGACGTCCCTCGGCGTCCGCGACCGCCACAGCCGCGTCCAGGCCCGCCGAGAGCACATGGTGCTCGGGCGAGGTCATGTCCCGGTCGGTGAGGATCTTCACCAGGGCCACCAAGATGGACATGCGCCGAGTCCGCACCATCGAGGCCCACGCCCGATCCGTCATCAGCTCGCCCTGCACGTCCGTCGAGGGCCGGGTGCCCGGGTCCAACGGGTTCAGGCGCGTGTCCAGGCCAGGGCCGACCTGGATCACCGATCCACCCAGGCCCTTGACCACACGGGTCCACTCGCCCTTCTTGTCCGAGGCCACCGAGAGCTTGCGCCCGGCCAGCACCTGCCGCACCGCCAGCGACTTGGCCAGTGACGACTTCCCGGTGCCCACCTGACCGAACAGCATCATCGACATGCCCGAGATGATCCCGGCCTCATAGAGTGCCCACGGGTCGAAGCAGAACGCGCCGCCGCCGTGCATGTCCTTGCCGATCATCAGCCCGCGCGCACCCAGACCGGGGCCGGCCACGAACGGGTACGCCGTCGAGGCCGTATGCGTCGTCGTGCGGACCGGCCGCGGGGCCAGCGTGCGCATCCCCCGCAGCTGCCGTGCCCCGCGCGGTCCGGCCTTGCCCCACTGCGGCTGAGGGAACCGCACCTCCTTAGCCTGCGCAGCCATCGCCTTCCGCAGCGCCCGCTGGCCTCGCTCCAGCTCCCGGGCCGCACGCTTGGCCTCTCGGGCTTCGTCCTTGCCCGGTTCGATGATCTGGAACAGATCGACCTTCGGTTCTTCACGCATCAGAGCTTCATCCTTCCGAACGGCAGGGCACCGGCCACGAACGCCGCGTCCTGCTCCATCCACACCGGGCGCAGCTCGCACCCGGCCGTGATCCCGGAGGCCACGACCTCCGCAGCCGCGGACTCCAGCTCGGACCGCGAGGACCCGGTCACCGTGACCAGCACGACGACATCCACGCCCGTGTGCCGACGCCGCAGCTCGGCCTCCTCGCGCTCCACGTCCTCCAGGGACTGGTCATGTTCCAACGACCCGATGCGCCCGAGCTTGCTCATCAGCCGCGAGTTCGTGTGCCAGTCCGTCTTGCGCCGCTGCACGGACCGCACCGCGGCCCCACGCTCCACCGGAGCCAGGAACACCGAGACCGTGTGCCGGAAGTCCCCGGCGAACACCAGCTCGTCCAGGAACCCCAGCCGGGCCAGGTTCTGCGGCAGCTCGGAGACCTTGTAGGTGCGGTGGTAGTTCCCGTCCGTGACCATGTGGCCCGCATGGACCTCCACGGCCATCGGTCCCGCGCTCGAGGGCGCGGTACCCGCCGTCTTCCCGTCCGCCTTCATGGTCGAGACCATCACCGAGGCGTCCGGGTCGAACGCCGACCGCGAGAGACCGGCCAGCGTGCGCGGAGAGTGCCAGGCGGTCACCTGGGTCCCCGAGCGCGGCAGCGTGCTCTCCACCGTCGTCATCAGCTTGAGCATGTGCTCCATGAGCGCCGGGGTGCCCCCGCCGAGCGCCTTGACCTGCGAGGTGATCTTCGACGGGGAGACCACCAGCGTCAGCCACTGCTCGTGCACCGGCATCGACTGGGCCTCCTTCATCAGCTCACGGAACGCCTGGTCCAGGAACGGGTCGACGCTTGCCCCTGACCGGCCCGCGCCCTCCTGCTTGGACTCGTAGAAGTCCTCCACGGCCGCACCGGAGATGAGCGTCGTCTGATCCGACGCCTGAATCCGCACCACACCCGGCAGACGCGACAGCGCCGCCAGCGACGATCCCCACGACAGGGACCGTTCCTCCTGAGCGTCGAAGGACTCCAGGTCAAAGCCCCGCGTCGTCATGACCTTCGCACAGACCACCGCTTCCCGGGCGCGCGGGTCCCAGACGAACCCGGCCCCGTTGGGCATCGCGTAGACCATCAGCTCACCGGCCACACCCGGCAGCCGGAACCGTGCCGGCTCACCCGGCTTGATCCGCCCCTTCGCATCGCGCTGAGCCTGCGGCCCTGCCTCGCTCACCGGGGCCTGCGGCTCGCCGTCCACCAGCTCCAGCACGTGTGCCGGGGCCATCCCCTGGCGGTACTCGAGCTGATCCGTTGCCCCGCGCCGCAGGTACTGCATCGCCACCCACACCCAGCCAGGCAGGGACCGGCCACGGAACCGGGTCGCGCCGAACGCGCCGATCACGGCCATCAGCCCGATACCCACGAGCATGGCCGGCCCGCCACGCAGGATGAACGCCATGCCGATCAGCACGCCGGCCAGAACCACGATCACCTGCTCCAGGGTCAGCCCCAGGATCAGTCCCTGAGTCCGTTCCTGGGGGAATCGGACGTCGTCGTACTCCGAGTCCATCGACTCCTGAATCATCGTTGCCATCAGCGGCCTCCTCGCATCACCATCGCCCCGGCACGCTGGCGCATCCGGCCAGCCCGCGCCGAAACGCCCCGCATCGAATTCATTGCTCCACGCCCGGCCCGGCTCGCGGCCATCACGCCCGCCTGCTCAGCCTGGCCAGCACCGCCGGCCAGCCACGCGGTGACTGCAAGCATGAAGATCGGCATGGCCGCGGCCACGAACACCAGCACCATGCCAGCCACGGTCTGCACCCAATCCGTGGACAATGCCGCCATCGCCATGCCCAGCCGCACAACGGCGGCTGCGAGTGGCCCGGCCATGATCAGCCCCAGCATCATCGACAGCCACCGCCCCGCCAGCGCCTTGGCCGGCTCCAGGGCCAACGAGAAGATCGCCGGGGCCGCGAACGAGGCCAAGATCAGAATCAGCACCAGACGGAAGATCATCATCGCCATCAGCACGAAGCAGGCGAAGAAGATCACCAGCGCGATGATCACCGCGACCACGATCATCCCGTTCTCCGAGTTCTCGCTGGCCATCTCCCACTGCGCGAAGTTCTCATCCAGCAGGATCTTGTCGTTGGCGGCGTCGTAGGTCAGACCGAACAGCCCCAGCACGCCGGCCACCGCCTCGTCCTGGCCATCGGTGCCACCGGAACCGACCCGCAAGATCCACAAGGTCAGCTGCTGGGTCGCCCCCATCGCCATCCACACCAGCCCGACCACCACGTAAGTCGCCGGGATGCTGAACACCGCCGCCAGGAACGCGCGCACCATGCCGGCCGTAGACCCGCGCACCGCCGAGAGCACGACCTGCACGGCCACGAAGATCATCAGCAGCGGGATCATCGCCACCACGATGATGTTCAGCATCCCCGGGTGGTCGATCACCGTGCTCTCGCCACCGGCCACCGTCGTAGTGACCTGCCCGCCGACGACCGTGACCCACCACTCCGGGGTCAGCGCACCCACGGAGAAAGCCTGCTCGATCAGCCCGGAAGCGGCCTTCGCCAGCCCCAGGATCGAACCCCGCATGAACTCCTCGAAGTCCTTCTCCCACATCGTTCTCTCCCTCCGTGAGTGCGCTCAGGACCTCAGAACAGCGGCAGGCCAGCGCCCCAGCCGATCAGGCTCGCAGCACCGGCGATCAGGGCCGCAGCAACGATGCCCCAGACCACGAAGCTGATACCCACGTCCTGCGCGCGGCCGCTCGAGGAGAGCTTGCCGAAGATCCAGACCAGCACGCCGATGCCGACGGCGACGATCAGGATGACCAGGAAGGTGCCCAACGCCAGGCCCGTGATGTTCTGGATGGTGGGCATCCACGGCCCGTTGAAGCTCGGTGCGATGTCCGGGACACCGGCAGCCACCGTGGTGGCCGCGTGAATCAGATTGCTCATCAGAGGTCCTCCCGTAGGGATGTGATGTGACGACGGCCTGGATACCTTCCGGGCCGAACGGGCAACTCCCGCCCGCTGCCAGATGTACGACGCGCCCCACCGCCACGCATGTCACCTGGCCCGCACACGAGAAAGCCCCCACCCGCTGCATCCGCAGCAGGTGGGGGCAACTCGCAGATCAGATTAAGAGCAGTTCTGACCCCGCGTCAGCGTCAGGGTCCGCCCGGTCTGAGCACCGTTGGTCAGCGACTGACGCGCCACGTGCACCTCGACCGGCGAGCACTCGGCCGTGGCCTCGTTCTGTGCCGAGCAGTCCGGCTCACCCGACCCGTTCACCTCGCCCGTGGCGTACCACTTCACCGATGTGACGACCGTGTACGAGGATTCCGTGCCCGTAGCCTCCTTGCCCCACTCGTACCCGTCCAACGCGGGCTGTCCACCGAGCAACGCACTGATCACACGCTCACGCTCTGCCCGATCCGGCGACGGCTCCTCCTTGTCGAAGTCCCGCACCGCCTGCCGGTTGCAGGTCTGCTTCGGGGCGTTCTTCTCGATCGCGACCGACTGCGGCCTGGCCCCGGCGGGCATCAGCTCGCTCGTCCCCAGCCCAGCCCCCCAGCTCAACCATCGTCCACCCCTTCCGCATCCCGCCAGGCGAAAACCAGGCCCTGCCCCACACCGCCAACACCACGCCAGCACCCACCGCCAGGATCAGCACGACCAGCGCCGTCCCGACCACCCATCCACTGATCTGTGACCACCCCGACAGCCCGTCCGGGTTGATTCCGTTCAACATGTCCGACTCCTCGTCGCTCGTCCGACCCGCTCTTGCTTCGTTGCCGTGTCTCGTCCTGGATTCGCGGTCGCCACCGCGAAGGTCTGTCAGCCCGCCATCACCTGCACCACCACCAGCACCCACACCACGAGCACCACCAGCGCCACGGCCGCAATCACCCACCGACCCCGGGCCGAGTCCCACCCGGCCGGTACACGCTCCTGCCACGACGTCGGCAGTGGCGCGTCCACGGACTCCGCCACCCACCGACGCCCGGCCTCTCCCGTGCGCTGGCGCAGCCGCCGCACGGACGAGAACAGCCCCCGGTCCCGCTCTACGTAGACCACGCGCGGCTCCTGGCCCTCCGGCACGTCATGGCTCTGCTCGAACTCCGTCTGATCGCTCACTTCTCTGCCCTCTCGTTTCGGATCACCGTTGTCGCCACCCTCAGCAGGTGCCGTGTCTCGGCCAGGTACTGCCGACTCGTGGAGTGGCTGAACCCGGTGGCCTGCATGACGTCCTCGACCGTGACCGCTTCCATCCGGCCCCCCGCCTGCGCGCATGCCAGCGCGACCTGCCGCGCCCAGTCCCCCGCGTCCCCGTCGTCGGGAAGGCAGCCGATCAGCACGCGCATCGTCACCGCCTGCCCCGAACGGGCCACCTCCTGCGCCGCCCGGACCACCCGGGCACAGCGCACCAGCTCACGCCGGGCCTGACGCAGTGCGGTCACCGAGACGCCCATCGCCTCCGATGCCGCCACGACGTCATCCCCGAACGCCAACACCACGGCCAGGGCACGGGCCGTCATCTCCGAGGACTCCATGACCGACTCGACCACCCGCATCACCTCCGCGACTTCCCGGTGTGCAGCCAGCGCTTCAACCACAGCCTCAGCCGGGTCCTCCATGACCATCGACACCGCAGTCTTCTCCCGCGCCACCGCGGAAGCCTCCAATGCCTCCTGGCCCGCCCGCGACCGGCCGACCGCCCGCAGATGATCCACCGCCCGGTTCCGGGCGATGGTGCCGACCCAGGTCCGCAGGGAACCCCGGTCCGGATCGAACCGCTCCCGGGAGTGCCACGCGGACTCCCACGTGCTCTGGAGCACGTCCTCCACGACGTCGCCGTTGCCCGAGGGTCCGAGCACGGCCACCACCGTGCCTCGCACCGAGGCCACCGCTTCCGCCAGCTCGTCACCCGTCACCAGCACCATCCCCGCCGGAGCCACCCGGTCCGCCTGCCCGGCCATCACTCCACCGCCTCCACCAACGCCCGTGGCATCGCCCGACGCTCCAGCCGGCAGTGCGGGCAATCCGCAAGCACAGCCTGCCCATACGCCGGGACATGCACGTCCGGGTCCTGGCACGGCTCACCGGTCCGCAGCTCACGCACCTGCCCCGAAGCAGCCGGAGCCTGAGTCACGGCCACCGGCCGGGGCCGGGTCACCGCGACCAACTCCTCGAACTCCGAGGCCAACGACCGCGCCACGAACGCCGTGGGCTTGCGCACCGGCCCCGAGGCCCGCGCCAAGACCACGTCCACGATGGACCGCAGCTGCTCGTCCACGAGGTCCGCAGCCGCCGGCACCCGCTGAACCAGATCCGCCAGAACCACACCCCGATGGACCAGCCCCACGCCTTCCCCACCGTCGATGGCCTGATCGGTCCGTCGTCCGTCGTCCGTCGTCGTCTCCGCGCGCACTGCACCGGACTGACGGACTGACGGACGGACAGATGAGGGTTCTTGAGGGTTAGTCCGCGCGCGATCCTTATAGTCGGCAAAGTCGTAATTGTCGGGTGAGTCCGCCGAAATTGTCGGTTGAGTCGACTCACCCGACAGGTTGTCGGGTCGCGTGTTCATGCGGGTCTCAGATTTACCCGACAGGTTGTCGGGTCGCGTGTTCATGCGGGTCTCAGATTTACCCGACAGATTGTCGGGTCGCGTGTTCATGCGGGTCTCAGATTTACCCGACAGGTTGTCGGGTCGCGTGTTCATGCGGGTCTCGGGGTCTTGGACAAGGCCGTTCAGGGCCTCTTCGCGGAGGTAGTACCTCAAGCCGATCCGACCGCGCCCGTCCCCGTACCGAGACTCGGTGTCCACCAGGCCCAGGTCTCGCAGGCGGGCGATGTGCCGCTCCACCGAACGCACCGTCTGGGCCGACCGCCGGGCCAACAACTCCTGGCTCGGGTGGCACGACCACGCCTCGTCCGCATGGTCACCCAGCAGCAAAAGCACGAACGCCTGGCCGGTGTTGAGCTGGCCCGTCTCCGCGACTTTCTGCGCCCACTTCATCGCTTCGATGCTCATGCCTGCTCCTCCCCGGTCCCGAACGCCTCGGCGTGCGCCTCACGGGCATCGGCCAAGCGGCGACGCCCGGTGCGCTCTGAACACCCGAACTTCTCTGCGACCTCCGCCGCCGAGGGCACCTGGCCCTCCTGCGCACGGGCCACGATCCACGCGGTGATGTCCGCACCCGATGCCGTCTCCACCGTCTTCGTCACTGCGACGACCGGCTCTGACGCCGCCCCGGCCTCGACGACCTCGACCCCCTCGGCGACCTGCGATTCCTCGACCACGGCCTGCTGAACCTCACGGTCATCGCGCTCGGCCTCGAGTTCGGCCTGACGCTCCATCCGCTCCAGCTCCTGCCGGTGCCGAGCCTCGGCCACCTCGGCCTCCCGCTCGGCCTCGCGCCGCTGAGCCTCGATCTGCCGGCGGCTCGCCGCGAGTTCGGCCTCCAGCTCCGCGCGCTGACGATCCAGCTCCGCCTGAGCCTTCAGCTGCTCTGCCTCCTCCGACACCTGCGATGCGCGCTCGGCCCGCCGCGAGTCCGGGTTCTCCACCGCGACCCGCGCCAGCTGATCCGTGGCCACGAACACCGCCACCGGAACCATCACCGCGATCAGGACTCCAACCACGGACTGCCACACGCTCGCGTTCTCAGCACTCCACGCATGCGCCCCGTTGGCGATCATCGACAGGCCCGTGAACGCTCCCAGCGCCCACCACGACGCCCGCGCGGACTCCCCTCGGGACTCATGCACCAGTACGGAGCCCGCGTAGACCAGGATCGCCAGGTCGATGAAGACCGGCACTGCCCAATGCATGAACGGCGGCAGCCCCAGCCAAGCCGCGACCTCGTACAGCGCCGCGAACGAGATGGAGAACGCCACCAGACCGGCCACAGCGGTCCCGGCCACCACAGCCCGGATGAACCGGCCATCGTTCGGGTTCACCCGGCGCGGAAGCGCCCGAATCCCACTGCCCGTGGGCCGCGCCCCGGTGCTATCCTTCGAGTGCTCGACCAGCGTGTTCTTTGGAATGTGCACCGTCTCGGATTGAGCGTTCTCGGAAGCCCCGACAGCCTGCCCGCTGCTCGGGGCTTCCGCCCTTTTCGGCCCAAACGTTCGGGCCTCCCACATCTGCTGCGCGCTCATCGCGTGCCCTCCTCGATCTTCTTCAGCACCTCGTCCAGGTCGTCCACCGCATCCCGCAGCGTCGACCGGATCTCTGCCTGGGACTCGCCCTCGACATGCCCCACAGAACGGATCACGTGCGCCAGAGTCCGCACGCACCGCACCGAGTCCCACACGACCCCGTGAAGGTCCTCGTCCTCGACCAGCGCCTTGCCCGTCACGGGCGACACCAGCGAGGCCACCGGGGTAGCCGCCTTGATCAGCGCTGGCACCGCGGCCGCACCCGACCCGTTGAACGCAGTCAGCACACGACGCGCGCGGCCCTTCTGTTCCTCGTCGTGCCGGACCAAGTTCAGCGGCTCGATCCCGAAGTCCTCGGCCGGCATGTCCAGCACCGAGTCCAGGCCCATCTGGCCCTCGAGCACCGCCTCTGGCCCTTCGGACGACGTCGCGGCTCGCTCGCGCACCGGCTGATAGGTCTTCCCGTCCGTGCCAGTCACCCGCCGAGCGTTTCCAGGTGTCCCATTTGGGACATCTCGACCCGCCGTCGCGTCGAGTTCCCGGTGCACGGTGCTCTTAGACAACTGAGTGGCGGTTGCGATGGCGCGTGCGCTCATGCCGGCCTCACGAAGTGAGAGGACCACGTCCTGCCGATATTCCAAGGGCGGACGGAGGTGGAGGTTTCCGAACTCACGGGTCACGTAGTCGTCCCAGCTGCGGTAGCCAAGAACGGCCCAGGCCCGTCCTCGATATGCCGAACGGATGAGGTGGTAGACCGACTCCATGCCAGTCTTAATCTGGTCCGTGAGGTCACGCGCTGCCGCAGCAGTCATGGACGCGCCGTGGTCAGGGTCAACCACTGTCGCCGTCACGGCTTCCCCTCCTCGGCCTCGAACACGAAGAGGTCTCGCATCGACAACCCAAGAAAGTCAGCGACGGTCTCGAGTTCCGTGAAGGTGAAATCGCGGTGCCCGTTCATACGTGCTGACACCGATGCGCGGCTTAGACCGAGGGCTTCGCCCAGGTCCCCCATGCTTTTGTCGGCCAGGGCCAACCTGGAGCGGATTTGCAGAGTTAACTGCTTCTGTCTCGTCATGGCCACCAGTGTTGTGCTACCCGCAACACTGGTCAAGCCGTGTGTTGCTTATGTAGCAATTTTTTTTCGTATCCCATGACGACTGGCCTGCCCTTCGCTACGCTGGACACATGGATGAGTCAGAAATCAAGACCGCGCTCCTCGCGGAGATCCGCGCCTGGATGGGCCGCCGGCAGGTCAACCAGTCCGACATGGCCCGGCACATGGGCCTGACACGCAGCGCGGTCAGCCGGCGGATGAGCGGACAGCAGGACTTCACGTTCCCCGAACTGGCCTCGATCGCGGGGTGGCTCGACATCACGCTCGCTGAACTGTTCGGCCCGGTCGTCCTCCAGGCACGAAGAAGCCCCCGCACCGACATGGTCGGTGCAGGGGCCTCAGGATCGCTCCCCCGGTTGGATTCGAACCAACAACCCTTCGATTAACAGTCGAATGCTCTGCCGTTGAGCTACGGGGGAATGTGCCGCGAACCGCCGGAGCCGTTCGGACAACGGATGGAACTTTACCAGAGCCACCCGCCTGCGCGCCACCCGGCCGCGGGGCGCCGTCGTCGTCCTGCCCACGCCCGGGGACCGGGCCCTTGCCAGGCACGGCTCCGGCGGGCCTATGGTGCGAGGACATTCCCAGAACCATCAGGAACGGACCCGAAGGAGAGACGTGTCCATGACCATCACGACCCTCACGCGCAAGACCGCCCTGACCGGCACGGGCGTGCTGGCCGCGCTCGCCCTCGCGGCCTGCGGCACCACGGCCGACAACGGCGACGACGGCTCCGCCTCGCCGGAGGTCGACGCCTCCTCGGCGGTGGCGAGCACCCCCGCCACGGACGACGCCTCGACAACGTCGGCCTCGGCGTCGTCGTCGGCCTCCTCCGACTCGGCCTCGTCGACGGCCTCCGCGGCCGGCGGCGGCTCGGCCACCGGCCAGGCCGACGAGCCCGCCTACGCCGTGATCGACGCGGTCCTGGAGAAGTACGGCGACGGCATCATCGTCGCGGTGGATGCCGACGACGATGACACGACCTGGGAGGTCGACGTCGTGGTGGGCGAGGAGGTGAAGGAGCTGGACGTCACCGCCGACGGCGACATCACCGAGACCGACCGCGAGTCGGATCTCGAGGACGTCCAGAAGACGAAGGACGCCGAGGTCACCGCCCAGCAGGCACTCGACACCGCCCGGGAGGGACGTGACGGGGTGACCCTGGACGAGATGGACCTGGACGACGACAACGGTACCCTCCAGTGGGAGGTCGGGTTCGACCGCGAGGACGGCTCCGACGGCCCCGAGGTCGAGATCGACGCCACGTCCGGCGAGGTGCTCACGGTCGACGAGCACTGACGCCGCGCGGCTGGCGGACCGCCGTTTCCCGAACGAAAACGCCCCTGAAGCCGCCGTTTCCCGAACGAAAACGGGTGGGGGTCAGTCGTCGGCTCGGAGGGCCCGGCGGCGCGCCTCCAGTTCCATGAGCTCGCTGTTGAGGCGGGTGAACTCGGCGGGGTCGCCCTCGGGGCCGAGCCGCTGCAGGCGCCCGAGCAGCTCCTCCTTGCGGTGCACGATCTGCAGGGCGAACAGGCGGTTCATGATGTCCCGGCAGTACCGGTCCACATCCTCGGGAGTGCGGGCGGGCAGGTCGCGGACGGCCAGCTCGGAGACGACGCCGGCCACCTCCTGGGGCACCGCGTCCCGCACGGCGTCCACCCAGCGCTGCGGTGTCGCCCCCGCCGACCCGGCCACCTTCACGCCCTGGTGGACGGCGGCGTACTGCGGGACCGTGAAGCGGGCGGCGTACAGCGCGGTCCACTGCTCCGCGGAGAGCAGGGTCGGATGCTGCAGCACCACCTCGAGGGACTCCCGCTCCCGGCGGGCGACGGGGTCGCGCGGATCCACCGGCACCACGATCCGCGGCGCCGGGGCGGCAGCCTCCCCGTGGCGGCCCTGGGGCCCGATCGCCTGCCCGTCGTCCGCCGGGGCCGGCCGCGCCTCGGGCTCGGGCCCCCGCCGCGGCGCGCGCCCGGCCGCGGCCACAGCGCGGTGCACGGCGTTCGGGTCGAGGCCGAGCCAGCCGGCCAGCTCCCGCTCGTAGCCGGGACGCAGGACGGCGTCCTTGATGCCCGCCACGATCGGAGCGGCATGGCGCAGGGCGCCGGCGCGGCCCTCCACGGTGTCCAGGTCGTAGTCCTTGAGCCCGGCCCGGATCGCGAACTCGAAGAGCGGCCGCCGCGAGGCGATGAGCGCGCGCACCGCCTCGTCGCCCTTCTGCATGCGCAGATCGCACGGGTCCATGCCGCTGGGCTCCACGGCCACGAACGTCTTGGCGAGGAACCGGTGGTCCTCGTCGAACGCCTTGAGGGCGGCCTTCTGCCCGGCCTCGTCACCGTCGAAGGTGAAGATCACCTCGCCGCCCGTGCCGTCGTCGGAGATCAGGCGGCGGGCCACCTTGATGTGGTCCGCGCCGAACGCGGTGCCGCACGTGGCCACGGCCGTCCCGACGCCGGCCAGGTGGGCCGCCATCACGTCCGTGTACCCCTCGACGAGCACCAGCTGACGCTCCTTGGCGATCGTCCGCTTGGCCAGGTCGATCCCGTAGAGCACCTGCGACTTCTTGTAGAGCGGCGTCTCGGGGGTGTTGAGGTACTTGGGCCCGGGGTCGTCGTCGTAGAGCTTGCGGGCGCCGAAGCCGATGGTCGCGCCGGTCATGTCCCGGATGGGCCAGAGCAGACGGCCGCGGAACCGGTCGTACAGGCCGCGCTGTCCCTCGGACACCAGCCCGGAGGCGCGCAGCTCCTCGTCCCGGAAGCCGCGCTGCCGGAGGTGGTCCAGCAGATGCGACCACCCCTGCGGGGCATATCCGAGGCCGAACTGCGTCGCGTGCTCCTGCGTGAATCCCCGCTGGGTGAGGAAGTCGCGGGCGGCCTGGGCCTCGGGCGAGCCGAGGGCACGACGGAAGAACTCGTCCGCCACCTTGTTCGCCTCGAACAGGCGACGACGGCGCCCCGTCTCCGCCTTGTCCGGGCCGGTGCCGCCGTCCTCGTAGTGCAGCTCCACCCCCACGCGGGACGCCAGCCGCTCCACGGTCTCCGTGAACGTAGTGTGCTCCAACTCCATGAGGAAGCTGATGACGTCCCCGTGCGCGCCGCAGCCAAAGCAGTGGTAGGTGCCCACGCCGGGGCGCACGTGGAACGACGGCGTCCGCTCATCGTGGAACGGGCACAGCCCCTTGAATGAGCCCACGCCCGCCGAGCGCAGAGTGACGAACTCCTCCACGACGGCCTTCAGATCCGTGCGCTCGCGGACGAGGTCGATGTCCTTGCGCACGATCAGTCCAGCCATGCGGACCATTCTAGGGACGGGGCGGGGCGGTCAGCCCCGAGCGGAACCGGCCTCCGTGGACGGCTCGGCCTCCGCTGCGGCCTGTGCAGGACCGGTCCCTGCCGCGCGGGACGCTTCGGTCCGCGCCGCGTCCACTCCCTCGGACGCGGGGCGCCCGGTGGCGGGGTCGATGACGGGCAGTGCGCCGGTGGCCGCCTCGACCAGCGGATGGAACAGCGCGGCCGACGCCAGGCCGCCGTGACGGCGGCGCGCCGAGGACACGAACGAGAGGCTCATGTCGCCCACCATAGCCACCCGGGACCGTGATTCCGGTCACGGTAAGGCAACATTCTGGGCGGTCAGGTCACGGTTCGACCCGCGCCCGCCCCCGCGGACTGCCCGTGCAGCGGCAGCAGCCGGGGCACCAGCCGGACGAGGCTCACCATCGCCCCGAGCTCCACGAGCGTCTGCGTCACCACCACGAGCGGGGCCGGGTCCAGGCTCGCCGGCAGGGCCAACGCCAGCGGCAGCACGACCAGGGAGTTCCGCGTCACGCCCGAGGACACGAGCGCCCGTCCTGCGGGCACGTCGAGACGCGCCCACCGCGCAGCCACCACACCGAGGGCCACCATCACGACGGCGAACGCCACGAACAGGGGCACGACGGCGGCCAGCGCGGGCAGCCGTTCCCCCACCCCGCGGATCTGCGAGGCGACCACCGTGAACAGCGTGACGACCATGAGCGGGACCATCGCCACCGTGAACCCGCGCACCACCCCGGCCGCGCACCGCACCCCACTGGAGCAGCGCCGCGAGCGCGAGCGGCGCCAGGATCAGCAAGACCAGGGCACGGACGAACGGCCCGGCGTCGACCACGGCCACCGCCGCCTCGCCGGCGACGACGCGCAGCAGCACGGGCAGCACGGGCAGGACGGGCAGCACGACCAGCTGGACGAGCATGAGCAGTGGAGCCGCCGCCAGCAGCCGCTCGGCCGCCCCGCCCGCGAGCGCGGTGAACGCGATGACGTAGTCCACGCACGGGGCCAGCAGCACGAGGAGCACGCCCACGAGCAGCACGTCGTCGTGGGCCACGAACCGACTCAGCCCGAACACCACCGCCGGCACCACCAGGAACGTCGCCAGCAGGAGCGGCGCGAGGACCGGCTCGACGAGCACCGCCCACGCGCCGGCCCCGGGCACGGCCCACCCGACGACGGCGCCCGCGGCGATCCCGGCGGGGGCTGACCCCTACGCTGGGGGCCATGCCCACCGCCCCCGCACCGTCCGAGGCCGCTGCCACCCCGTTGCACGTGGCCGTGCGCGCGCTCGACGCCGCGGCGCTCGCGGCGGCCGGACACACGGCGGCGACCGCCGTGGCCGCGGTGTACGCGCACGCGGTGGTGCGCGGGGCGGCGTCGTTCTGGCTGGACTCGGCCCTGCCGGACCCGGCCGAGGCCCGCTGGTCCGTGGCGGGCGACGGCCTGGACGTGCTCGGCGAGGAGCAGGGCCGTGTGCCCTCCCCCGGACCGCGCCTGGTCCGGCACGACGACCCCGCCGATCCGGACCGCGCGTGGGCGGGCCTCGCGGCTGCGGCCGCGCCCCGGCCGGTGGTCGGCGGCGAGGGCCTCCCCCTGCGCGGCGGCCTGGTCGGCTGGCTCGGCTACGAGCTCGGCCTGGCGGATCTGGGGGTGACACCGCCCTCACGTCGAGCCGAGGACCCCGCGCCCCTGCCCGCGCAGTTCTGGGTGCGCCCGTCCCGCTACGTCGTGGCCGACCACGCGGCCGGGGTGCTGCACTGCTGCGTCGTCTCCCTCGATCCGACCACCGCGGAGGCCGGGGCCGACCGCTGGGCGGCGGACGTGCGCCGCGCCCTCGCCGCGGCCCGCCGCGCTCTCGAGACGGCGGCGGGCGACGCCGTCGTACCCCCGCCGCAGGACGCCGTCCCGGGGCCGCGGGCCGATGAGGAGGCGCCGGGCACGTGGCGCGAGGACCGGGCGGCGTACGCCGAGCAGATCGCCCGATGCCGCGCCGCGCTGCACGCCGGCGACTCCTACGAGCTGTGCCTGACCACCCGCTTCGACGCCGATCCCGGGCTGCGCGTGGACCCGCTGGTCCTCTTCCACGAGCTCGCCGCGCACCAGCCGGCCCCGTATGCGGCGCTGCTGGAGCACGGCACGGGCTCCCGCCGGTGGGCCGTGGTCTCCGCCTCCCCCGAGCGGTTCCTCGCCGGGCGCGAGGGCCGGTACAGCACCAAGCCGATCAAGGGCACCGCCGCCCGACTGGCCGACCCGGCCGGGGACGCCGAGGCCGCCCGCGCGCTCGCCGCCGACCCCAAGACGCGCGCCGAGAACCTCATGATCGTGGACCTGCTGCGCAACGACCTCTCCCGCGTGTGCGAGCCCGGCTCCGTGCAGGTGCCCTCCCTCATGGCGGTGGAGAGCTACGCGAGCGTCCACCAGCTCGTCTCCACGGTCACGGGGACCGCGCGGGCCGGCATCGAACCCGTGGACGTGGTGCGGTCGCTGTTCCCCGGCGGGTCGATGACGGGCGCGCCGAAGCGCCGCAGCGTCGAGCTGCTGGCCGCGTGGGAGGCCTCCCCGCGCGGGGTCTACTCCGGGGCGCTGGGGATGCTGAGCGCGGACGGGACGACGTCGTTGTCCGTCGTGATCCGCACGGCCGTGCTCGCCGGGGGCCGCTGGTCCGTGGGGACCGGCGGGGCGATCGTCGCGGACTCGGACCCGGCCGCCGAACACGACGAGGTCCTCCTCAAGGCCCGCGGCCTGCGCCGGGCCCTCGCCCGCGCCGCCGGAACGGGCCTGCCGACGACGGCGCCCGACGTCGCCTGACCCCACCCTGTGGTTCGGGGGCGATATTCGGCGGTATTCCGACGGAATAACGCCGCAAACCGCCCCCAAACGAGGGGGGCGCCCACCCGTGCGGCCTGCCTAGGCTGGGGACATGGCCGATCCGCACCCCGTCCTCGCCGCCTCCGCCCCCGACCTCGACCCTGACGCGCTGGACGCCGTCCGCGCGCTCGTGGCCGCCGCCGAGCGACCCGTGGTGCTTTCCGGGGCGGGGATGAGCGCCGAGTCCGGCATCCCCACGTTCCGCGACGCCCAGACCGGCCTGTGGGAACGGTTCTCCGCGGAGGAGCTCGCCACAGAGGAGGCGTTCCTCGCCGATCCCGCGCTCGTGTGGTCCTGGTACCGGTGGCGTGCCCGGATGGTGCGAGCCCGCCGACCCAACCCGGGGCACGACGCCGTCGCCGCCTGGCAGCGCCGCACACCCGGTCTGGAGGTGGTCACCCAGAACGTGGACGACCTGCACGAGCGCGCCGGCGCCCGGGTCCTCGCACACCTGCACGGCTCCCTGTTCGAGCACCGCTGCGCCGACTGCGGGGCCCCCGCCGACGTCGACCCGGGCGCGCCTGCGGACGAGGCGACGGCCGGCTCCGAGGCCGACCTCGAGGCGATGCTCCGCGAGGCACCGCCGACCTGCACCGTGTGCGGGGACGGGCTGATCCGCCCGGGGATCGTGTGGTTCGGGGAGATGCTGCCGGCCGATCCCTGGGACCGCGCGTTCGCCGCGCTCGAGGACTGCGACCTGTGCGTCGTCGTCGGCACCTCGGGCATCGTCCAGCCGGCCGCGTCCCTGCCGTTCGTGGCGCTGGGAGCCGGGGTCGCCGTCGTCGAGGTGAACCCCGTGGAGACCGAGCTGAGCGGCGCGGTGACGCACGCGCTGCGCGGCTCGGCCGGGGCGGTGCTGCCCGCGCTCGTCGCCGGCGTCTGGCCCGGGCCGTCGGGGGCCTTGTCGACTGCGAGGCACGTCACATGGTGACGCAATAGACAACACACGCATGACTTAATAGGCTCCCCTTGCCGGCCCGCCAGGAACCCCTGGCCCGCGGCGCCGCCCCCGCCACTCCTCCCGAATCGAGATTGCCATGCCCCAGTCCCGCGCCCTCTCGCGTGGTGTCCGCCTCTCGGCCGTGTCCGCCACGCTGCTGCTCGCCCTGACCGCCTGCGCCGGCGGCACCGGCGGCTCCGGCTCGGACTCCGCGTCCGGCGCGGCGTCCGGCTCCGCCTCCGCCGCCGAGTCGGACAAGAAGGTCACCCTGTACTCGGGCCGCAGCGAGGACCTCGTCCAGCCGATCCTGGACGAGTTCACCGACGAGACCGGCATCGAGGTGGAGGTCCGCTACGACAAGACCCCCGCCATGGCCGCGCAGCTGATCGAGGAGGGCGAGGGCTCCCCCGCCGACGTGTTCCTCTCCCAGGATGCGGGCGCGCTCGGCGCCGTCGCCAAGGAGGGCCTGTTCACGCCCCTCGCCCAGGAGACCCTGGACCGCGTGCCCGAGACCTACCGGGACGACGAGGGCGACTGGGTCGGCCTGACCGGCCGCGTCCGCGTGCTGGCCTACAACGAGGAGAAGGTCCCCGAGGCCGACCTCCCGACGTCGGTCGACGAGCTGACCGATCCGAAGTGGAAGGGCCGCGTCGGCGTCGCCCCCACCAACGCGTCCTTCCAGACGTTCGTCACCGCCCTTCGCCTGCAGAAGGGCGAGGACGAGGCCCGGACCTGGCTCGAGGACTTCGCCGCCAACGACCCGCAGCGCCGCGAGAAGAACGGCGAGATCCTCGCCGACGTGGACGCCGGCACCCTGGACACCGGCCTGGTCAACCACTACTACCTGTTCGAGCTGGCCCGGGAGAAGGGCGTCGCCCCGGAGGAGCTGGGCGCGTCCCTGCACTTCTTCCCCGACGGCGACCTCGGCTCGCTGGTGAACGTGTCCGGCATGGGCCTGGTGGGCGAGCAGGAGGACGGCGACGCCGCCGCCCTCGTGGAGTACCTTCTCTCCGAGGACGGTCAGTCGTACTTCGCCGAGGAGACCGGCGAGTACCCGCTCGTGGAGGGCGTGGAGCAGCCGGCCGGCTTCCCGGAGCTCTCCGAGGTCAAGGCCCCCGACGTGGACCTCAACGACCTGGACGACCTCCAGACCACCATCCAGATGATCCAGGAGGCGGGCCTGCTCTGACCCCCCGAGCACCGGAGCCGGCCGTCCGCCGCACGCGCGGACGGCGCGCTCCCGCGGCGCTGACCGCCGCGGCCCTCGTGGCCGCGGCGGTCGCGCTCGTCCCCATCGGCTACCTGTTCCTGCGCACCGCCCAGGGCGGGTTCGGCCCCTGGCTGGACGCCGTCGTGAGCCCGCGCGTGGGCGCCCTGGCCGCCACCTCGCTCGCGCTCACCGCCGTGGTGACCGCGCTGTGCCTGGTGATCGGCGTGGGCGCCGCCTGGCTCGTCACCCGCACCGACACGCCCGGCCGCGGCCTGCTGGCCGTCCTGCTGGCGCTGCCGCTGGCCGTGCCCTCCTACGTGGCGGCGTTCACGTGGGTGTCCGTCTCGGACCTGCTGCCCGGCGTGGAGGCGGGGCGCTTCGAGGGGTTCTGGGCCGCGGTGACGGTGATGACCCTCTACACGTACCCGTACGTATACCTGCCGGTGGCGGCCGCGCTCTCCCGCATCGACCCCGGCCAGGAGGACGTGGCCCGCTCGCTCGGCCGCGGCCCCGCCGCCACGCTGTTCACCGTCACGCTCGCCCAAGTGCGCCCGGCGATCGCCGGCGGCGCCCTGCTGGTGGCCCTCTACGTGCTCTCCGACTTCGGCGCCGTGGCCATCCTGCGCCTGGACACCTTCACCCGGGCGATCTTCACGGCGCTCGAGGTGGGCTTCAACCGGCAGCTCGCCCTCACCCTGGCCACCGTGCTCGTGCTGCTGACGGTGCTGGTGCTCTGGGGCGAGTCCCGCACCCGCCGGGCCGACGACGGCGTCCGCTCCGGTCGCACGGTCCGCCGGGTCAGCGTGCACCGGCTGGGCCGGTCCCGCTGGGTCGGCACCGGGCTCCTCGCCGTGGTCACGGGCGCCGCGCTGGGCGTGCCCGCGGTGAGCCTGGTCCGCTGGATGGGCGAGGGCACGTCCCTGTCCGCCGTCCGGGACCGCTGGCTCGACGCCGTCTCCGGCTCCGTGGTCCTGGCGGGCGCGGGCGCGGCGCTCACCCTCGCCCTCGCCCTGCCGATCGGCATCCTCGCCGCCCGCCACCCGGGGCGCGTCTCCCGGATCGCCGAGCGCGCCGCGTTCCTCGCGCACGGGCTGCCCGGCGTCGTCGTGGGGCTCTCCCTCGTGTTCCTCGGGGTCTCCCTGGTCCCGGCGCTCTACCAGACCACGTGGATGGTGGCCTTCGCCTACGCCACCCTGTTCCTGCCGCTGGCGGTCACGTCGGTGGCCGGGGCCGTCGCCCAGTCCTCCCCTGCCCTCGAGGAGGCGGCCCGGTCCCTGGGCTCCTCGGGCGCCGAGGTGCTGCGCCGCGTGACCCTGCCGCTGGCGCTGCCGGGGGTGGGCGCCGGCGTCGCGCTGGTGGCCCTCACCGCCATGAAGGAGCTGCCCGCCACGCTGCTGCTGCGGCCCACCGGCATGGACACGCTCGCCACCCGCCTGTGGAACGCCACCAGCGTGGGCCGGTACGCCGAGGCCGCCCCCTACGCGCTCACCCTCGTGCTGCTCGCCGCGGTGCCCACGTGGGTGGTGGTCCACCGCACGGGGATCGTCGCGGCCGTGCGCGGCCGCTCGAGCGCCCCGTCGACCCCGAACGAGGTGTCAGAATG
>NZ_JABFAY010000001.1:0-16619 GCF_017168495.1 Micrococcus sp. KRD096 | reverse complement strand
GCCCTCCCCCGCCGCCTCGACCCGCGCGTCCCGCCCGGCCGGTCCCCGGCCCGGCGTCGGCCACGCCGTGTCCGTGGCCGACCTCGGCGCCTCCTACGGGGAGGGGCCCGTCCTGGAGGGCGTGCAGTTCGACCTGGAGCCGGGCGAGCTGCTCGCCGTGCTCGGCCCCTCCGGCTGCGGGAAGACCACGCTGCTGCGCTGCCTGGCCGGCTTCGAGCGCATCGAGTCCGGCCGCATCAGCCTTGCCGGCTCCGTGGTGGCCCTGCCCCGCGTGCACGTGCCCGCCCACCGCCGGCACGTGGCCGTGGTGCCCCAGGACGGCGCCCTGTTCCCGCACCTGAGCGTGGCGGAGAACGTGGGCTTCGGGCTGCGCCGCCGCCGGCCCGGGCGGATGGCCCGCATCCAGGAGTGCCTCGAGCTCGTGGACCTCGCCGGCCACGGCGAGCGCATGCCGCACGAGCTCTCCGGCGGCCAGCAGCAGCGCGTGGCCCTGGCCCGGGCGATGGCCCCGCGCCCGCCGCTGATCCTGCTGGACGAGCCCTTCGGCGCCCTCGACGCCTCCCTGCGCAGCGGCCTGCGCCGGGACGTGCGCCAGGCGCTGAAGGAGGACGGCGCCACGGCCGTGCTCGTCACCCACGACCAGTCCGAGGCCCTGTCCATGGCCGACCGCGCGGCCGTGATGCGGGCCGGGCGCCTGCGCCAGCTGGGCACGCCGGACGAGGTGTACGCGCACCCGGCCGACGCCTGGGTCGCCGCGTTCGTCGGGGAGGCCTCCCTGCTGCCGCTGCTGGACGTGACCGGGCCGGAGCGCGACGGCGGCCGGCGGATCGGGCGCACCGCCCTCGGCCCGGTGCCCCTGCACGGGGCGCGTGCGGCCACGGCTGTGCCCGGGGACCTCGTGGTGGTCCGCCCCGAGCACGTGCGCGGCACCCTAGACCCGACCGTTGACGTGGACGGGGTCGAGGCCGCGCGCGTCTGGACGCCCGCCACCGTGGTGGACGTGGACTACCGCGGCCACGACTCGGTGGCCACGGTCCAGCTGGCCGACGGCACCCGGGCCCAGGCCCGCGTGGAGGGGGCGCTGCCCCCGCTCGACGCCGCCTGCGGGGTCCGGCTCGCGGGCCCGTGCGCCGTCGTCGCCCCGGGCGAGTGACCGGCCCGGGGCGGCCCCTCAGAGCCAGACGCGCCGGAACTCCGCGCCCTGCACCAGAGTGTGATGCCACTCGACGGCGGTCGAATCGGTGAGCGAGGCGATCTGGTCGATCACCACGCGCCGCCGGGCTGCGTCGTCGGGGGCCTGCGCCCAGTCGAACGCGAACATCGGCTCGAGGTACCGGTCCCCCGTCGCGTCGAGCAGCGTCACGAGCTCCGCGAGCACCTCGCGCTGCCGCGCGTAGAGCGGCTGGCGCTGCTCCGCGGTCATCACGTAGGCCGCCGCGATGCCCTTCATCACGGCGATCTCGGTCTCCGTCTCCTCGGGCACCACGACGTCGGCCCCGTGGCGGGTGAGCGGCTCGTTGCCGAACACCTGGCGCGTGGCGTCGAAGGCGGCGCTGCAGAACCGGCCGATCAGCTGGCTCGTCATGTCCTTCATCGCCGCGAGCGCCCGCCGGGAGCCGTCCATCTCGGAGACCCACACGTCGGTGGCCTCGAGGCGGGCCAGGGCCGCGTCGACCTCGGCCGGGTCCGTGTGCGGCAGGTACCACTGGCGGGTGGTCTCCACGACGCGCTCCCGGTGCTCCGGGATGGCCAGCCACTTGAGCTGGAACACGGCGTTGACCACGCCGTCCTCGACGTCGTGCACGGAGTAGGAGATGTCGTCCGCGAGGTCCATGACCTGGGCCTCCATGGACGTGCGCGTGCCGGGCACCCCGGCGCGGAACCAGCGGAACACGGGCAGGTCGTCCTCGTAGACGCCGAACTTGCGCGAACGCGTGCCGTCCGGACGCAGCGGGGCGTCCTCACGGGTCCACGGATACTTGCACGCGGCGTCGAGGGCGGCCCGCGTGAGGTTCAGGCCCGCGGAGGAGCCGTCCGCGAAGAGCTTCTTCTGCTCGAGGCGGGCCAGCAGCCGCAGGGTCTGGGCGTTGCCCTCGAAGCCGCCGACGTCCTCGCTGAGCGCGTCGAGCGCCTTCTCCCCGTTGTGCCCGAAGGGCGGGTGGCCGAGGTCGTGGGACAGGCAGGCGGTGTCCACGAGGTCGGGGTCGCAGCCCAGCGACCTACCGAGCTCACGCCCCACCTGCGCCACCTCGAGCGAGTGCGTCAGGCGGGTGCGGGCGAAGTCGTCCGCGTCCGGGGCGACCACCTGGGTCTTGGCCCCCAGCCGGCGCAGGCCCGCGGAGTGCAGCACGCGGGCACGATCCCGCTCGAAGTCAGAGCGGTACGAGGACTTGGGCGGCTCGGGCAGCCACCGCTCCCGGTCCCACGGCGTGTAGCCGGGGGTCTGCACGGCGCGGCCGGCATACGGGGGCCGGCCCTCGGGGCCGAACAGCACCGGCTGGTGGGCGGCGCCGGTCCAGGGCGACGACGGCGCGGCGGGCGTTCCGGCGGCGGGCACCGGCGTCGTGGGCTCAGCCACCGGAGACGTCCAGCTCGGCGGCCTGGATCATTGCCTGCTGCTCGGCGTTGAGCTCGCGGGAGTCGAGCCAGCCGTCCGGCAGGTGCGGGCGCTTGGGGGCGCCGGCCCGGCCGCGCGGGCCCTCGGCGGCCTCGCCCGGGTAGGGCTGGTCCCGGTCCACGCGGGCGAGGATCTCGCGCAGCGTGGCCAGGTCCGGGACGGTGGACAGCGCGGTGCGGATCTCCGAGCCCACGGGGTAGCCCTTGAAGTACCAGGCCACGTGCTTGCGGATGTCCCGCAGCGCCTTCGTCTCGTCGCCGCCGAAGGTGTCCACGAGCAGCTCGGCGTGGCGGTACAGCGTGTCCGCGACCATGCCCAGGGTCGGGCGGAACCGGTCCTGGCGGCCCTCGAAGGCGGCCTGCAGGTCCCCGAACAGCCAGGGCCTTCCCTGGCAGCCGCGGCCGATCACGACACCGTCCACGCCCGTGCGCTCGACCATCGCGATGGCGTCCTCCGCGGACCAGATGTCGCCGTTGCCGAGCACGGGGATGTCCGGCAGGGCCTCGCGCAGCCGGGCGATGTCGTCCCACACGGCGGTGCCCGAGTAGAACTGGCGCGTGGTGCGGCCGTGGAGGGCGACGGCGGCGACGCCGAGGTCGCGGGCCGTGCGGCCGGCGTCGAGGAAGGTCAGGTGGTCCTCGTCGATGCCGCGGCGCATCTTCACGGTCACCGGGATGTCCTTCTTCGAGGCCTCGGTGACGGCGGCCTTCACGATCGAGGCGAACAGCTCCGACTTCCACGGCAGGGCCGAGCCGCCGCCGCGGCGGGTCACCTTGGGCACGGGGCAGCCGAAGTTCATGTCGATGTGGTCGCAGCGGTCCTCCTCGACCAGCATCCGCACCGCCGCGCCGGTGGTGACCGGGTCCACGGAGTAGAGCTGCACGGAGCGGGGCACCTCGTCCGGGTCGTGCTGGATGATCCGCATCGACTCGGGCTTCCGCTCGACCAGCGCGCGGGCCGTGACCATCTCGTTCACGTAGAGGCCGCCACCGTACTCGCGGCACAGGCGGCGGAACGCCGTGTTGGTGATGCCGGCCATCGGGGCGAGCACCACGGGGACGTCGATGGTCAGCGGCCCCAGCCGCAGCGGGGGCAGGGCCAGGCGGTCCGTCGTCGGGGCGGGGGTGGCGGGCCTCGTGGAGCTGATCGTCGTCGGTGATGCGTCGACCCGCGCCGGCGGACTTGGCGTAGTGCGCGGCGTGGAGGTCGGCGACGTCGTCGGCGTCGGTCACCGCCGCGGCGGGGAGGGTGTGGGAAGAAGTCATGTCGGACCCCATTCTTCCATTCCGCCCGGCACCCGCGTCACCGTGCCCCACGACGAGGCCCGCTGGGAGGCGATCGCAGAGGCACCCCGCCGGGACGGGCAGACCGTCCTCCCGGCGGGTCAGGCCTCCGACGCCGGCGCCGCGTCCCCGCCGTCGAGCACCGCCAGCAGGTCAGCACCGGCGAACATCTGAGCGGTCTGACGCGCCGAGGGGGTGCCCGCGTCCGGGTCCGCCCCGGCCGCGAGCAGATGCCGCATCGAGGCGACATCCCGTTTGAACGTGGCGCAGGTCAGGGCGCGCTGGCCGCGATCGTTGGCGTGTTCGATCTCGGCGCCGGCCTCGATCAGCATCGCCACGGTGTCCGGGTGCTCGTGGTAGGCGGCGAGGGTGAGGAAGGAGTCGCCCGCGTGGTTGCGCAGGCGCGTGCTCACCCCGGCGTCCAGGTATGCCTTCAGCTGGACCGTGTCCCCGTCCCGCGCCATGTCGAAGAGCCGGTTCGCCAGCTCGATGTCCTTCTCGCTCCACTGCTCACTCATGCCCGCCAGTATGGCGGACGCCGCGGCGATCGACCGCTCCGCAGCGACATCTCCGCGGGTCTGCCCGCAGGTGATGTCGCCGGCCGGCGGTCAGACGAGCACCGGGAACAGCCCCGCCCGCCCCGCGGTTGCACCCGGCATGACCCGCAAGCACCTCGGCTTCCTCAACTTCGGCCACTGGATCCACCGGCCCGGCACCGAACCGGACGCGCGGCAGGCCCTGGACGACGTCGTCGCCATGGCCGTGGCCGCCGAGGACGCCGGGCTCGACGGCGCCTGGCTGCGCGTCCACCACTTCCAACGGATGTTCTCCTCGCCGTTCCCGATCCTCGCCGCGATGGCCGCCCGCACCGAGCGGATCAGCCTCGGCACCGGCGTGATCGACCTGCGGTATGAGAACCCCCTGTACATGGCCGAGGCCGCGGCCACCACGGACCTCATCTCCGGCGGCCGGCTCGAGCTCGGCGTCTCCCGCGGCTCACCCGAGGCCGCCCTCGACGGCCAGGCGCAGTTCGGCTACGCCCTCGACGAGGGGCAGACCTGGGCCGACGTGACCCGAGAGCGCGGACGCCGGTTCCTCTCGGCCGTGCGCGGCGAGGGCATCGCAACGCCGGACCTCACCTCCGGCTGGGCGCACAGCTCGCAGCCGCTGCGGATCGAGCCGCACTCCCCCGGGCTCGCGGACCGCATCTGGTGGGGGTCCGGCTCCGTGGGCTCGGTGGCCGGCGCCGCCACGGACGGCTACAACATGCTCTCCTCCACCCTGCTCCTGCAGGACGACGGCCGCCCCTTCCACGTCCAGCAGGCCGACCAGATCGCGCGCTACCGGGAGGCCTTCGCCGCGGCCGGCCACGCCGGTCCGGGCCGCACGGCGGTCACGCGCTCCGCGTTCGTCATCCAGGACCGGGAGGACGAGCTGTACTTCGGCCGGGAGCGGGCCTCGCGCGACTCCTCCGGCATGCTCGAGGGCGGCGCCGCCCGCTCCGGCCCGACCTATGCCGGGTCCGCCGAGGAGGTCGCGGAGAAGCTCGCCGCCGACGACGCCGTCGCCGCCGCCGACTGGGTCCTGTTCGCCAACCCCAACCAGCTCGGGGTCGAGTACAACGCGAAGATCTTCGCCGGCTGGGCGGAGGTCTGGCGCCTGCTCGGCTGGGATGCATGAGCGAGGCCCCGCCGCACCTCCCGACCGCCGACGACGGCGTCGCCCGAGCCCGTCGCGCGCGCTGGGCCGTCACCGCCGCCTTCGCGACGAACGGCGCCCTGCTCGGCGCGCTCATCCCGCACTACCCGGAGGCCAAGGCCGCGTTCGGCCTGGACCCGGCCGCCTTCGGCCTGCTCGTCATTGCACTCGCCGTGGGCGGCACGCTCGCCGGGCCCCTGCCCGCCCCGATCCTGCGCCGGTTCGGCGCCCGCCGCGTCATGCTCGCCGGCAGCGTGGCCATCGCCCTGCTCACGACGGCGGCCGGTCTCGTCCTCGACATCGCCGGGGCGGGCGCGGGGGCCGGGCACGGTGCGGGCACGGCCGCGGCCTGGCTGCTGTGGGTCTTCGCGGGCCTCGTCCTGGCCTCGGGGGTGCTCGATGCCGTCGTGGACACCGCCCAGAACGCGCAGGGCCTGCAGGTGTAGACCCGGCTGGCCCGGCCCGTGCTCACGACCATGCACGCCGGCTGGAGCCTCGGAGCGGCCGCCGGTGCCGGGCTCGGTGCGGCGGTCATCACCGTGGGCGGCCCCGCGGCCCTGCACCTGGGGCTCAACGGCGCCGTGTGCGTCGCGGTACTGCTGGGGGTCCGGCGCC
Organism: Micrococcus sp. KRD096; assembly: GCF_017168495.1. Lineage (NCBI taxonomy): Bacteria > Bacillati > Actinomycetota > Actinomycetes > Micrococcales > Micrococcaceae > Micrococcus > Micrococcus sp. KRD096. The sequence goes on along the minus strand of NZ_JABFAY010000001.1, from coordinate 10,406 downwards.
TGTTCCTGGCGGAGGCTCCCGTGGACTCGGCGTCCGCCCGCGGCGCCGCGGATCAGTCACCCGCACCGTCGGAGCGCCCAAGCCCTCCCCCGCCGCGCCGCCGTGGCCGTGCTCGTCCCCGCCGTGGTGATCGCGATGGCCGGGTTCGGCGTGGAGGAGTTCGGCAACGCGTGGGCCACCCTGTTCCTGATCACGGAGCGCGGCCTGGATCCGGCCGCGGCGGTGCTCGGCGCGTCGACGCTGCTGGGCGCGCAGTTCGTCGGACGCCTCGCGGGCGACCGAACCCTCACCGCCCTGGGACGCCGCGGGGCGCTGACGGCGGGGCTGGGCGCCGTCGTCGTGGGGCTGGGGCTGGCCCTGGCGCCGCTGCCCGAGCCGGTGGCCGTGCCTGCCGCGTTCGCGGGGCTGGCCCTGGCGGGGCTCGGCTGCGCCGTGGTGGTGCCCGTGGCCTATGCGCTCGGCGACGAGGCGCCCGGGCTCCGGCCGCAGACCGGGCTGGCGGTGACGAGCTGGTGCATGCGGCTGGCCGGGGTCGGGCTCAGCCCGGCGGTCGGGGCGCTGGCCGGCGCCGTCGGTCTTGCACCGGCGCTGACGGTGTTCCTGGGCCTGGCCGCCGTCGGGGCGGTGCTCGCCGCCCGGCTGCCCGCCGCCCCGTAGGAACCGCTCAGTCGTCGTCGACCTCGCCGGCGAGGGCCTGGGCCGCCAGGTGCTCCTCGGTCGCGGCCTCCCAGATCTCCTTGGCGGCGGAGCCGTTGAGCAGCACGAGAAGCACGCCCACGATGATGTCCGCCCAGCCCGACGCCGTCAGCACCGTGATCCCGGACAGGGCGATCAGCACGACGCCGGCCACGAGGTCGTTGCGCGCCGCGAGCCAGGCCGCCCGGGTGAGGGAGCCGCCGTCGACGCGGACGCGGGCCAGCAGGACCACGCACACGATGTTCACGAGGAGCGAGCCGACGGCCGCCCCCAGCAGCACGCCCGCGGCCGGCGGCTCGGGGTCGCCGATCTTCGTGGCCGCCATGACGAGCGCCGCCACGGCCGGCAGCACGATGATCCCGGCCATGACCTTGCCGATGACCGCCTGCCGGGCCGCCGTCCACCCGAGCGCCACGAAGATCAGCAGGTTGACGGCGAAGTCCTCGAAGAAGTCGACGGAGTCCGCCACGAGGGCCACCGAGCCGATCCCCACCGCCAGGATGATCTCGACCACCAGGTAGGCGCCGTTGAGCAGGGCCACCGCCAGGACGGTGCCCCGCAGGGTGCGGGTGCGCCGGCGGTCCGCTACGGCCGCCCGGTTCACGCGCCCGGCGCGTCGTCCACGAACACGTACGTGTCCACCAGCGTCCGCGCCGCGTTGCCGCCGATGAGCCCGTCCACGATCCGTTCCAGCGGGGCCATCGCCTCGTCCACCTCGACCTGCACGGGGTACTGGGCCACGAGGAGGGCGAGCAGGTCAGCCACGGCCTGCAGCGCGTCCTTCTCCCCCAGCTCCGGGTCCCAGCCCACGAGCACATCGGCCGGCGCGTCCTGGCGCTCCGGGGTGTAGGACACCGCGAACGCGCGGATGCGCCCGCCCTCGGCCTTCGGCGCGTCGCGGAGCACGACGGCGCCCGCGGCCCCGGTGGCCGGGCCCAGCAGCAGCTGCTGGGCGGCCCCGACGCTCAGGGTCGACGGGTCCCACGCGTGCACGGCGTCATAGAACGCGGCGACCGCCTGCGTCAGCTCGACGGAGCCGGTCGAGGCCTCCTCGAGGACCACGCCGTCCGGGTGCTCCTCCCCGCGCACATCCGGCAGGCCGATGGCCCCCGGGGCGATCGCGACGCGGCGGGAGCGCTGCACGGGGGTGAAGCCCTGGGCCACGAGGAACGCCTCGGTGCCGGCGGCCAGTGCGGCGGTCTGGGACCGCACGGCGTCCGTGTCCACGGGCGGGCGGCCCGTCGCACTGTCGGCCTCGGTCTGCGGGTCGGCGCAGGCCACGCCGGGCACCAGGGCGTCCTTGGCGAATCGGGCCTTCAGCGCGGTCGTCGGGATGGCGCCGGCGGCGTGCGCCTCCGCGGCGAGCCCGCGCAGGGCCGCCACGAGCGCCCGGCCGATGCCCCGGCGCCGCTCGGCGGCCGCGGTCTCGACGTACAGCCACAGCCGCCGCGGGTGCACGGACGAGGCGTAGACGACGCCGGCCGCCACCGGCACGCCGGCGTCCTCGGCCACGAGCGCGCGGCGCCAGGGCCGTTCCGCGTCCTCGGCGAGCATCGCCCGGTCCTGGTGCTGCTGCGCGTTGGCCGGGTCGCCCCACACCTCGAGCAGGGCCAGGTCGTCCCCGGGCCGCCAGGGACGCAGCACGACCTCCCCGCCGGCGACCGCGGCGGAGTCGAACAACACGCCGTCGTCGTCGTGCCCCGCGGCCCCGGCCGCTCCCGTCACGTCCCCGCTCACTTGACCAGGCGCTCCAGCAGGTAGGACTTCACCTGGGACAGCGCCACGCGCTCCTGGGCCATGGTGTCCCGCTCGCGGATGGTCACGGCCTGGTCCTCGAGGGTGTCGAAGTCCACGGTGATGCAGAACGGGGTGCCGATCTCGTCCTGGCGGCGGTAGCGACGGCCGATCGCGCCGGAGTCGTCCGTCTCGATGTTCCACAGGCCGCGCAGCTCCGCGGCGAGGGACTGGGTGGCCGGCTGCAGCTCGGGCTTCTTGGACAGCGGGAGCACGGCGGCCTTGACCGGGGCCAGGCGCGGGTCCAGCTTGAGCACGGTGCGCACGTCCACCCCGCCCTTGGCGTTCGGGGCCTCGTCCTCGGCATAGGCGTCCACGAGGAACGCCATCATGGCGCGGGTCAGGCCGAAGGACGGCTCGATCACGTACGGGGTGTAGTGCTCGTTGTTGGCCTGGTCGAAGTACTGCATCTTGGTGCCCGAGTGCTCGGTGTGCCGGCCCAGGTCGTAGTCGGTGCGGTTCGCGATGCCCATCAGCTCGCCCCAGCCGTCGCCGCCGGTGAAGCCGAAGTCGTATTCGAGGTCGATCGTGGCGTCCGAGTAGTGCGCCCGCTCGTCCGCGGGGACGTCGAACTTGCGCAGGTGCGCGGGGTCGATGCCGAGGTCGATGAACCAGTCCCAGCAGTCCTCGACCCAGCGGTCGAAGTGCTGGCCCGCCTCGGCCGGCGGCACGAAGTACTCGATCTCCATCTGCTCGAACTCACGGGTGCGGAAGATGAAGTTGCCCGGGGTGATCTCGTTGCGGAACGCCTTGCCGATCTGGCCGATGCCGAACGGCGGCTTCTTCCGGGCCGCGCCCAGCACGTTGAGGAAGTTCACGAAGATGCCCTGCGCCGTCTCCGGGCGCATGTAGTGCAGGCCCTCCTCGTTGTCCACGGGGCCGAGGTAGGTCTTGACCAGGCCCGAGAACAGCTGCGGCTCGGTCCAGGCGCCCTGGGTGCCGCAGTCCGGGCACACGATCTCGGCCATGCCCTCGGCCGGCCGGCCCTTCTTGGCCTCGAACGCCTCGAGCAGGTGGTCCTGGCGGTGGCGCCTGTGGCACTGGGTGCACTCCACGAGCGGGTCGGTGAAGGTCTCGACGTGGCCGGAGGCCTCCCACACCGCGCGCGGCAGGATGATGGAGGAGTCCAGGCCCACCATGTCCTCGCGGGAGCGCACGAAGGTCTTCCACCATTCCGCCTTGATGTTCTCCTTCAGCTCCACACCCAGGGGCCCGTAGTCCCACGCGGAGCGCGAACCGCCGTAGATCTCACCGGCCTGGAACACGAAGCCTCGGCGCTTGGCGAGGTTGATGACGTTGTCCAGCGGGGACTTGGCAGCCATGGGGGCATCACTTCCGTACTCATCGGCGGGGCGGGAGGGGATCACGACGACGACGGCGCCCGGCCGCCTTCGAGGCGGCGGGCCCGTTCCGGCGCGGCGCGCCGGTCGATCCCGTCCAGCCTACCGGCCATGATGGACACCATGACCGAGACGAACGCACCCGACGCCCAGCCCCTGCCCATCCGTGACGAGTCCATCCGCCTCGGCCAGGCGCTCAAGCTCGCCTCCCTCGTGGAGGACGGGGCCATGGCCCGCGACGTCGTCACCGACGGGCTCGTCACCGTCAACGGCGCGGTGGAGACGCGCCGCGGCGCCCAGCTGCACGACGGGGACGTCGTCGAGTTCGCCGGCGAGGCGTTCGTCGTCCAGGCCGGGCAGGCCTGAGCCGACGCCCCGTCGGGCGGCCGCGGCGCCGTCGTCGAGCGTGTCCGGTGCGTCAGCCGCGGGGCGGCACCATGTGGGCGAGGTACTCCTTCACGTGGCCCAGCTCCTGCTCGTTGATCGCGTGGCCGAGCCCGGCGTAGACGATCTTCATGAGGTCCACGTGGGCGTTCAGCCAGGCATGGGTCTCCTCGACCCGGGGCTCGGAGATGATCGGGTCCTCCTGGCCGCGGCCCCAGAAGACCTTCGGTCGGACGCGGGCGACGTCGTCGTCGCGGGTGAACAGCTCGCGCAGCCGCGGCTCGGTGAGCTCCGGGTCCACCACGAAGCCGGACAGCGCCACGGTGCACGCGTAGGCCTCCGGGTCCAGGCGCAGCAGCGACGTGGCCATCGCCATGCCCTGCGAGAAGCCGAGCAGGGAGACGGTGCGGAAGTCCCCGCGCACCGCCTGCACCCAGGCGTGCAGGGCCTCGACGGCCTCGCGGACCGGCTCGGCGGTGGAGCCCAGCTCGCCCGTGACGGGGTCCTGGGAGAGCGGGAACCAGGCGTGGGAGCCCGGCTGCAGGGGCAGGGGCGCGCGCACGGCGGCCACCGTGACGTGCTCGGGCAGGTGCGGGACGAGGCCGAACAGGTCGTCCTCGTTCGCGCCGTAGCCGTGCAGGACGATCAGCAGGTCCTCGGTGCGCTCGCCCTCGGGGCGGGACCAGCGGACGACGGGCTCGACGGCGGGGGTGGGGTTCGCGTTCACGTCCGCCAGCCTAGCGAGCGGCACGGTCGGCCCCTCCCGGAGGTTGACCCCTCCCGCGCGACGTGGGCAGAATCCTACCCGTGGGTAACCCATCCTCCTCCCAGCCTCCGCACGCCTCCGACGCGACCCCGGTCGACGACCCCGCCGCCCATCCGTGGCGCCGCTACGTCGCCATCGGGGACTCGTTCTCCGAGGGCATCGGCGACCCGGACCCGGACCGTCCCGGCTACCACCGCGGCTGGGCCGACCGCCTGGCCGAGGAGCTCTCCCGCCTGACGCCGCCCGGCGAGGACCTGGCCTACGCCAACCTGGCGGTCCGCGGGAAGCTGCTGGACCAGATCGCCGAGGACCAGGTGGAGCCGGCGCTCGCCCTGCGGCCGGACCTCATCAGCGTCTGCGCGGGCGGCAACGACATCCTGCGCGGCGCGGACCCGGACGAGATCGCGGTCCGGTTGGACGCCGTCGTCGAGCGTCTGGCCTCCGACGGCGCCACCGTGCTGCTGTTCAACGCGACCGACGTGAAGGGCACGCCCGTCATCGGCCGCATCCGCGGCACCGTGGCGATCTACAACGAGAACGTGCGCACCATCGCGCTGCGGCACGACGCGCTGGTGCCGGACATGTGGTCGCTCAAGGACCTCGCCCGGCGGGAGATGTGGGCCGAGGACCGCCTGCACTTCTCTGCGCTCGGCCACCACACGATCGCCGCGATGGTGCTGGACACCCTCGGCGTGGAGCACGGCCTCGAGCACCTGCGCCTCTCCCCGCCGGCGCCGCGCACGTGGCGCGCGGCCCGCGCGTCGGACGCCGCATGGGTGCGCACGCACCTGGCGCCGTGGGTGGTCCGCCGCCTCCGCGGCGTCTCCTCGGGCGACGGCGTCACGGCCAAGCGCCCCGTCCCCGAGCCGCTCTTCGGCGCGCCGATGCCGCAGGGCTCGGACCACACCGAGCCGCTGGACATCGTCGAGCCCTGAGCCCGGCCGGCGGGGACCGGTGGCCGTTTCCCGAACGACAGTGCCGCGACACGCCGCCGTTTCCCGAACGAAAGTTCAGAGGGCGAGGGTGCGCTTCAGCGTGTCGGCCACCTGGCCGTATTCGGTGAGGAACCCGTCGTGGCCGATGGGCGAGGCGATCGTGTGCACCGGCGGCCGCGCGGGCAGCGCCGCCGCGAGCGCCTCGGACTCGGCCGGCAGGTAGAGCCGGTCCGAGTCGACGGCGGCCACGAACGCCCGGCCCCGGTAGTCCGCGAGCGCCGCCGCCACGCCGCCGCGCCCGCGCCCGACGTCGTGGCCCATGAGGGCCTCGGTGACCACGAGGTAGGAGTTCGCGTCGAACCGGTCGGCGAGCTTGGCCGCCTGGTGGTCCAGGTAGGACTCCACGGCGTAGCGCCCGCGCCCGCCCGGCACCCCGACGACGGCGCCGAACGGGTCCTCGACGCCCTGCGGTTCCCGGCCGAACCGCTGGCCGAGCTCGCCCGCCGTGCGGTAGGTGGTGTGGGCGATGCGCCGGGCGATGCCCAGGCCGGCCACGGGGCCGGGGCCGGGGTAGTAGTCGCCGCCCTCGAAGTCCGGGTCGAGGCGGATGGCCGCCGTCTGCGCCTGCCCCCACGCGATCTGGTCGGCGGAGGAGGCCGCGGTGGCGGCCAGCACACCCACCCCGGCGACGCGCGCGGGGTGGGTCGCGGCCCACTCGAGGGCGCGGGCCCCGCCCATCGATCCGCCGATCACGGCGCGCCACGCGCCGATCCCGAGGTGGTCGGCCAGGCGTCGCTCGGCCTCGACCGCGTCCCGCAGCGTGAGGAACGGGAACCGGGAGCCCCAGGGCCGCCCGTCGGGGGCCGGCGTCGAGGGCCCGGTGGAGCCGTGGCAGCCGCCGATCATGGCGGGGGCGACCACGAACCACCGGTCCGTGTCCACGGCGCGGCCCGGGCCGACGAGGGCGTCCCACCAGCCCGGCGTCGGGTCCTCCTCGTGCGCGGCCACGTGCGCGTCGCCGGTGAGGGCGTGCAGCACGAGCACGGCGTTGGCGCCGTCGGCGGCGAGGGTGCCCCAGGTCTCGTAGGCCAGCTCGACGTCGGGCAGCAGCCCGCCGGTCTCGGTGCGCAGCTCGCCGACCCGCAGGCGGTGGCGGCCGCCGCGGGGCAGCGCGGTGCGCGACGGACGCGTGGCGACGGCGGTCATGCCCGCTCCCCCGCGTCGTCGTCGCCGCGGCGGGCGGCGGCCGCGAAGCCGCGCTCGAGGTCGGCGAGGATGTCCTCGATGTCCTCCACGCCGAGCGAGAGCCGCACCAGGCCGGGGGTGACGCCGGCGGCGCGCTGCTCGTCGTCGGCGAGCTGGGAGTGGGTGGTCGAGGCCGGGTGCACCACGAGCGAGCGGACGTCGCCGATGTTGGCCACGTGGTGGTGCAGGGTGAGCCCGTCCACGAACGCGGCCCCGGCCTCGCGGCCGCCCGCGATCTCGAAGGAGACGAACGCGCCCGCGCCCTTCGGCAGGTAGCGCTGGGCGCGCTCGTGCCACGGGCTGGACTCCAGGCCGGCGTAGACCACGTGCTCGACGTCGTCGCGGCCCTCGAGCCAGCGCGCGACGGCGGCCGCGTTGGCCACCTGCCGCTCCATGCGCAGGGACAGGGTCTCCAGGCCGAGGTTCACCAGGAACGCGTTGAACGGGGAGATGGCCGAGCCGTAGTCGCGCAGCAGTTGCACGCGCGCCTTGAGGATGAAGGCCAGGTTGGCGCCGAGCGGCGAGCCCACCCCGAGGTCCCGCGCGTAGACGAGGCCGTGGTACGACTCGTCCGGCTCGTTGAAGCCGGGGTACCGCTCGGCGTGCTGCGCGTAGTCGAACGTGCCGGCGTCGACGATCACGCCCGCGATGGCCGCGGCGTGCCCGCCGAGGTACTTCGTGGCGGAGTGGGTGACGACGTCGGCGCCGTGTTCGATCGGACGCAGCAGGTACGGGGTGGCCAGCGTGTTGTCCACGATCAGCGGCACGCCGGCCTCGTGGGCGGCGTCGGCGACGGCGCGCACGTCCAGGACGTCGCCGCGCGGGTTGCCGAGGGTCTCGCCGAAGAACGCCTTGGTGTTCGGGCGGACGGCGGCGCGCCAGGACTCGACGTCGTCCGGGTCGGTCACGAACGTCGTCTCGACGCCGACCTTGGCGAGGGTGTGCTTGAACAGGTTCTGCGTGCCGCCGTACAGGCTGGCCGAGGCGACCACGTGGTCGCCGGCGCCGGCGAGGTTGAGGATCGCGAACGTCGTCGCCGCCTGGCCGGAGGCCAGCAGCAGCGCGCCCACACCGCCCTCGAGCGCGGCGATCTTCTCCTCCACCGGGCCCTGCGTCGGGTTGCCGATGCGGGTGTAGAGCGGGTCGAGGTCCTTGAGTGCGAACCGGTCCGCGGCCACCTGGGCGGACGGGAAGTCGTAGGAGGTGGTCTGGAAGATCGGCAGGGCGGTCGCACCGAAGGCGTGCTGGCCGACGGCGACGCCCGCGTGGACCTGCGCGGTGGAGAAGCCCCAGGCGTCGGGGGTCGGGGTGGTCTGGTCGGTCATGGCGGACCCTCCTGAAGGGTTCAGGGGCCGGACCCGGCCGCCCCGCCCGCCGGCCGACGTGCCGATCCGGGGACCGGCGTCGTCGAGGTGCCGGTGATGACCCGGCGCCGTCGAGAGGGGCCGTGGGATCGGCCCGCGCTTGCCGGCGTCCGTTGTGGGGCCGGCCTGGTCGTCACCCGGGGCACCCCACCGCGGAAGGAGGGTTGCCGGTCAGCATGCCGGGGCCTGTTGCTGACTCTCGTGACCGTGCCTCCGAGTGTAGCCCGCCGCCCCGCCACGATTTCGTCACGCGTGTCACACGCGGATACGCTCTCCGCACGGGGCGCCCGACCCGTCAAGGGCTCGACCCCCTGGACTCGCACCAGGTCAACCCCCGGGGCAGCCCGGGAACGGAGAGGAACAGCGCAGTGCACACCTGTCGCATGGACCACGTGTCCTACGCCGCCGGCCCCGAGGGCCTGGACGCCACGGTCGCCCGCATCGCCGAGACGCTGGGCATCGAGCGGATCAAGGGCGGTGTCCACCCACGTTTCGGCACCCAGAACGCACTGTTTCCCATGACGGAGGGGCAGTATCTGGAGGTCGTCGAGGCCCTGGACCACCCGGCCTCCCTCAGCGCGCCGTTCGGCCAGCTCGTGCGCGCCCGCACCGAGCAGGGCGGGGGCTGGATGAGCTGGGCCGTGGCCACCCCGGACATCGGCCGGTTCGAGCGCCGCCTCGGCCGCGAGGCCGTCCCCGGCAACCGTCGCTTCCCGGACGGCCGCGAGCTGTCCTGGCGCCAGATCGGCATCAAGGGCACCCTCGCGGACCCGCAGCTGCCGTACATCCTGCGCTGGGCCGACGGTCAGGAGGACATGCACCCCTCGCAGGCGGCCGAGCCGCAGGCCACCATCGAGCACCTGAACATCGCCGGCTCCCCCGAGCGCCTCGCCGAGTGGCTGGGCGGCGAGGACGAGGACGGCCAGGTCCAGGACGTGAACATCGAGTACGTCGCGCCCTCCGGCACCCCGGGGATCGTCTCGGTCACCTTCCGCACCCCGAAGGGTGAGATCACGCTCTGAGCGCGGGGGCGGGGCCGGTCAACCGAGCAGCCCCGCCCGCGCCAGCAGCGGGTAGCCGACGAACCCGACGGCGTCCAGCAGCGTGTGCGCGATGACCAGCGGCATCACCCGGCGCACCCGCAGGAACACGAGCGCGAACACCACGCCCATCAGGGCGTTGCCCACGCCCGGCCCGATCCCCTGGTACAGGTGGTACGCCCCGCGCAGCAGCGCGAGGGCGAACACCACGACGGCCGCGCGGGTCGGCAGGTACAGCCCCTCGGCGCTCACCCACGACGACGGCACGGCCGGCGCCGGATCGCGCGCCAGGCCCGCGGCGCGCAGCCGCTGCAGATACCCGAGCCGGTCGACGAGCCAGGCGCCCACGATGACCTCCTCCAGCAGTCCGTGCCGCAGCGCGGAGAGCAGCAGGACCGGCACCTGGTACCAGCTCTGACCGAGCGCCGAGCCGACGATCGCCGTCGTGATCCCCAGGGCCCGGCCGGCGGCGTAGACGCCGAGCGTGCCCAGCCCGATGGCCGCGAACAGGCCCAGGCCCCAGGCCAGGTCGCGGCCGGGGCGGCGCAGGTCGAGGCCGAGCACCCGGAACGGGTTCCGGCCGCGCAGGTGCATCAGGTGCAGCACCAGGGCCACCGGCACCAGCGCGAACCCGATGCCGAGCAGCTGATAGGTCAGGTCGAAGGCCCAGCGGTCGGCCAGGGCCGGGTTGAGGACGGTGGTCTGCTCGCCGAGCGGGGCCTGGGTGGCCTTGTCGATGAGCTGGACGATCGCGTAGACCGCCGACTTCCCCAGGGAGAGGCCGAGGACGATCGCGATCTCCCACCGCACCGTGCGCGCCGGGGGGGCGGGCAGCGCGGGGG